>DJIE01000008.1:3926-5948 GCA_002433465.1 Salinisphaera sp. UBA6602
CGGGCCTCGAAAGTGCTACGACTGCGTTGCCGAGCTTGAGCTGCCAACAAGGCAGGCGCTGCGCTCGTACGCGTTGTAGCAACGCATTTGAGCATGCGAACGCTTGCCGCCAGCGGCTATGCAGCGCTTCAGTGACCTCGGCATGACGGGCGACGGCGACAGCCGTTAGAGTGTCGGACAGCATTTTCCCATGGTCGGCCCCGGGGGCCGACGCTGCCCCATGACAGCGACTTCGATGATAGAGGCGGCCGCCCGCGCGCTCGCCGACAGCCGGCGTTTGCTCGTGCTCTCCGGCGCCGGGCTATCGGCCGAATCCGGCATCCCGACTTTTCGCGAAGCCCAGACCGGACTGTGGGCGAAATTCTCGCCGCAGGATCTGGCCACGCCGGAAGCCTTTGCCGCCAACCCGGAACGGGTGTGGGCCTGGTATCGCTGGCGGCGCAGCCTGATCGCCCGCGGCGGCGTTAATCCCGGACACCGCGCGATCGCGGCACTGGAACGCCATCTCGACGTGGTCATTGCCACCCAGAACGTCGACGGCCTGCAAAGCGCGGCCGGCAGCCACGATGTGTCCGAGCTGCACGGCAATATCTGGATCGATCGCTGCAGCGCCTGCGACGCCGAGCACCGGCAGCCGGTCGCCGAAGCCGACGACGACGCCGAGCTGCCTTATTGCGATGCGTGCGGGGCGCGCATGCGACCGGGCGTGGTCTGGTTCGGCGAGATGCTGCCCGTAAACGCGCTCGAACGTGCGCAGGCCGAGCTCGAGCGCTGCGACTGCGTGCTGGTGGTCGGCACCTCCAACCAGGTTTATCCCGCCGCGGCGCTGGTGGAGATGGCCGTGGCCGGCCCGGCAACGGTCATCGAGGTCAATCCGCAGGCCACCTCGGTATCCGCGGCCGTGGACGCACATATCGCCGAAACCGCAAGCAAGGCGCTGCCCGCGCTTGTCGACAGGCTCGACGGCCTGGGGGCAGCCCGCTAAGCTCGGTACTCATGAACATCGGTTTTCACGACCGCCCGCGCGGCGTCATAGCGAACGATTGCAAACGCCGGACTGGCAAAACAGGGGAGTAACGAATGACGCGTCGCGTGGTGTTCAATCAGAAAGGCGGGGTCGGCAAGACGACGCTGTTGTGCAACCTGGCCGCGATCGCCGCCGCGCGTGGCAGGCGCACGCTGGTGATCGATCTGGATGCCCAGTGCAACGCCAGCCAGTACCTGCTTTCGTCGGACAACCGCCAGGCCGAGGCCGGCAGCGCGGATTTCTTCGAAGCCACGCTCTCGCGGGCGCGTACCGGCGACAGCCTCGCCGATTACGTCACCCCCTCGCCATTCGACAACCTCTCGGTCATGGCCGCCCATCCGGATCTAGAAGAGCTGCGCGTCAAGCTCGAGGCCAAGCACAAGATCTACAAGCTCAAGCAGTCGCTGGCACGCCTTGACGGCTATGACGCGATCTTCATCGACACCCCGCCGGCACTGAATTTCTATTCGCAATCGGCACTGATCGCCGCCGATCGCTGCCTGGTGCCTTTCGACTGCGACGATTTCGCCCGCCAGGCCCTGTATTCCTTGTTCGACAACATCCACGAAATCCAGGACGACCATAATCCCGACCTGATCATCGATGGCATCGTGGTCAATCAGTTCCAGGCTCGGGCCAAGCTGCCCGAACGCATGCTCGCCGAACTCAAGGCCGAAGGCCATCCGCTGATCGAAACCCGGATCACCTCGTCGATCAAGGTACGAGAATCGCACGACGCGTCCATTCCCCTGATTCACTACGCGCCGAACCATAAGGTGACCCAGCAGCTGGTCGCGCTTTACGAGCAACTCGACTAGGCAAGCTGCGCCCAACCGGCCGCTCAGCGGTTCCGCCTCATAGACGCCGCGGCAAGGCGTCTGTGCGGACTCGAAGGCGAACCGCGAGAGGTTAGGGAACCTCTGATCTATTCATCCACGGTCGCGTTTGAGTCCCAAAAGGCCAAGATACAGGGCGCATGGCGCCGCGTCATAGCC
>DJIE01000175.1:0-13266 GCA_002433465.1 Salinisphaera sp. UBA6602
CGAGGGCCCGGTCAGCACCTGAAGCGCCCGGGTCTCGTCGCCACCGGTATAGTGCATGACCAGAAAGCGCACGCGCTGGTTGTAGGCCTGTGCCGGCTGCGCCTGGTCGGCCCAGTAACCGTTACGCTGCTTGAGCGTGGCGGGGGTACAGCCGGCAATCGCGACCGCCAGGCCGAACAACAGCAGCAGCCGGCCCGAGGCGCGCCCGGGCCGGCAGGAATCGAGTACGGGAGCTATCATTCGTCTTCTTCGCCCTCGGCAAAGCGATCCTTGATATAGGTCACTTCGGTCTTGCCATGCGGTTTCGGGCGGCCGTCGTCGCCCATGCTCACGAACACGATTTCGTCGATACGCAGGATGCTGCGGCGGGTGATCTTGTTGCGCACTTCGCAGCGCATGGTTAGCGACGTGGTACCAAAACGGGTGGCCGCGATGCCCAGTTCGATGATGTCGCCCTGGCGTGCGCTGGACACGAAATTGATTTCGGACATGTACTTGGTGACGATATGGTGATGATCGAGCTGAATGATCGCGTAGATCGCGGCTTCTTCATCGATCCAGCGCAGCAGGCTGCCGCCGAACAGGGTGCCGTTGGGATTGAGGTCTTCGGGCTTGATCCATTTGCGCGTATGGAAATTCATGTCTTGCCGGCCGGTGCGTTGAAAAGCGCAGGCTAACCGATGCATCAGTTCGCGGCTATCCATGGTTCGCGTGGTTACCGTCGAATCGAGGAGCAACATTGACCGTAAACGCTCACACCGAGGCCGTGCTGGCCGACGTGCAAACACGCGATCGACACCGGCTCACCCGGGGCTGGCATCAGGCGCGCGATGCCGAGGCCAGAGCGCGTATGGCAGAGCGGATCGAAACGAGCGCGGCCGTGACCCATGCACGCACGCAGGCCCGTGGCGAGGTGGAACTGGCCGAGGGGCTGCCGGTGACCGCCCGCGCCGACGAAATACGCGCCGCGCTCGAACGGCATCAGGTCGTGGTGGTCTGCGGTGAAACCGGCTCCGGCAAGACCACGCAGCTGCCCAAGATTCTCATGCAGGCCGGTTTTGGCGCCCGTGGTCTGATCGGCCATACCCAGCCGCGGCGGCTGGCCGCACGCAGCGTGGGCCAGCGTATCGCCGAAGAGTTGGCCACGCCGTTTGGCGAGCTGGTCGGGTTTCAGACCCGCTTCGAGAAGAAACTCTCGGAGGCCACCCAGATCAAGCTGATGACGGACGGCATTCTGCTGGCCGAGACTGCGCGTGATCGCTTTCTCAACGCCTACGAGGCCATCGTCATCGACGAGGCCCACGAGCGCACGCTCAACGTCGATTTTCTGCTCGGCTATCTCAAGCAGCTGCTGCCAAAACGGCCCGATCTGAAGGTGGTGGTGACCTCGGCCACGATCGACCCGGACCGGTTTGCCCGTTTCTTCGACGACGCGCCGGTGATCAACGTGGAAGGGCGTGGCTATCCGGTCACCGTGCGCTATCGCCCGCCCGAGGAAAACGACGACGATCTGCCCCAGGCGGTAGAGGCCGGCATACGCGAGTTGTGGCGGCCAGGCGAGGGGACCGGCGCGGGCGATATTCTGGTCTTCCTGCCCGGCGAGCGCGATATCCGCGACTGCGAGCGCCATCTGTCCAAGGCCTTCGCAGGCGACAAGTTCAACGCCGAAATCGTGCCGCTCTATGCGCGGCTGACGCGCAGCGCCCAGAACCGTATCTTCTCGGCGAGCAACGGCCGCCGGGTGGTGTTGTCGACCAACGTCGCCGAAACCTCGTTGACCGTGCCCGGTATTCGCTACGTGATCGACAGCGGACTGGCACGTATCAGCCGTTATTCCACCTCGGCCAAGGTACAACGCCTGCCTATCGAGCCGGTGTCCCAGGCCAGCTGCAACCAGCGCGCCGGGCGCTGTGGTCGTGTCGCGCCGGGTATCTGTATCCGCCTGTTCGACGAAGACGATTACGCAAACCGGCCCGCCTTCACCGACCCGGAAATCCGGCGTACCAATCTGGCCAGCGTGCTGCTGACCATGGCCGACCTCAAGCTCGGCGAGATTGAGGACTTTCCCTTCATCGACCCGCCCGAGCGGCGCTATATCAACGACGGGCGCAACCTGCTCACCCAGCTCCAGGCGATGGACAACAAGCGCATCACCGCCCTCGGGCGCCAACTCGCGCGCCTGCCGCTGGATCCACGTATCGGGCGTATGCTCATCGCCGGCCAGGCCATGGGCGTGGCCACCGCCATGCGCATGCTGGCGGCCGGGCTGACCATTCAGGACCCGCGTGAACGCCCGCCGGCCATGCGCGAGGCCGCCGACCAGGCCCAGCGGGAATTCGCGGACGTACGCTCGGACTTCGTCAGCCTGTTGAAGCTCTGGGACGCGTTTGCCCAGGCACGGCGCGAACACAGCGGCAATCAGCTGCGAAAGTGGTGTCGCGAGCGCTTCATCAACTTCATGCGCATGCGCGAATGGGAGGATCTGGCTCGCCAGCTGCGGCGTATCGGTGCCGATCTGGGCATCAGCAACGACCCGGCCCAGGGCCGCCTCGCGGAGGTGGATTTCGTCGGGCTGCACCAGGCGCTGCTACCGGGGCTGCTCGATCACGTCGGCCAGCTCGAGGAAAAAGGCGAGTACCAGGGCACGCGCGGACGCAAGTTCCGGATATTTCCGGGCTCGGGGCTGGCCAAGAAGAACCCGAAATGGATGGTGGCCGGCGAGCTCATCGAAACCAGTCGTCTGTTCGCGCATACCGTGGCCGGCGTCGATCCGAAATGGATCGAAAAGGCCGCAGACCATCTCGTGACGCGGGAACACTACGAGCCGCACTGGGAAAAACGCCGCGGCCAGGTGGCTGCCCGCGAGCGGGTGAAGCTGTTCGGGCTCACGCTCGCCGACGGGCGCAAGGTGGATTTCGGCCGCATGGACCCGGTCGTGGCCCGCGAGATCTTCATCCGCGATGGCCTGGTGGCCTTTGCCGTGGTCGATTCGCGCGGCCGGGTGCCGGAGTTTCTGCAATACAACCAGCTCATCGTCGAGGATATCGCGGCCCAGGAAGCCCGTTTTAGACGGCGCGATCTGCTCGTTGACGAAACCACCCAGGCGCGCTTCTACGACGAACGCCTGCCCGCCGACGTGCGCGACCAGAAAACGCTGCAGAAATGGCTCAAGCAGAACGACGACAGCGTGCTGCGCTTCGATGAGGACCAGCTGCTGCGCCATGCCGGGGTCGACCTGCCGGCCGATGCCTATCCCGAAAGCATGCGCCTGGGCGATCTGCCGGTGGCCCTCGACTATGCCTTCGAGCCGGGGACCGAAAAAGACGGCGTGACCGCGCGCGTGCCGCTGGCCGCGCTCAAGCAGATGCCGCCCGAGCGTGCGGAGTGGCTTGTACCGGGTCTGCTGGAAGAGAAATACCGCGAATACCTCAAGGCCTTGCCCAAACGCCTGCGTCGGGCGGTGGTGCCGGTGCCGGACTTCGCCCGCGCCGCCGCCGAGCGCGCCGAGTTCGGCCAGGGCGATCCGCTGGATGCGCTGCGTGAGGCCATTCATGCGATGACCGGGCTGCACATCCCGGCCGACGCCTGGGACGACTTCACCCCGAGTCCGCATCTCAAGCTGCGCTTCGAGATCGTCGACGACGACGGCGAGGTCGTGGCCACCGGTCGCGATCTGGAAAAACTCAGCCGTGACTTGGGCGATCGCGCCCGCGCCGCGGTGGCCCAGGCCAGCGATGACGCACTGCGTGAAACCGGCCTGACCGCCTGGCCCGAACAGGATCTGGCCGACAGCGTCGAACTCAAACACGCCGGCGTGCGCGTACAGGCCATGCCGACGCTGGTTGATCGCGGTGATTCGGTGGACCTCGAACTGCTCGACGACCCCCAGGCCGCGGCCGTCCAGCATCGCCACGGTGTGATTCGGCTCGCGCGTTTGGCCGTGGCCAAGCAGTGCCGGCTGATCAAGCGCGACCTACCCCAGTTCAAGAGCTTTGCGGTCATGCGCTTCGTCGACGCGCCGACGAGCGCGCTGGCCGATCGCGAACGCCAGCGCGTGCTCGCCCTCGATAGCGAACCGCTGCTGCTGGCCGACCTGGTGAACGCGCTGATCGATACGCATATCGATACGCCGGTTCGCGACGCGGAGACGTTCGAGGCCTGTGTCGCCACGCTGCGCGCGAACCTGATGGCCGATGCGGTGACGCTGTGGGACGATCTCAAACCGGCGCTGACCCGCCTGGCGGCCGTCAACAAACGGCTGTCCAAGAATATCGGCCTCGACTGGATGGCCGCTATCGACGACATCCGCGACCAGCTCGCGCACCTGGTCTATGCCGGTTTTATCGGCGAGCACGGCTATTCGCATAGCCTGGCGCGCAATCTGGATCGCTACCTAGCCGCCATCGAACAACGCCTGGACAAGCTCGCCCGAGACGGCGCGGCGGCGGACAAGCAGCGCATGCGCGAAATCCTGCCGTACTGGCAGGCCTACAAGCAGCGTGCGGAACGCGCGCGCGCCAAGTCGCAGGACGTCCAGCCGCTGCGCGACTTGCGCTGGATGATCGAAGAGTACCGGGTACAGGTGTTCGCCCAGCCCCTGGGCACGGCCATGAAGGTGTCGGCCAAACGCTTGGACGCGGCGCTGGCCGAATTGCGCTAGCGGGTTTACCACCAGGCGGCGCGGCCGAGCAGCTGGTAGGCGAACAGCTTCATCGCTTCGCTGCGTCGGCGCTGGGCGGTCAGCGGCACCGGTGCGGGCGCGGAGCAGATCTCGGGCTGGCGACATTGGGCACGGGCGGTAAGATAGGCACGGTAGCTGTGATGCTGGTCGGTGACGATTACCAGTCGCGCGGCCTCGCGCACGCCCGGCAGCGCGCAGCTGTTGGCCAGGTTTTCATAGGTCGAGCGCGCCGCGCGTTCCACGATCACATCCTTCTGTGCCACGCCCAGGCGCACCGCCTCCCGGGCGAGCCGTACCGCCGAGTCGCCGCCGTGGCCGGCGCCGGAGAACACGATCCGGTCGACCTGCTTGGCCTCGTAGAGGCCGACCGCGCGTTTGGTGCGGCGATAGTCGGGCCCGCCGCTGAGCACGATCGCGGTCGTGTCCCCGTGTTGGGTCGCGGCACAGGGGGCCGGCACCGTGCCGATCCAGACATAGTCCAGCGTCGCCCGGGCGACGAGTGTTAGCAGCAGCGCCGCGATCAGGGTCAGGCCGATTTGTCCGGCACGGGGAATGGCGATAGCGGGTCCTCCTGTTCAAATATCGCCACGCTTGCGGCTCGATTGGCGCCGAACGTGTAGGTATGCCACGGCTGTCGTATTGTCTAGTAAAGTATGGGTAAATACATACTTCGGGCCACTCGTTATGTCTTCACGTCTTGCTCTGCCGTTGCGCGCTGTCCTGCTGATGGTTGCGATGCTTTGTGTATCCACCGCTGCCTTTGCCCAGGATGGCGGCAAGGTCGAAAGCTTCCAGGATTGGGAGGTGCGCTGTCCGGAGCAGGGCGACGGGGCCTGTGAGATGACCCAGCTGGTCAACAGCCCGGATAACGGCAAGCCGATCCTGCGCGTAGTCATGGGTTATCCGCCGGAAGTCGATAGCGCGGCCATGGTATTCATCCTGCCGCTGGGTACGCGGCTGGCGCCGGGCGTGCAGTTCCAGGTCGATGGCGATCAGCCGCGCCGGTTTCCCTTTCAGATCTGCCTGGAACAGGGCTGTCGTGCCGATTTTCCGGTGGACGATGCGCTGCGCAACAAGCTGCGTAGCGGTAGCCGGGCCACGGTCAGCCTGATCGGCCCGCGTGGCGATCGCATCGATCTGAAGGTGTCGCTGCAGGGCTTTACCAACGCGGACAACCGTATTCGCAAGTAGCGCGCGCCGGCGCACGCGATGTATGCGCCATCGGCCGGGCACGTCGCCGGGCCGACGGTGAGCAGGGCTGGCAGGAAAAAACAACAAAGGTAACGATATGGCCGAGGCACCCAAACCCAGCCCCGAGTTGCGAACGGAATATTCCTACGAGGATTTCGGCCGCGATTTCTTCGAACACGCGGTCACCGTCGAACGGGTCGAACAGGCGTTGGCCAATCTCACCGGCAATGCCGTGGACTTCGGCCCGCGCCAGGTCGGGCCGGCAGGGTTGGCGACCATCCAGGCCGAGGGCAGTATCCGCGAGCCGTCGGTTCTGCGCCGCGAGGGCGAGTTGATCGAGTTCGACCTGACGATTCCAATCGACCTCGACCTGACCGTGCGCCTGGCCGCCCACGACCATCGCTTCGAAACCCGGCTGCGCGCGCAGCTGAAGCTCACGGCGCGGGCGAAGCAGCCGCTGCATATCTTCATCGACATACCGGCGCCGACCGAGAACGATATCGATGTGGAGGTGAATGCCCAGGGGCTGCGGGCTTCGGTACTCGACGTGGTGGCCGATATCGAAGGCGAGCTCAAGCGCCATGTCGCGAAGTACGTCGGCAAACAGATCGAGAAACCCGAGATTCGGCGCATGCGCGATATCGACGTACGGCGACGCCTGGAAAACGACGCGCCGGACCAGTCGACCGAGGGCGGGTAAGCCGCGAATATCCGGATCATTGCCCCGGAGGGTGGGCCGCCCGGTCGAAACGCCCGACCACGGCAGCCAGGTCCTCGATGAGCTGGGTGAGCTCGTCGGCAAAGGCCTGTTGTTCTGCCTGAATGGCCGGCAGTGCGTCCGCCACCGGGTTGTCGCGCCGGAGGCGGCCCGATACCGAGTCGAGCGCGCGCTGTATGCCCTTCGGATGACGATAGCCCGCCAGAACGCTCCCTAGCCCGCGCAGGCGCATCCGGCTGAAGGGCGCGTTGGAGGGCCACTCAGCCATGACGCGCTGCTGTGCCCGGCGGGCAAAGCTCTCGAGCGAGTCGGGATGGAAATCGCCCCAGTGCCGCGCCAGGGCGTAGTCGAGGCCGATATCAACGAGAATACCTGCATAACGCCGCTGCGGTGGGTGGAAGCGATTACGCAGGCGTCGGTGCCCGTCGTGGGCGTCGCTGTGGCCGTCGATCGCGCGGTGCAGGCGAATGCCATGGCGTACGCGGGGCAGGAAACGATCGTCCAGGCGACCCTTGATCTCGTCGCCGAGAATCTGGCCGGCGAACGACGTATCGCTGCGTTCTGCAAGCAGTAGGTGGGCCAGCAGGTTCATGACCAATATCCGTTTCGCATGGACCACAGCATAAGCCCCCTAAGCGTTCCGGTTTCAAGCGCCTGCTTGTCGGGGGTGGTTTTATGCCAAAGTAGCGGGCTCAAGGCCGAAACAACAACAGGATGTGCGCCATGACGCAGGCAGAAACAGCCGTGGATCCCGATGGTTTGTTGGAATATTCGGTGGTCTATACCGACCGCGCGCTCAATCATATGTCGGCGCGCTTCAAGCATGTGCTGACCGAGGTTTCGGGCGTGCTCAAGCAGGTCTACAACGCCCACTCGGCGGTGGTCGTGCCGGGTAGCGGCACCTTTGGCATGGAAGCCGTGGCCCGCCAGTTCGCCGGCGATGCGCATTGCCTGGTCATCCGCAACGGCTGGTTCAGCTATCGCTGGACACAGATCATGGACATGGGCGACATCCCGGCTTCGACCACCGTGCTGTGTGCACGGCGACAGCACGAAGGGGCCCAGGCACCGTTTGTGCCGGCACCTATCGCCGAGGTGGTAGAACGCATCGAGACAGAGCGTCCGGCGGTGGTGTTCGCACCCCATGTGGAGACGTCGGCCGGCATGCTGCTGCCCGACGACTATCTAAGCGCGGTGGCCGCGGCGGTACATGCCGTCGACGGTCTGTTCGTGCTCGACTGTATTGCATCGGGCACGCACTGGGTGGATATGCAGGCCTGCGGTATCGATGTGCTCATCAGCGCGCCGCAAAAAGGCTGGAGTGCCTCGCCGTGCTGCGCGATGGTGATGCTCAGCGAACGCGCGCGCCAGCGTATCGAGGCCACCACGAGCAGCAGCTATGCCTGCGACCTGCGCAAGTGGCTGCAGATCATGGAAACCTACGAAGACGGGGGCCATGCCTATCATGCCACCATGCCCACCGACGGTTTGACCCGGCTGCTGGCGATGATGGGCGAAACCCGTACGCTGGGTTTCGAGCACGCCCGTGAACGCCAGCTCGAGCTGGGCGGCAAGATACGCGAAGCACTCGAAGCCCGTGGTTTCGCCAGTGTGGCCGCACCCGGCTTCCAGGCTTCGGGTGTGGTGGTCAGCTATACGCAAGACGCAGATATCCAATCCGGCAAGCGCTTCGTCGAAGCCGGCGTACAAATCGCTGCGGGCGTGCCGCTGATGTGCGGCGAGGGCGACGATTTCCGGTCGTTTCGTGTCGGCCTGTTCGGTCTGGACAAGCTCTACGACGTAAACGCCTGTGCCGGGCGTTTCGTGGCCGCGCTCGATCAGCTGGGCTGACGCGCCACCGCGGCGAAAGCCGCAAATGGGCATGAACGCGTGATCGAGGCCCCGGGCGTTTTACTATCGCCCGGGGCCGGGCGATACCGGGCTATCCGTCGACCACGTCGTCGAGGAACGTCACCTTGCCGGTTTCGATCGCGTATTCGGCGCCGACGATCTTGAGCTGACCTTGTGTTAGCAGCTGCTCCAGGATGTCCGAACCGTGCCGCAGGCGTTTGACCGAGCGGGCAACGTTGGCGCGTACGGCCGCGTGGATGAGCGCATGGCGATCTCCGGCGAGATCCCCCTTGAGCAGTTTTTCCACGGACGGGCGCACGCGATCCACGATCGAACGCAGGTTGCGCGACTGGTTTTCGTTCGGCTGCTGGAGTTCGTCGAGCGTGGCCGTGACCGCACCGCATTGCGTGTGCCCGAGCACAACGACCAGCGGGGTGCCGAACTGCGCGGCCGCGAATTCGATGCTACCAATCTGGGACGGCGCAACGACGTTACCCGCCACGCGAATCACGAACAGATCGCCCAGGCCCTGGTTGAACACGATTTCCGCAGGCACGCGTGCATCGGAACACCCCAGGATTATCGCGAGCGGTTTTTGTTCGGCAACCAGTTCAGCCGGGCGGGCATGCTTGCTCAAGGTTTCGGCAGTCTCGATGTTATCGACGAACTGGCGGTTACCGAGCTTCAAACGTTCCAGTGCTTCATCAGCGGTAATCATGGGTTCGCGTCGTCCTTTGTAGTCGATGGCGCGGGCTAGAGCTGCCAAAGTTACACGATGCGTAAGAGCGTGGCACGAATGTTATCAGTGCGCGAAGGCAACAACACCGACACAGCGCAGGATGCGCGATGCGCATACCTTCAATCGCCAGGGGTCACGGGCGCTACAACAGGCAGGTGTCGGAAAACGCGGGGTTTTCGCCGGGTCGCGCCGCGCGCCCTTTGATACTGCGGTGCGCATTGCGGATATGCTCCGGCTTGGGGGAGGCTCGGCGCCCGGCCTGGGTCATCGACATAGCCTGGTTTTCGATTTATAACGAGAACGCTGAAGCGGTCCGGATGCGTCGTAAAAAAATCAGTGCGAGGGATAAGGTGCGGCGTCTTGCGTAAAGCCTGGCAGGCGCGGCGCGGGCGATCCCTCCACGACAAGACATGAGAGACGGGGTCTAAATGGGGGTGGTTTTCGCGGTTGCGGCGTGCGGGTACATTCGGCTGCCGCAGCACCGCCAATGAAAAACCTTTTTCTCAAACGCGATCGGCCCGCAGAGGTACGCCCCTACCAGCGCACCGTATTCACCGCGCTGCTGTGGTTTACCTGCTCGGCCGTGCTCGGCTATGCCGGCCTTCATTTCTACCTCGGCTACCGCTGGCTTGCGGTGGCCGAACTGTGCCTGGTCGCGTACGCCGCGCTCCTGCTTTATGTGGTGCATGAAACAGAGCGGGCACCCGTCACCAACGTTCTGTTCGTGGTCCCGTTCTTTATCGTCATGATGCTGTCGTTATGGACAGGGGCAACCGGCGTTACCGTGTTCATATGGGTCTTTCTCGTGCCTTTGCTGTCGCATCTTCTGTTGGGACGATGGCAGGGGTTGTGGGTAGCACTACTGTTCATAGGCTGTGCGGGCGCGATCTTTGTGTACAAGCACGGTATCTGGGGCGGCTGGATCGGGTATCTGAGTGTCGTCAACGTGGTGCTTTGCACGGGCTCCATTCTCGGCTTTTCGTATATCTACGAAGCCAGCCGGGAAAAGACCGAGCACGAACTGCGTGCGCTCGCGCTTGCCGACCCGCTGACGGGGCTCGCCAACCGGTCGCGTTTTCGCGAAGTCTTCGCGCGCGAACGCCAGCGCTATCTGCGCCAGAAAATTCCGCTCGCGATGCTGGTCGTCGATCTCGATCATTTCAAACGCGTGAACGACGACTATGGTCACGATGCCGGCGACATGGCGCTGTGCTTCGTTGCTGAACTGCTGGCCTCGCGCATTCGCCAGACCGACGTCGCCGGCCGGCTGGGCGGCGAGGAGTTCGGGATTCTCTTGTCCGATGTGGATCTGGAACATGCGCGCCGGATCGCCGTCGACCTGCGCGATCTCGTTCGCGACCGGCCGTTCCGCTACCGCGGTAAGGATATTCCGATGTCGGTAAGCATCGGTATCGCCGAACTGGGGCGCGACGGCATGGATTTCAGAACGCTTTTCTCCAAAGCCGATCGTCGTCTGTACCAGGCCAAGGCCGAAGGGCGTAATCGCGTTGTCGGTTGATGTCGATACTTCGCACGGCCCCCATGACGCTTCGGCCTGTTCGTAACCGTCCGGCTGATAACAGGCATACGTGAAACCAGGCACGCCGCGTCCAACGCCTGCGAAGTCATGGAAAATGAAAGACGGGCAGCTGCCTAAGAAGATACGTGCCGACGGCTACGACGCCCTGACCCTTTAACGACGAGATGAGGCCTGCCGGGGTTTTCCAGTCGATGCCCGGCGCTGGTCGTGCCTGGCCCGGCGCCGTCACGGACACCAGACAGGCCAGGGTCGTGCGTACGGATGGATATATCCTGTATGGCGCATCGTCACTCGGTACAGAGCGCGGCGCGATGCCTTGCGCGGTGGCGTTCGGGGAGTGTTGGCATGGGGATTGCTCGTGGTATCTTGCCAAGTAAGCACGCCCGATCTTGAACATCGTCGCGGGCGACGTCATGTCCAGGCCAAAAGCCAACCGACAGGTCTAGAACATCAACGCGATAGCGGGAGAGATCGGCGCACGGCGCCGGCGCCGAAGGAGCAACCGCCCCGGAAACTCTCAGGCACCAAGGACCGTTATCGCGGCCATATCCGAAGAGTCGCGCGGCCGCTGGGCCGGCGTGCACCGAAGGAGCAAGCACACGGTGACAATGCCGTGGGTGAATCTCTCAGGTCCAAGTGACGGAAGGGGCGGCACCTGCACGAGTGCAGGGCATCCACGCACGACACCACCGGATAAAGGCATATGAACCATATAGCAATCATCGGCGGCGGAATCACCGGGGTCACCACGGCCTACGCTCTGGTCCGCCGCGGCTATACCGTGACCCTTTTCGACCGCAATCGCTATGCGGCGATGGAAACCTCGTTCGCCAACGGCGGCCAGCTGTCGGCCTCGAACGCCGAGGTCTGGAATCACTGGCCAATGGTCTTCAAGGGCATGAAATGGATGTTTCGCAGCGACGCACCCTTGTTGGTCAACCCGAAACCTTCCTGGCACAAGCTCTCATGGTTTCTGGAATTCATTGGCGCCATTCCACAGTACGGGCGCAATACCACCGAAACCGCACGAATGGCGATCGAGGCGCGTGAGTTTCTATTCTCCTGGGCGGAGCGTGAAAACATCGATTTCGACGTCAAGCGAAAAGGCATCCTGCATATCTATCGTAATCGGGCCGGCTATCGGCACGCCGAGAAAGTCTCGAAGCTGCTGGCGGCAGGCGGGCTCGAGCGGCAGCCGGTCACACCCGACGAGATGCGTGCAATCGAGCCCGCGCTGGCCGGCGAGTATTACGGCGGCTTCTTCACGGAAAGCGATTCCAGCGGCGATATTCACAAGTTCACCCAGGGGCTGGCCCGGGCCGCGCAGGCGCAGGGCGTGCAGTTTCGTTACAACAACACCGTAGAAAGCCTCAAGACCGACGGTCGCAGGGTGACGATAGCGGCCTGTGACAACGACACGCCCGAAGACCGGGTGACGCTCGATTTCGACGGGGTGGTGGTCTGTGCCGGCACCGGCAGCCGCGAGATCGCCTCGCAGCTGGGCGACCGGGTCAACGTTTATCCGGTGAAGGGTTATTCGATTACCGTGAATCTGGAAGACGAGGCATCGAAACAGGGCGCGCCCGAGGTGAGCCTGCTCGATGACGAAACCAAGCTCGTTTGTGCGCGTCTGGGCGACGACCGCTTTCGTGTGGCCGGCACCGCCGAGTTCAACGGATTCAACCGCGATATTCGCGCCGACCGTATTGCGCCACTGGTCGAGTGGGTGAAACAGTGCTTTCCCGACGTCAAGACCCGTCAGGTGGTGCCCTGGGCCGGGCTACGCCCGATGATGCCGAACATGATGCCGCGGGTCGGGGCCGGGCGCGCACCGAACGTGTTCTACAACACCGGGCACGGCCACCTGGGCTGGACGCTGTCAGCGCTCACCGCCGATTCGATTGCGGCGATCGTCGATGACGCGGCAACCGAAAAACAGGGACCGACGACGGTGAATAACGGGTAGAATAGTTGCCCGCGCCGTTCTGGCGCAGTGTTTCTTCGGGCGCGCGTCCGCGCCCGTGCCTTCAGGCTATGCATGTCCGTCCCTACCGAAAATGAATCCCCGCAGATCGCCTTCAGCGATCTGGCTTTATCCGATGCCGTGATGGCAGCGCTGGCCGATGTCGGCTACGAAACGCCGTCGCCGATCCAGGCCGCGACCATTCCGCCCTTGCTCGAAGGCAAGGACGTGCTGGGCCAGGCCCAGACGGGTACCGGCAAGACCGCGGCCTTTGCGCTGCCCATTCTTTCCGGCCTGCCGGAACGTGGCAAAGGTGGCAAGGGACCACAGGCGCTGGTGCTTACACCCACGCGCGAACTCACGATCCAGGTCGCGGAAGCGTTTCAGCGTTATGCCGCGCATATGCCGGGCTTTCACGTGTTGCCTATCTACGGCGGACAGGGCTATGGCCCGCAGCTTGCAGCGCTCAAGCGCGGCGTGAACGTGGTCGTGGGCACGCCGGGCCGGGTGATGGATCATCTCAAGCGCGGCACGCTCAAGCTCGACGGGCTCGACTGGATGGTGCTCGACGAAGCCGACGAGA
>DJIE01000175.1:13598-13746 GCA_002433465.1 Salinisphaera sp. UBA6602
ATGCTGCGCATGGGCTTCATCGAAGACGTGGAATGGATCTTCGAGCACACGCCGGCGCAACGTCAGGTCGCACTGTTTTCGGCCACCATGCCGAGCGCGATCCGCCGTATCGCCAAGACCCACCTGCGCGAGCCGCAGGAAATCACCC
>DJIE01000175.1:14052-14632 GCA_002433465.1 Salinisphaera sp. UBA6602
CGAGCCGCAGGAAATCACCATCCAGACGAAGACCACCACGGCGGTCAATATCCGCCAGCGCTACTGGATCGTCGGCGGCGGCACGAGCAAGCTCGATGCGCTCACGCGGTTGCTCGAAGCCGAGCCTTTCGATGCGATGATCGTGTTCGCACGCACCAAGAAATCGACCGACGAACTCGCCGAGCGCCTGTCGGCGCGTGGCTATGCCTGTGCCGCGCTCAACGGCGATATTGCCCAGAATCAGCGCGAGCGTACGGTAGCCAAGCTCAAGAACGGGCAGCTCGACATCATTGTTGCCACCGACGTGGCCGCGCGCGGGCTCGACGTGGAACGCATCAGCCACGTGATCAATTTCGATATCCCCCACGATACCGAGGCCTATGTGCATCGTATCGGACGCACCGGGCGGGCCGGTCGCGAGGGCGATGCGATCCTGTTCGTGACCATGCGCGAAAAGCATCTGTTCAAGGCGATCGAACGTGCCACCCGTCAGGCCATCGAGCCGATGGATCTGCCGAGCATCGCCGAGGTCAACGAGCAGCGCGTAGCCCGTTTCAAGCAGCGCATTTCGGTCACGCTG
>DJIE01000175.1:14939-22345 GCA_002433465.1 Salinisphaera sp. UBA6602
CGCATTTCGGTCACGCTGGCCGAAGGCAAGCTCAAGCCGTTTCGCGAACTGCTCGAAGAGTATCGCGCCGAACACAACGTCGAGCCCGAAGAACTGGCCGCAGCGCTTGCCTACTTGGCCCAGGGCGACGAGCCGCTGATGCTGGCGCCGAGCAGCAAGGCCGATCGCGGTGCAGGCCCGCGCGACATGGGCGCACAAACGCCCAAGAGCTCGAACAAGGGTGCCGCCCGCCAGCAGTCCTTCGGCGAGGGTGATCTGGAAACGTTCCGTATCGAGGTCGGCCGTAGCCATGGCGTAGAGCCGCGCAATATCGTGGGCGCGATCGCCAACGAGGCGGGCGTCGACAGCGCGCATATCGGCCGGATCGATATCCGCGACGATTTCAGTCTCGTCGATTTGCCCAAGGGCATGCCCGAAGATATCTTCGCCCATCTCAAGACTGTTTGGGTGGCCGGTCGTCAGCTAGCGATCAGTCGTGAGCACGGCGCGCCGCCGCCACCGCCCGCCGGGCGACGTAAACCAAAGCCCAAACCCGGGCCGAAGAAGCCGGGCAAGGCCAAAGCAAAGGCAGGCAAGGCCAAACCCGGCAAGCGTCGGGCCAAGCCGAAAAGCGACTGAGGCGCCCGCCCGCTTGAAACGTTCGACATAGGCCGCAGGGTGGTTCGCAGTTGCGGCCACCCGAGGGCACACACCATGAACTCGACGACCCCCACCCATATCGATATCGGCGGCATCGCGCTGCCCCGAGAGGAGCTGGCACAGGTTCTGCCCGATATCGAACGCTTCGAACAGCATTTGCCCGATGCGCTCGCGGTCGACCGTGATATGAAAGCCAGTGGTGGTGCCGTACCGGATTACGTGCGCCAGTGGCCGCAGGCACGTATCGATGCCGTGGTCCGTACGCTCAAGGAAGTCGGCAGCCTGCGCGAGCAGGCCAGCGAGCAGATGCAAAGCGCCGGCGCCGGTCGTAGCCGCCACTGACGACAGACGGTCGCCGTCCCGCAGTCATCGCGCGATTACGGTGCGGTGATTAAAGGCGATGTTCGCTTGAGGGAGCTCTGCATAACCTCTCGCGTATCGCGTTCGAGGCCGAACCGCTGAGCGGCCGGTGCTTTGCGCGCGATTGGACAGGCAAGTTAGCGCGTGGCGTGCTCAAGCCAATAGCCAAGTTGCACGGTCGCGAACGCTGACGCCGATCAATCGCGCGCACAGCGCACGGCGCGACCGTGACGGGTCGTGCAGAGTTTCCCTCGCACCTGGAACGCATCTTGCTGTGCATGGGCCATGGCCTGTGTCATATTCAGATTGAGCGCCCGCGCCCCGTACGGGCTGATACCTGCTGTGCGCAGTCGGCAACCGCATGACGTCGCTTACGCGACGACGGAGGTGCAAGCGAGATGAGTGGCCGCTATCGCTATACTCTGGGCGAACGAAGCTATCGCTTCGAGAGCCTGGCCGAGCTCATGGCCAAGGCCACGCCGGCGCGATCGGGGGATCGTCTGGCGGGCGTCATCGCCGAATCGGCCGAACAACGCGTCGTCGCCCAGATGGCGTTGGCCGACCTGCCCTTGGCGACCTTCCTCGAAGACCTGTTGGTACCCTACGAGGAAGATGAAATCACCCGCCTGATTGTCGATCGCCACGATCGCCAGGCGTTCGAAACGATTTCGAGCTTCACCGTCGGCGATTTTCGTAACTGGCTGCTCAGCGACGATGCCACGCCCGAAGTGCTCGAAGCCTTACGGCCCGGTATCACCCCGGAGATGGCGGCGGCCGTGTGCAAGATCATGCGCAATCAGGACTTGATCCTGGTGGCGCGCAAGTGCCGGGTGCGCAGTGCGTTTCGCAATACCATCGGCCTGGCGGGCCATTTGTCGACGCGTCTGCAGCCGAATCACCCCACCGACGATCTGACCGGCATCGCGGCGAGTATTTTCGATGGGCTGCTCTATGGCAACGGCGATGCCGTGATCGGTATCAACCCGGCCACGGATAACGTCGCCCAGTCGGTCAAGCTGTTGCATATGCTCGACGCGGTGATCCGCAAATACGAAATCCCCACCCAGTCCTGCGTGCTCACCCATGTCACGAACACGCTGGAAGCGATCGAGCAGGGCGCACCGGTGGATCTGGTGTTCCAGTCGATCGGCGGCACCGAAGCGACCAATCGCGGATTCGGGTTCGGCCTGGCCGAACTCGCCGAAGCCCGCGACGCGGCGTTGTCGCTCAAGCGCGGCAGCGTGGGCGATAACGTCATGTATTTCGAAACCGGGCAGGGCAGTTCGCTGTCGGCGGATGCCCACCACGGCCTGGACCAGCAGACCTGCGAGGCGCGCGCCTATGCGGTGGCGCGCGAGTTCAAGCCGTTGCTGGTTAACACCGTGGTCGGCTTCATCGGCCCGGAATATCTGTTCGACGGCAAGGAAATCACCCGCGCGGGCCTGGAAGATCATTTCTGCGGCAAGCTGCTGGGTGTGCCGATGGGCTGCGACGTGTGCTACACCAACCATGCCGAAGCCGACCAGAACGATATGGACAACCTGCTTACGCTGCTGGGCGTGGCCGGCTGTAATTTCGTGATGGGTATTCCGGGCTCCGACGACATCATGCTCAATTACCAGACCACCTCGTTTCACGATGCGCTCTATGTACGCCGTGCGCTCGGGCTCAAGCCCGCGCCCGAGTTCGAGGCCTGGCTCGAACATATGGAGATCGTGCGCGACGGCGATTCGCAGCGCCTGTCCGAGCGCTTGCCGCAGGCATTCGCGCGCTCGCTGGAGCGGCTGCCCGAGACCGGCTCATGAGCGATCGCAAGCCGTCGACACCGGCCGACACGCCAGCCGCGGCTGGCGACGACATTGGCGTGGTAGACAACCCCTGGCAGGGGCTACGTGCATTCACCGATGCGCGTATCGGCCTCGGGCGTGCCGGCATCAGCCTGCCGACCCAGCGCATGCTCGAATTCCAGCTCGCCCATGCGCAGGCGAAGGACGCTGTTCATTGGCCGCTGGATGTAGCCGCGCTTAGCGAGCAGGTCACCGATACGCTCGATATCGACGCGCCGCTTCGGCTACACAGCCGGGCCAGCGATCGCACCGAGTATCTGCAACGTCCGGATCTGGGCCGGCGGCTGGACGAGGACTCGCGAAGAAGCCTCGACGAGACGGCCGATGCCGATGGGTCACCCTTCGACCTCGCGTTGGTGATCGTCGATGGCCTGTCGGCGCGTGCGATCGAGGCCCATGCCGTGAATTTCGTCGCCGCGCTCACCCGTGAACTCGAGGCCGATGAAAACGACTGGCGGTGTGCGCCGCTGACCGTGGTCGAGCAGGGCCGGGTCGCCATCGGCGACGAAGTGGGCGAAGCGCTCAACGCCCGCGCGGTGCTGGTATTGATCGGCGAGCGTCCCGGCCTGAGTTCGCCGGACAGTCTGGGCTTGTATCTGACCTGGGCGCCCAAGCGCGGTATCTCCGATGCCCAGCGCAACTGTATTTCCAACGTGCGTCCCGAGGGGCTGAAGATCGACGCCGCTGCGGCGCGCGCGCGTTATCTGCTGAATGAGGCCCGGCGGCTCGAGCTTTCCGGCGTGAAGCTCAAGGATCGCAGCGAAGACGATGTCATCGATCACGACAACGACGATACAGGCAATTTCCTGACTTACTGATTTTTCTCATCCGGGGGTGGCGTGATGGCGGGTTCGACAGTCGACGACGATTATCTGGCCAAGCGCCAGCTCAAACGGGGTACGGCCGGCTGGCTGTTGTTGGCCGGTCTGGGGGTCTCCTACGTCATTTCCGGAGATTTCGCGGGCTGGAACTTCGGCATTGCAGAGGCCGGCTGGGGTGGATTCGCCATCGCCGCGATAGTGATGGCGATCATGTATTTTACGTTGGTGCTCGCCCTCGCCGAGATGTCGGCCGCGATTCCGGCTGCCGGCGGCGGCTATAGCTTCGCGCGCCAGGCCATGGGGCCAGCCGGCGGCTATCTCACCGGTCTGGCGGTACTCATCGAGTACGCGCTGGCGCCAGCCGCGATCGTGATATTCATTGGCGCGGCCGTCGAAGAGCTGATCGGCGTCAACGGGCCGGTTGTCTATGCCGTTTTTTATGCCCTGTTCATCGGCATCCATCTGGCCGGGGTCGGCGAAGCGCTGAAGGTGATGATGGTGATCAGCGGCTTGGCGGTGTTTGCCATCCTGGCGACCGCCGTCGCGTTGATTGGGGATTTCGAAATCGCCAACCTGTTCGATATCGAGCCAACGGGCGCGCTCGGCGCATCCACGTTCCTGCCGTTTGGGTTCTACGGTATCTGGGCCGCGTTGCCGTTCGGAATGTGGCTGTTTCTAGCCGTTGAAGGCGTGCCGCTGGCGGCCGAGGAAGCCAAGAACCCGGCGCGCGACGTGCCCAAGGGCATTATTGGGGCCATGATCTTTCTGCTGGGCACGGCCGTGCTGGTGGTGGTTCTGCTCGCTGGCGCGGCCGGCGCGAAAGCGATCGGCGATAGCGGTGTGCCGCTGGTGACCGCGCTCAAGGATACAGACAGTCAGACGCTGGCCACCGTGGTCAACGTGCTGGGTCTGGCCGGGCTGATTGCGTCGTTCTTTTCGATCATCTACGGCTATAGCCGGCTCGTCTTTGCGCTCTCGCGCGCGGGTTATCTGCCCAAGTTCATGTCGTTGACCAGCCGTCGCAAGGCACCGACCTGGGCGCTCGTGGTGCCGGGCGTGCTTGGCTTCATCGTCTCTTTGAGTGGCGCGGGTGATCTGATCCTCGGCATGGCGGTGGTAGGCGCGACGCTGTCGTACGCCCTCATGGCGCTTAGCCATATACTATTGCGCCTCAAGCAGCCGGATCTCGAGCGTCCTTACCGTACGCCGGGTGGCATGGTGACCTCGGGGATTGCATTGCTGCTGTCGTTGATTGCGCTGAGCGGAGTCTATGCCTTCGATCCGCGGGCTTTCGGCTACACGATCGTACTGTTCGTGCTCGGCGCGGCGTACTTCTTCGTGTTCAGCCGGCACCATCTGGTCGCACAGACCGCCAAAGAGGAGTTCGCGTTACTGGCCCAAGCCGAGTCCGATCTGGACGCGCACGAGCAAGGCGGCTGAGCCATACGCGTCGTTCTAGCGTCGTTCTAGTAGCGTTTGCGCTCGCGCGAGAGCAGGCGATCGAGCTGCTTGGCGAACGCGTGGCGGTCGTTCGGGTTCAGCGGCGGCGGCCCGCCCGTGTTGACCCCGGCGCCGCGAAGGCCTTCCATGAAGTCGCGAACGCTCAAGCGTGCACGAATGTTGTCGCGGGTATAAAGCTCGCCGCGCGGGTTGAGGGCGTTGGCCTTCTTATCGATCACTTCGGCAGCAAGCGGGATGTCGGCGGTGACCACCAGATCCCCCGGCGCAACGTGCTTGACGATTTCGTTATCGGCGACATCGAAACCGGCGCCGACTTGTATGAAGGAGATGTTCGGCGAACGCGGCACGTGTACGGGCTGGTTCGCGACCAGCACCAGCTGAACTCCCGTGCGCCGGCTTGCGCGGAACAGTATGTCCTTGATTACCGTCGGGCAGGCATCGGCATCGACCCAAATGGTCATCGACATAGGCAATCGATCGGTCGTGGGTGGATCAGCTTCGATCGGGGCAGTTCATTGCCGGGAAATTAGTACAGATAGCCCCAAACGACAAATCGGACAGCCTCCACGCAAAACCGGTAATCCGGTATCGACGTGACGACTATCCGATATGACGGTTTCGGCCCCGAAGGGCCGATCCGGCGCTGTGCTGGGTCAGTTTGCCTTCAACTGCGATATGTCGTCGACATATCGAGCAAAGGTAAATCGATCCGCACAGCCTGCCGTATTTTTAGACCGCGACGACCTTGTTGGCGCACGGTCCTTTTTTGCCTTCACCGATTTCGAATTCGACCGCCTGGCCGTCTTCGAGGGTGGCAAAACCGCCGCCGTTCTTGATCTCGGAGTGGTGTACGAAAAGGTCCTTGCTGCCATCTTCAGGGGCGATGAAGCCGTAGCCCTTTTCGGAACTGAACCACTTAACGGTGCCTTTGGCCATAATTTTCTCTTACTTAATCGGAACTGATTGTATGCAGCCTTGCTGCAGGTGCAGTGTAACCGTTCGTGCTCGAAATGATACGTCTAGCCGCAAATATTTTTGTCCGACGCTGCCGCTATCGCGTTGAAATATCGATAGTCGCTAAAATACGGTTAACTTTGAATCGTTATAAGTGCGTCTTTTTGAAAAGATCGTGGCAGATACGCAAATGATGTTGCCGGCGACTGTCGGCGACGGCTGTGCGTCGGCAAATCAACTGTCGCACAGGCGAATCAAAGCGATACCATGGCAGTTTGCGCCGGTCACGGCCGCTAGCCGAGGCGGCGAACCCGGCTCAAGTATGCCGGCTTGTCGCCGATAGTCCGGCCAGGGCACGGCCCCGCAACCCAGGAACAGCGATTCATGACGAACAGGCCCCGCTATGCGGAAATCGACAGTCCCCAGGCGGTGGCGGACGCGTTCATCGAACTCACCTGGAATACCCACGAGGTGACCATTCGCTTCGATGGGGCGATGATCCAGTATCCGGTGAGCGTGATATCCGTGGATCGTAGCCTTGGGCGCTGTGTGGTGGATATGACCAGCACGGCCGATATCGAACAGCTGCTCAAGGCGCGAGAGAGCTTTATTCTGCATGCGCGCCAGCACTCTGCTGCATTGCAGAGCAGCCGCATGCATTGTCTTGGCGTATCGCAAAGCGGCGCCCGCCTGAGTGTTTCTGCCTCGCTTCCGGATAGCGTGGCCCTGCTCAAGCGACGCGGCCAGTTCCGAGCAGCACTGAGCAACAGCATGTCGGTTGCGGTGCTGTTGTCGAATGGAAAGAGCCGGGAATGGCATGCCACGCTGCGCGATCTTTCTGCCGGCGGCTGTCTGGTCAGTCTGCCGGCGGATGCGCGGGAAGGTATCGAGGTCGGCGTCGACGGCTACCGTATCCAGGCCCTGTTTCCCAACGGCGAAACGTTCGAGGTACGAGGGCAGATCAGTCATCGCTACGTGAACGAGGACGAAGGCCTGTGCTACCTGGGCATTGCCTTCGATATCCGCGCGGATAAGACCGCACGCGAGGTCTGGCGCTATGTACGAGAGGTTGAGCGCGAAGTAGCGCGCCTGGGTTCGCTGCGTTCCGAGATGCGCCCGCTCGCACCATCCCCCTTGTTCAACGACGCGCAAAAGAACGTCAAGTAGTCGGCCAGCGGCGCACCGGGTCGGTTTCGATCCGGTCGTTGGCGTGGCCGCTATGTAATCCGGCGCGGAGCGCTTCCAGGCATGACGGCCCGGGTTCGGCTTGCCGCTCGCTCGATCCGGTCGATGAGTAAAAAAAGCCCCGCCGAAGCGGGGCTTT
>DJIE01000104.1:0-38256 GCA_002433465.1 Salinisphaera sp. UBA6602
CGTCGGTCGTAGCCGTACTGGCGTCGACCGTAACCTGGTCGCGAATACGATCGACCGTCGCGCTGCCGATGCCGCTGACACGGGTCAGATCGTCCACGGATTCGAAGTCGCCGTGGGCTTCACGTTCTTCGATGATCGCAGCCGATTTGGCTTCCCCGATGTAAGGCAGTTCGCTCAGCGCCTCGGCATCGGCGGTATTGACGTTGACGGCCGCCATCGCGAGGGCGCTCATCGTAAGGGCCGACATGGCAACCAGCATCAGTAACAGATTCTTCATTTTAAAAACCCCAATTTTTAAATGAAATTTAAACCTAGCGGGGCTTTATCGAATATTCAAATTGAATTTTTATGACACGCGAAAGAGCGTTTCATCAGTCGAACGATCAATTATTTATCGCTATTTTCAATTAAATATAGAAACAGCGTTCCAACTACATGACTTGCCACCGACTCCGCTGGCGATCCATGCCGCCCGGCACCGGCAGGCGCAAAAGCCCCATCAATGACCTGCCCGCGTCGCGGCATACCAGCGAGCTGCGCCGCAGCCAAGTGGTCGGCGTTGCGACGTTCGTTTCGAACGTGAATTCGCTACGCCTTGGTCACACTATTCATGCGCGTTGCGCCGCTCTGGCGCATCAATCATCGAATGGCGCGACTGGCATGGACGGCTCAGAAACATGCACCACCGCGTGCATGCCTTAGCCCGCGTCTTGCCGGATCGGGAACAGGCGCGTTATGCCCGCTGTGGCGCGAGCAAACTCGGCGAGGCCCGGCGATTGCGGTGAGCCGCATCGGCCCATCAGGGTCGATCCCTGCGGCATGCCCAGCGTGGCGATTAGCGTTCGCCGGCCTCGCACAGGGCCTGGATATGTACCGCCGAGCTGGCCGCGAGTGCGTCGAGTGCATAACCGCCTTCCAGCGTGGACACCACCCGTCCGTCACACAGGCGATCGGCGGCTTCGGCAATACGTTCGGTCACCCATTGGTAATCCTCGGCCTCGAGCATGAGGTCGGCGAGCGGGTCCGAGCGATGGGCATCGAAGCCGGCCGAAACGAAGATCATCTCCGGCGCGAATGCATCCAGGGCCGGCAGCCAGTCACGCTCGACCGCCTGGCGGAACACGCTGCCCGGGGTGCCGGCCTTGAGCGGCGTCTTGACCAGCGTGTCGTGGCCGTTGTCATCCGAGGTGAAGGGAAAAAGCGGGCTCTGATAACTGGAACAGAACAGCGCGCGGGGTTCGTTGCCGAGCACGTCTTCGGTGCCGTTGCCGTGGTGCACGTCGAAGTCGAGAATCGCCACGCGCCGCAGCCCGTGGGCATGCAATGCGTGCGCCGCGCCCACCGCGACGTTGTCGAAGAAACAAAAGCCCATCGCCCGGTCGCGCTCGGCATGGTGGCCGGGCGGGCGCACGGCACAGAAGGCGTTGGCGGCCTCGCCTGCCAGCACGGCATCCGTGGCGGCAACCACCGCACCGGCTGAATGCAGCGCGGCGGTGAGGCTATGGCCATTCATGTAGGTGTCGTCATCCAGACGTACGCGGCCTCGCGTGGGCGCGAAAGTCACGAGTTCGTCGACGTAGGCGGGACTGTGCACCCGTTTGATGGCGTCCAGGGGTGCCTGCGGCGCATCCCGACGGGCCACACGGCGGTCTGCCCCGACCACGCTCATACCTTTTTCGATAGCGACCAGTCGTGCCGGCGCCTCGGGGTGGCCACGCCCCATATCGTGCAGCGGGCAACTCGAATGGCTGAAATAGGCAGTGGTCATAGAGGGATCGTCCGAATACCGACAGGTAGTACGGCGCCAGACTTCGGCGCCGAGATATTCTGCGCATCGAACAACACCGCACGGCGCAATGCAAGTCAGCCGAAAGTCGGTACGGGCCTGGGCAAAATCCGCCGGCCCTGCTCCGGCCATAAAAAAACGCCGCACAAGGCGGCGTTTTTCGGCTGACGCTTACCGGGCTCGCGCGTTCGCGGCCGGCGTTGGCGTCACGGTCTAACGCATGGCCACGATACGATCGACCACGTTGCTCTCAGCCGCTACGTCAGGGCCATACAGCGTGCTGTAGTTGCTCTGCATCCACTGGCCGAAGGCGTCCGGGTTTTCTTCGTGCAGCAGGGCCGCGAGCGCATCGAGATTCTCGCCTTCACCCGTGGCTGCTTCACGGCGCAGGGCCACCGACTGCGTATCGGCGAAATCCTGGGCCTGGGCGAAATCGTCGTCGATATTCTTGCCCACGATATAGGCCGTGGTACCCGCGGTGCTGGCGGTGGTGATCAAATCATCGCGATCACGGGCGGAACTGCTGGTGGCAAGGCCGAGGCCTATCGCGGCCACGCCGCAAAGGGCAAGACCACGCGTCCAGCTGCTGGTTTTTTTATTCATTCGTTACTCCCACTAGGCTTTTGGCGATTACGCAGGCGAGGCTAGGCACCTGCGCATGAACTATTACTGAATCGGCCAGCATCGACTCACTTGTACAGCGCGTTGCCGCCGTCGCGAAATTCTTCGGCCTTTTCCGCCAGGCCGGCATCGATCGCATCCTGCGGGGTTTCGATACCGCGCTCGGCCGCGAATTCGCGTACTTCCTGCGAGATACGCATGGAACAGAACTTAGGCCCGCACATGGAACAGAAATGCGCCACCTTGGCGCTGTCCTTGGGCAGGGTTTCGTCGTGGAACTGACGCGCCTTCATCGGGTCGAGCCCGAGATTGAACTGATCCTCCCAGCGGAATTCGAAGCGTGCCTTGGACAGCGCGTTGTCGCGAATCTGCGCCCCCGGATGCCCCTTGGCCAGATCCGCGGCGTGGGCGGCGATCTTGTAGGTGATGATGCCTTCACGGACATCGTCCTTGTCGGGCAGCCCCAGATGCTCCTTGGGCGTGACGTAACAAAGCATCGCGGTGCCATACCAGCCGATCTGGGCCGCACCAATCGCCGAGGTAATGTGATCGTAGCCGGGGCCGATATCGGTGGTCAGCGGGCCGAGCGTATAGAACGGCGCTTCGTGGCAGTCGGCCAGCTCGGCGTCCATGTTCTCCTTGATGCGCTGCATGGGCACATGGCCGGGGCCTTCGATCATCACCTGCACGTCGTGCTTCCAGGCGATCTGGGTCAGCTCGCCGAGCGTACGCAGTTCGGCCATCTGGGCTTCGTCGTTGGCGTCGGCAATCGCGCCCGGGCGCAGGCCGTCGCCCAACGAGAAGGCAACGTCATAGGCCTTCATGATTTCGCAGATCTCTTCGAAATGCGTATAGAGAAACGACTCGGTGTGATGGGCCAGACACCATTTGGCCATGATCGAGCCACCGCGGGAGACGATGCCGGTCACCCGATTGGCGGTCATCGGCACGAACGGCAAGCGCACGCCGGCATGGATGGTGAAGTAATCGACGCCCTGCTCGGCCTGTTCGATGAGCGTGTCGCGATACATCTCCCAGGTCAGTTCTTCGGCCTTGCCGTCGACCTTTTCCAGCGCCTGGTAGATGGGCACCGTACCCACCGGCACCGGCGCGTTGCGGATGATCCATTCGCGAGTTTCGTGGATGTGCTTGCCGGTGGACAGATCCATGATCGTGTCGCCGCCCCAGCGCGCGGCCCAGACCATCTTCTCCACTTCCTCGGCAATCGAACTTGTCACCGCCGAGGTGCCCATATTGGCGTTGATCTTCACCCGAAAATTGCGGCCGATAATCATCGGCTCGGATTCCGGGTGGTTGATGTTGTTGGGAATGATGGCCCGCCCGGCGGCGATCTCGTCGCGCACGAATTCGGGCGTGACATGTTCCGGCAGATTGGCGCCAAAGCCCTCACCCGGATGACGACGCAGCAGGCGCGAGTCCTTGATCGCGTCGATCTTCGCGTTTTCGCGAATCGCCACGAACTCCATTTCCGGGGTGACGATCCCCTGACGCGCATAGTGCATCTGCGAGACGTTGGCGCCGGCTTTGGCCTTGCGCGGCACCCGCACATCGGGAAAACGCAGATGCCCGGTCGAGCTATCCTCGGCGCGGGCGCGGCCGAACTGCGACGACAGGCCCTCGAGTAGCTCGGTATCCCCCCGCTCTTCGATCCAGGCTGCACGCAGGGCGGGCAGACCGCGGGTGAGATCGATCTGGGCGTCCGGGTCGGTATAAGGCCCGGAACAGTCGTAGATGGTAATCGGCGGGTTCTTTTCCACGCCGAACGTCGCCGGCGTGTTCGACTGGCTGACCTCGCGCATGGGCACACGAATATCCGGCCGCGAGCCGGTTTCGTGAATCTTGCGGGAATTGGGAAACGGCTCGCGCATTTCGTCGGCCAGACGCGCGGACACCGCCAGATCTTTGGGAACAGCGCTCATATCGGTTTGCCGTCGGGGGAGTAGTCTTTCAATCTACCAACCTGCAATGTGCAATAAAAGCCGCGCACAAACGTGTGGGCGCCGCCGTCGAGGTGATTAGCCGGCGCGCGACAGGCTCGCACTGTCCACGATTGCCGCCCCGGCGGCCTGCATGGCCTCGATCGCGGCGTCGCAATCGCCGGGCTGCATATCCACGCCGCGTACGCCATCGCGCACCAGCGTCACGCCGAATCCTTCGGCCAGCGCATCCAGCACGGTGAATTTCACACACACATCGGTGGCCAGCCCAAGTACCACCACATGATCGATTTGCGCGTTGCGCAGATGCGCCGTCAGCCCGGTGGCCTGGCGGTGGTGGTTGTCGTAGAAGGCAGAGTAACTGTCGATCCGCGGGTCCGTGCCCTTGCGCACCACGTGATCGATACCGGCCACATCCAGCGCTGCTGCAAAGCCGGCCCCGGGCGTGCCCTGCACACAGTGCTCGGGCCACAAAATCTGCTCGTAGCCGTCCAGCTGCGTGACCTGAAACGGCTCGTAGCCGGCATGCTCGGCTGCGAACGACAGATGGTGCGGCGGATGCCAATCCTGGCTCGCCACCACGTGGTCGAAACGCGGCATCAGGGCATTGGCCACCGGTACCACCGTATCGCCTTCGGCGACCGCGAGCGCGCCGCCGGGCAGGAAATCGTTCTGGATATCGACGAGTAGCAGCGCCTGTTTCATATCGGATTCACTCCGCAATCTTGCCGGAACGCGAGGCCGGCGGATTGTCTCTGTGTGCCAGCCAGTCACGCAGCGCGTCGGTGGATTCTTCCAGATAACGATCGATCAATGCCGGGTAGTCGCTACGCTCGGCGAAGTAGGCAAACTGTTCTGCCGCGTGGGCACGTACATCGGCCAGAGCCGGCGCGCTGCCGGTACGCTGGCCGTTACGCACCACGCCGGTGAGCAGGTCGATATGTGGCGCCTGCGGGTCGAACTGGTGGCAGCTCTCGCCCGAGGTGCCGGCCCAGGCGGTTTTCGGCGCGGCCTCGTCGAACAGCAGATCGGCGAACGGCGCGCCCTCGTCGGTAAAGCGGCGTACCTGATGCACACCGGGACGGGTGAGCTTGCCGGGCGTGTCCGAGAGCTTCATCCGATACGACCAGGTGCCGCGATCGCTGCGAATCGCGGCCAGCTTGTAGACGCCATCGAGGGCAGCATCGGGCTGGGCGGTGGTCAGACGCGTGCCGACCCCCCAGAGCACGATCGGCGCGCCTTCGCGCTTGAGCTCGGCGACGACGTTCTCGTCCAGGCTCGAACTGGCCGCGATGCGTACGTTCTCGAAGCCGGCCGCATCGAGCATGCGCCGCGCGGTTTTCGACAGCTCGGCCAGATCGCCCGAATCCAGGCGGATTCCGGCCATTTCGTGGCCGCTTTCGCGCAGCTTCAGGCCGGCGCGAATCGCGTTTTTGATGCCGTCGATGGTGTTATAGGTATCCACCAGAAAGACGCAGTTTTCCGGCAGCGCGGCCGCATAGGCATCGAAGGCGTCGATTTCGTCGTCGAAGGCCATGACCCAGCCGTGGGCATGAGTGCCCGAGACCGGAATCCCGAAAAGCTGTCCGGCCAGCACGTTCGAAGTACCCGCACAGCCGCCGATATAGGCCGCCCGCGCCGCCGATACGCCCCCGTCGATGCCCTGGGCCTTGCGCAGCCCGAAATCGAGCACCGGATCGTCGCCGGCGGCATGCGCAATACGCGCGGCCTTGGTCGCGACCAGGGTCGGGAAATTCATCATGTTCAACAGCGCGCTTTCGAGCAGCTGCGCCTGCAGGATGGGCGCACGCACGCGCAGCATCGGCTGATGCGCGAATACCGCCGTGCCCTCGGGCACGGCGTCGATATCTCCGGTAAAACGCAGATTGCGCAGATAGTCCAGAAATGCCGGGTCGAACAGCGCGCCGCCAGCGTTGTCCTCAAGCGTTGCCAGATAGGCGATATCGGCCTCGGAAAACGACATCTGGGTCACGTATTCGACCGCCGTTTCCAGCCCGCAGGCGATCGCAAACCCGTTGTCGAACGGTGCTTCGCGAAAGAACAGATGAAACACGGCTTCACGTTCGCTCGAGCCGTTATGCCAGTGGGCATAGGCCATGGTGAGCTGATACAGGTCGGTCAGCAGCGCGGGCGCACGACCATAGAGTTGCCCCAGCAAGGACATAGGCGAAACATTCCGGGATGGTCCGATTAGAATGCGAACGTTTGCCGGGACTTTCAACTCGCCATCCGGCACACGAACTTGCACGGGCTACGCTCGAGCCGCAAGCTCGCTGCGATGGAGAAAAACAAACGCAGCCCGGCCGCGATCGATCGACCGCAATCGCCGCCTCGAAAGGCGCGTAAGCGGCGCCCCCCGACGCGGTGGCAACGCCTGACCCGAGCAGCGGCGCAATGGGGCATGGCCGGCTATATCTGGCTGCTGCGTCTGAGTTGTCGCATCGAGATCGTGGCCGGCGGGGAGTACCTGGAAAAAGTGCTCGCCGATGGGCGGCCGGTGGTGCCCTGTGCCTGGCATCAGCGCCTGGTCCCCAGCGGCCTGTTTCTGCGCTCGCTGGTGGATCGAGGCATGAATATCGGCTTTCTGATCAGTCCATCGCGAGAAGGCGAATTCATGTCGCGCGTCGCCCACAACCATCGCGTGACCCCGATCCGAGGCTCCTCCAGCCGAAGCGGCCGTGAAGCCATGCAGGCACTCACCGCTGCCGTGGCCGAGGGCATATCGCCCATGATGTACGGCGACGGCCCACGCGGTCCGGCCCGCGTGTTCAAGACCGGTGCCGTGATCCTGGCCAGTCGAACCGGCTCACCGCTGTTGCTCGTGGGCGCTGCCAGCAGCCGTTTCTGGCAGGTGAACTCCTGGGACAGTTTTCAGGTGCCCTTGCCGTTCTGTCGGTTTAAAATCGCCCTGGGCGAGCCGTGGCCCATTGGCCCGCTGCACGACAAGCACGAGGCCGAGGTCATTGCAGAACAACTCGGCCGGCGCCTCGATGCGCTGTGCGAAACCGCCCGGAATGCACCCCCGTAGGATCGGTTATCGATGAATCAAGACAGTGAGCGCCAGGCCGGCGTCGCCCGCCGGCTTGGCCTGGGTATCGGCGTATCCCTGCTCAGACCCTCCGCGCGTGCCCTGCTGGCGAGCTGGCGTATCCAGCATGTCAGCGGCGACGCGCGGCTTTCGCAGGCGATCGATAGCGGGCGGCCGCTGCTGGCGTGCTGCTGGCACCAGCGTTTGAGCGCGAGCGTGGGTTATCTGCTGCAGGCACGGGCACGCGGACTACGGCCCGGATTTCTGGTATCGCCCTCACGCGATGGTGAAATCACGGCGCGCGTGGTCGAGGGCATGGGCGCACATATCATCCGCGGCTCGGCCACGCGCACCGGCGCCCGCGCTATGCGCGATCTCTACGGCGTAATGAAAACCGGCGTGTCGCCGATCATCCATCCGGACGGCCCGCACGGGCCGGGCTTCGTTGCCAAGCCGGGCACGCTCATGCTCGCCCAGATGACGCAGGCCACCCTGTTGCCGCTATCGTTTTCGGCCGACCGCTACTGGCAGCTCGACTCATGGGATCGATTGATCATTCCCAAGCCCTTCGCGCGGGTGACGATCACCATCGGCGAGCCGTTCAGCATTGCCCGCGGCGACAACATCGAGGCCGCCGCCGAGTCCCTGGGCTCGCAATTGGACGCGCTGACCCGCGAGGCCGATCGTTTGGCCGGAACGACGCCGCGGCCGCCGAAGAAACTGGGCAAGCCGCGCAGCTCCACCGCAGGCGCCGAAACCACCCGCAACGACTAGGGCGTGAACGCGGACGAAATCGCCGCGCCGCGGCCCGCTTTCGTGCAAGACACTGCGCGGTGAGCGGGCTGTCGCTCTGCGACATGAGCGAGCCGCAATGCCGGATGGCGCGCCTTGAATAACGACGCGGGGGCCGCGTGCCGACGGCGTGCGTCCGAAAAATCCACGACGCAGCGTTGCGCGTCGTTCGTTTGGCGCACCCAACATCTGGCCTCTCGCCTTGCCCGGCGAATGTCTGCAGGGCAAGCCGACGATTGGCGCTCGCGTTAACCGGCCCTACGCCGTGGCGGTATCGGCCTGCAGGTAGGCTGCCAGGGCGTTGATGGTCGGATAATCGAACAGATCGGTCATCTCCAGCCGGTTCGGCCAGCGCGTTTCGATGCCTTCGTGAATCTGGGCGAGCTCCAGCGAGGACAGGCCGATTTCGAACAGATCGTCTTCGAAACCGATGTCCCGGCCGGGCACGACTTCGTCGCAAATCGCCTTGAGCTCGACGGCAAGATCGGTGCTCTCGGCCGCCGTGTCGCCGCCGTCTTCGCAATCAAGCAAGGCATCGAGTTGCTCCGCGATCTGGTCGAATTCGCCCTCGGCATACTGGCGTGCGAGCAGCGAACGCTGCAGTTTGCCGCTGGTGGTCTTGGGCATGCGCGCAATCGGCAGCACCTGCGATGCCACGAGGCCCGCGCGCTGGTTGAGCGCGCCCCGCAACCCCCGGGCGATGTCGGCGAAATCCTCCAGATGACCGCGAAACACCACGAACAGCACCAGCGCCTGCTCGGTGGTGCTCGGCGCCTGTACGCCAGCCGCCGCAAGCTTGTTGAGCTCTGCGCCGGGCAGATCCTGCAGCAACGCCTCGATATCCTGCGGATAGTGGTTCTGGCCGTTGACGAAGATGATTTCCTTCGCCCGGCCGGTGATCACGAGTTCGCCCTCGTGACGAAAGCCCAGATCGCCGGTATCCAGCCAGCCGTCGCCCATCAGCGCCTCGGCGTTCGCCTGCGGATTGTCGTGATAGCCGCCGGTGACGTTGGCACCGCGAATGAGTACCCGGCCGACCACGCCGTCGGCGACGGCCTGGCCCTGGGCATCGGCGAGCGCCAGCTCGGTCGATTTCACCGGCGTGCCCAGGCATACGAGTTCCAGCGCATGCGCACCGTCGTCGTAGCGCACCGTATCGCCCACGCCCAGTTCACCACGGGCCACGGATACGCTGCTCAGGCCGCGCCCCGGGTTCGGGAATGTGGCTGCGAGACTCGCTTCGGCCAGGCCGTAGACGGCGAACATGGTCGTCGCCTTCAGGCCGGTGGGCGCCAGCGTATCGAGAAATTCGCGCACCAGCGCCGGCGCGATCGGCTCGGCGCCGTTGTAGATCAGGCGCACGCTGGATAGATCCAGTTCGGGTCGGCCCTTGGCCGAAATCGCCCGCAGCGTGTGGCGATACCCGAAGTTGGGCGAGCACAGCAGCGTGGCCCGCGTTTCGGCCGCCTTTTCGAGCCATAGCAACGGCCGTCGCGCGAACAGATCCGGCGTCATCAAATAGTGGGCAAAGCCGTTGCAGACCAGGGTGAGATGAAAACCGATCAGCCCCATATCGTGGGTAAGCGGCATCCACGACAACGCCACCTCGTCGGCGCCGAACCGGGAACCGCTGCTGATCGCCTCGATATTGGCCAGCACGTTGGCATGGGTGAGCACGACGCCTTTCGGATCGCCGGTGGAACCCGAGGAAAACTGGATGAACGCCGTATGCTCGGGAGTCAGCGTAGCCCGCCGGGCCGGGACGTCCACGGCCGGTGGCTCATCGGAGAGTGCGCGCTCGCCCAGGCGCTCGCTCGCGGCCTGCTCGCCGCGCTGTTCGAGCAGCTCACGCAGGCGCTCGATATGTTTTGGCGCGGCCACCAGCCGCGGTTCGTCGAGATGCCGCCAGACGCGCAGCAGCTTGTCCATCTGCGCCGCGGTCGCGCCGGCCGCGATCGGTACCGGCACGATGCCGCCATAGATCGCGCCCCAGAAGAACTGCAGGAAACGCAGGTTGTCTTCCACGAACAGAATCAGCGGCTCGCCGGTCGTCATGCCCAGCTGCTGCAGCACGGCCAGACGGTCCTCGGCTGACCGGGTCAGCATGCGGTAGTTGAGACCGCGCTCTTCGTCGGCGCCGTCGATGAAGACAATGCCGTGCGGCGAGTCGTTATGCGTATCCAGTGCGTCGGCGAGCGTATTGAAAACGGGCATGAGAAACCTCTAGGACAATTCCTGTCTGACGCGCCAGCGAATTGGCACGCCGTCGCCGGGCCGCAGATTGATCCGCGATTCCAGCATGGGTGGATGTTCGCCGGCATAAACCGGCGTAAAACGGCGCAGCATCGTGACCAGATGCGCCCGCATTTCGGTCATGGCCATATGTTCGCCCACGCAGTGGCGTGGGCCGGCGGCAAACGGCATATAGGCAAAGCGTTGTGAAGGCACGCCCTGTTGTAGAAAACGCGCCGGCGAAAAGCAATCCGGCATGCTCCAGTAGGTCGGATCGCGATGCAGAACATAGGGGCTGATCAGAATCTGATCGCCTGCCGCGATCTCGTAATCACCGAATGCGTCGGCTTCGACGGCGCGGCGCGACAGCAGCCAGCCCGGCGGATACAGCCGCAGCGTCTCATGGATCACGGCATCGATGAAGCGCAGCCGATCACTGGCGTGGTCGACCAGACCGGGGATGTCCTGCTCGTCCAGCGCGTCGACCTCTGCCTGAGCCCGCGCGCAGACCTCGGGGTGGCGCGCGATTTCGTACCAGGCCCAGGCCAGAGCGCTGGCCGTGGTTTCATGGCCGGCCACGATCAGCGTCATCACCTCATCGACCAACGCACGCCGGCTCATGGCCTCGCCATCCCGGTCGCGGGCAGCCAGCAGATGCCCCAGAAAATCGAAGGGCCGCTCGTCGCTGTCTTCGCGCGTATCGATAATCGATTCCACGACCCGGCCGAGCCGATGAAAGCGGGCGGCGAAACGCAGATCCCGGGTCGCCTCTTCGCTGAGCAGCGAAAAGGGGTTGCTCGCGCCCTCGACCAGCCGGGAGTAGTCGGCGCCGAAGATGGATTTGAGCACGATCACCAGCGTCAGTTCACTGATATGCGCAGCGACATCGACCGCTGTGTCGTCGCATGCCGCTGCACGCCATCGCTCGGCCAGGGCAAGGTTCTCGTGCCCGATCATGGCGTTGAAGTCGGCCAGCCGACGCGGCTTGAACGCAGGCTGGATGAGCCGACGCTGGCGCGTCCAGAACGCGCCCTCACTGACCATGATGCCTTCGCCGAGCAACAGCCGAACGCGATCCAGACCCAGGCCCTTGCCATAGCGTGCGGCGCGCCGAACCATGATGTGCTGCACGAAGGCCGGGTCATGCACGACCCAGCGGCGCGCGCCGCCCTGCGGCGCGGGGATGCGATACACCGGCCCGTATACGTGCTGCCAACGCACGAGCATGCGCCGCGTTGCATCATCCGGCGCGACATCGAACGGCGCGCACGGGCCGGCCTTATCGGCGGCAGAGACAATATCGGATAGGCTGCTGGACATCTGGGTACGACCCGGTCGATACGCGGCCCCTGTCTCCTGGGCAAACGGCTGCGCGGCTTGGACTCAAATCGGTTGTTTTTATGTTACGTGTATTTTACACCTTCCTGGGTACACGCGATCAAGTACTGCTGGCCGAACGGCGACCGTACGACCCGCCGGCCTACCGAGAACGCATCGATCGCATGGCAGACGACGGCGCACGCAGCCGCACGCGGGCCGGGCTTTGGTTACTGGATCAGCTGCTGACTGCGGCCGGCCATGCCGAGAACACGCTAGAACACATCGGTTTCAGCGCCAGTGGCCAGCCGCGCATTCACGGCGTCCCGTCATTCAGCATTTCCCACAGCGAGCGGCTCGTCGCCTGTGCGCTGAGCGACGAGGCAAGCATTGGTCTGGACGTGGAATACCGGCGCCTGCGCGACATGCAGCGCATGGCGCGACTGCTCGACACGGCTGAACGCACCCACGTCGAACATACGCCGCTGGCGTTCTTCGACTACTGGTGTGCCCGCGAGGCCACGGTCAAGGCCAGTGGCCGGGTCGGCCTCAAGCGCATTCGGGCATTGAAGCTGGCCGGTGAGACGGCCAGGCTCGACGAACGGGACTGGCACCTGCAGGCGCTGGATCTGGATGCCGGCTATGCGGCCTGTCTGGCCAGCGACCGCCCGATCGGACCGGTCGATCTACGTGAGCTCAGTCTTCCCGGCCGAGAAAATACAGGCCCGCATAAATCTTCGGATCAATGATCTTGCCCTGGGCCTCGCGTTCGACCAGCCAGGCCTCCACGTCGCCCAGCGGTATCGCATGCGGAATGATGTCTTCGCTGTCATCGCCGCCGCCGGCATCGACCCGCGTGACCCGACCGGCCCGATAGAAGCTCAGTGTTTCGCTGGACAACCCGGCGCTGGGCGGGCCTTCGGCAAGAAACGTCATGCCCTGCGCGCGATAGCCGGTTTCCTCTTCCAGCTCGCGTATCGCGGCCAGCTCCATGGCTTCGTCTTCGGCACCCGCGATGTCGCCGACCAGACCGGCTGGCAGCTCGATCACATCGGCCTGAAGCGGCAGCCGCGGCTGCTCGACGAGCAGCAGTTCATCGTCATCGGTCACGGCCACGATCACGACCACGCCACGGGCGTTGACGCGTTCCACATATTCCCAGTGGTCGCGCCGTTTAAGACGCAGGAATTCGCCTTCGTAAAGGGTGCGATCGGCAGACATATCGGTGTTGGGGCTCGTGAACAACACCGCCAGTTTAACCGCAGCCGCCGCCGCGTTGGTGCTGCTACAGCGTGCCGTGGGTGGTCAGGCCACGCGCAACGGGTGGACGTTGCTGGGCTTGATCGTGTCCTTGATATCGTTCCAGTAGACGATTTCCATACGCCCGTCGAAGTGCTCGACCAGCGCGCTGGCCGATTCCACCCAGTCGCCGGAGTTGTAATAGCTCACGCCTTCGATGGTCTTCATCTCGGCATGGTGAATATGCCCACAGACCACGCCGTCGAAGCCGCGACGCCGACACTCGTGGGCCACCGCCTTTTCGAACTCGCTGATGAAGTTCACTGCCGATTTGACCTGGTGCTTGGCATAGGCCGACAGAGAGAAATAGGGATAGCCCAGCCGTGCCCGCGCATTGTTGAAGTAGCGATTGACGCGCAGCAGCGTCACATAGGCCACGTCGCCGATACGGGCCACCCAGCGGTGGTAGCGGGTCACCACGTCGAACAGATCGCCATGGATGATGAACAGCTTGCGGTCGTCGGCGGTCACGTGGACGGCATCGTTGACGATCTGGATATTGCCCATCTTCAGTTCGTAGTCGACGAACTTGCGCAGGAAATCGTCGTGGTTGCCGGTCACATAGTAGACCTGCGTACCGCGTCGCGACTTGGTCAGGATACGGCGGATGACGTTGGTATGCTCCTGCGGCCAGAAGAACGTCGAGCGCAGCCGCCAGCCGTCGATGATATCGCCGACCAGATACAGCTTCTCGCACTCGCAGTGCTTGAGAAACGACGACAGCGCCTCGGCCTGGCTGCCGGCCGTGCCCAGATGTGCGTCCGAAATGAATACGCTGCGATAACGTAGCGGCGGGCGTTGCGTGTTGTCTTTTGGCATGGCCTGTTCCGGTAACGGATTCGGTTGCAGCCTAGAACGCACAAATCACGGTTCGGTGACGCTTTAATGGCGTTTTCATGACAGGCCGGTACGAACTCTTTCAGAAACGCTTTTGCTAAGCTTCGCCGCAGGCGCCCCTCGGGCCGCACCGCGGCAGCATTTCTTTCTCGACGACAAGACAACAGATGACAGCGAAACGACACCGGGTTCTTATCGTGGGTAACGGCGGGCGCGAACATGCGCTGGCAACCAAGATCGCGGCCTCGCCGCGGGTCGACCAGCTGTATGTGGCACCCGGCAATGCCGGCACGGCCCGTATGCCCGGCGTCGAGAATATTGCGCTTGCCGCCACCGATATCGATGCGCTGCGCGATTTCGCCCTAGACAACGCCATATCCCTGACCGTAGTCGGCCCCGAAGCGCCGCTGGCCGCGGGCATCGTGGACTGCTTCGAGCAGGCTGGCCTGGCTTGTTTCGGCCCGGGCCGCGACGCGGCGCGCCTGGAAGCCAGCAAGGCGTTCTCGAAGGATTTCCTGGCCCGCCACGCGATTCCGACCGCCGACTATGCGGTCTTCAGCGAATACGATCAGGCGGCCGCCTATATTCGCGACGTGGGCGCGCCCATCGTGGTCAAGGCCGACGGCTTGGCCGCCGGCAAGGGCGTTTTCCTCGCCGATAGCGAACAGACAGCCCTCGCCGCGGCGCGCGACATGCTCGAAGACAACGCCTTTGGCGACTCCGGCGCCCGTATCGTGGTCGAACGCTTCCTCACCGGCGAAGAAGCCAGCTTCATTGCCCTGGTCGACGGCAAGAACATCCTGCCGCTGGCCAGCTCCCAGGATCACAAGGCCGCCTACGATGGCGATACCGGCCCCAATACCGGCGGCATGGGCGCCTATTCTCCGGCCCCGGTCATGACCGACGCCATTTTCGAGCGCGTGATGGCCGACGTCATCGAACCGACCGTGGCCGGCATGGCGGCCGACGGCAACGCCTTTACCGGCTTTCTCTATGCCGGCCTGATGATCGACGAGGCCGGCGACGCCCGCGTGCTCGAATTCAACGTTCGTCTGGGCGACCCCGAAACCCAGCCCATCCTCATGCGCCTGCAAAGCGATCTGGTGGACCTTATCGAAGCGGCACTGGATGCCCGGCTCGACCAGGTCGAGGCCGAATGGGATACGCGCGCCGCGCTGGGCGTGGTGATGGCGGCCGGCGGCTACCCCGGCAGCTATGACAAGGGTGACGAAATCACCGGCCTGGAGGCCGCCGAGGCGGCCGGCGCACAGGTATTTCATGCCGGCACCCGACTGGCCGATAACGATAGGGTGGTGACCGACGGCGGACGCGTACTATGTGTCTGCGCCCTCGGCGATGACGTTGCCCAGGCCCAGTCACGCGCCTATGCTGGGGTCGAAAAAATAAGCTGGCGCAAGGCGATGTGTCGTCGTGATATCGGTCATCGGGCGATATCGCGCGATGACTCGTCGGCGCCACAATGAACGATAATCAACAAGACCTGCCTTTTCGCGATCAGACTGTTCCAAGGAATCCAGTGATGAAATCGACTCGTTTCGTGAGCCGTATGTGCCTCTTGTGTGTTCTGCTGGTTATGGCAGCAGCCAGCCAGGCAGCCACCGAAAAGACGGTCTATGGCTGGGTGGAGAAGGCGCAGCTCGTGCCCTGGGGCGTGACCCTCAAGGCCAAGCTCGATACCGGCGCGCTCACTTCGTCGCTACACGCCACGAATATCGAAAAGTTCGAAAAGGACGACGACACCTGGGTGCGATTCACGACGCGCGTGGAAGATCAGCGCACCAAGGAAATGGTGGAAAAGAAGTTCGAGCGCCCGCTCTATCGCGAACTCGAGGTCACCGGCGCCGGCGGTAGCGACGAGCGCCCGGTCGTGCTGCTCGATGTCTGCATGAACAACACGATCTACGAAGAACAGTTTTCTCTGCGCGATCGCGGCGACATGATCTACCCGCTGCTGCTGGGCCGGCGCACCATCCGCCATCTCGGGCTGATCGACGTCAGCAAGAGCTTTCTCAACGAGCCCGAATGCGACCACGACTCCAAGGTCGTCGAACACAAGAAAGATTCCGATTCCGACGACTGAACGGCCCGACATTTAAGTGAAAGACCTTCATCTCAAGACGCTCGCGCTGTTTCTCAGCGTCGTTGCCATCGCGCTGTGCTTCTACAAGACGGAGCGTCTCGGCGTGCCGCTGACGCCGCAGTCCAGCGCCCAGGTGTGGACCGCCGAAGCCACGGTTCGATTCGATGGCCAGGATCGATCCGCCAAGATCAATCTGGCGGTGCCCAAGGCGCCACCGGGTTTCTCGGTACTCGACGAGAACTTCATCTCGGCCGGCTACGGCCTGGCCACCAACGACCTCGGCGCCAATCGGGTGGTTCAATGGGCCGCACGTAACCTCAGCGGCCAGCAGACACTCTACTACCGCGTCGTGCTCACCGAAGACAGCGACGCGCATCGCGATCGAACCGAGCCTACGCCGACCTATCCCGACATTCCCGAGTATTCGGACCCGGAACGGGCAGCGGTGTTCACCCTGCTCGACAGCGTGCGCTCGCGCTCGGCGGATACGGCCTCCTTCGCCCACGAGCTGCTGCGCCGCTTCAACGATCCCACCCCGGAAGCCGAGGTGAAGGTTCTACGCGATGAGTCCTCGGATGCGACCGCCCAGGTCAAGCAGATCCAGCATATCCTTGCCGGTGCCCGCATCCCCTCGCGTATTGCCCATGTGCTGCCGCTGGCCGGCAGTCTGCGCCACGGCAGCCTGACGCCCTGGCTCGAGGTCTACAACGGCGAACGCTGGCTGGCCTTCAACCCGCGCACCGGCGCCGCCGGTTTTCCGGCCGATGCGCTGGTGTGGTATTCCGGTGACATGCCGCTGGTGGATATCGAAGGCGCCGACAACGCCAGCGTACAATTCTCCGCCCTGCGCACGTCCCGCGATGTGATGGGCCTGGCACAGCAGCGTGCCCGGCTGATCAACTCCGACGTGCTCGAATACTCGCTGCTGTCACTGCCGATCGCGACCCAGAACACCTACAAGATTCTGCTCACCGTGCCGCTGGGCGCGCTGGTGGTGGTACTGCTGCGCAACTTCATCGGCCTGCGCACCTTCGGTACGTTCATGCCGGTACTGATCGCGCTGGCCTTTCGCGAGACCGAACTGCTCTGGGGCTGCATCCTGTTCACGGTGCTCGTCGCCCTGGGCCTGATCGTGCGCTTCTATCTCGAGCGGCTGAAACTGCTGCTCGTGCCCAGACTGGCCTCGATGCTCACGATCGTGATTCTGCTCATGGCCGGCGTGTCGGTCATCAGCCACAAGCTCGGCATGGAGCACGGGCTCTCGATCGCGTTGTTCCCGATGGTGATCCTGGCGATGACCATCGAACGCATGTCGATCGTCTGGGACGAAAACGGGCCGAAGGATGCCCTGCTGTCCGGCTTCGGCAGCCTGGCGGTCGCAGCCGTCGGTTTCGTGGTGATGACCCACCCGCTGGCAGAATATCTGGCCTTCGTCTTCCCCGAGCTGCTGCTGCTGGTACTGGCGTTCACCCTGCTGGCCGGGCGCTATACCGGCTATCGTGTCTCCGAGCTGTGGCGCTTCCGCGCCTCGGCCCGGGCGATCACGAACAAGCAATGAGCGGCCTGGGACGCGGTTGGCGCAGCCGGCTGCGGCTGCTGCGGCGCAACCCGCCGCTGCGCATGCCGTCGACGCTCAGGGAGCTGGGCATCCTCGGCATGAACGAGCGCAACGGCGACTACATCAGCATCTACAACAAGCGCAAGTACTATCCGCTGGTCGACGACAAGCTCAAGACCAAACAGCTGGCCCTGGAAGCCGGCATCGCCACGCCGCAGCTGTATGGCGTAATCGAGATCGAACATCAGGTGCGCGAGCTCGACACGATTCTGGGCGATCACCAGGACTTCGTGATCAAGCCGGCCCAGGGCTCGGGCGGCAGCGGCATCATGGTTATCGGCGGCCGACGCGGCAATCAGTTCCTGCGCTCTTCGGGCGTGAGCGTATCCCGCAGCGAGCTCGAGCACTTCATCTCGAACGTGCTGTCGGGCATGTACAGCCTGGGCGGCCTGCCCGACAAGGCGATCATCGAGTATCGCGTCAAACCGCATGCGGTCTTCGACGTCGTGAGCTTTCAAGGGGTGCCCGATATTCGCACGATCGTGTTCCGCGGCATCCCGATCGCCAGCATGGTGCGTCTACCCACGCGTCAGTCGGACGGCAAGGCCAATCTGCATCAGGGCGCGATCGGCGCCGGCATCGATCTGGCCAGCGGCTGCACGGTCGACGGGGTATGGTTCAACAGCGTGCTGGATTCGCACCCGGATTCGGGCAACGCCGTACGCGGTATCCAGGTACCCGACTGGCAGCTGCTGCTGGAACTGGCGGCGCGCTCCTACGACCTCACCCAGCTGGGGTATCTGGGCGTGGACGTGGTGCTGGATGCCGAGCACGGGCCGCTGGTACTCGAGTACAACGCCCGGCCGGGCCTGAATATCCAGCTGGCCAACCAGATGGGCCTGCGTCACCGGCTCGAGAAAGTGCGCGCGATCGAAAAGATACCCAGCTCGGCGGCAGCACGCGTCGCCCTGGGCCAGGAATTGTTCGGGGAAGGCTAGCCGCCCGGCGCCGTCGTTGATCGACGAGCGCCGGGCCACGTCTGCGGCGGTCCGGCTTCAGCCGGCCCGATTACGCGCGTGAATGAACGTCCAGTAGCCGAAGGCGTTCACCGGGCGGGTCTCGACCACGTCGAGATCGGCCATTTCCAGGAAATCGTCCAGAGGGAACGAGGGCCGGAAACCGACCAGCTTCGACAGCGGCGATACCATGCGCTCTAGCGAGGCCATCGCCCCCTTGCCCTGGCTGAAGTGGTTGACGATGAACAGGTCGCCGCCGGGCTTGCAGACGCGCTTCATCTCCTCGACCACCTTCTTCGGATCCGGGGCGACGGATACGACGTACATCGCCACGACCTTGTCGAAGCTGTTGTCGGCGTACTCGAGCGCCTGTGCATCCATCAACGCCAGCGAGATGCGATCGGCGTTGCCGTTGACGCGCGCCTTGGCGTACTCGAGCATTTCCGGCGACACGTCGATACCCACGACTTCGACATCGTCGGCGTAGTGGTCGAGCGACAGCCCGGTTCCCACGCCTACCTCGAGTACGCGATCACCGGCGTTGCAGTCCATCTTGCGCACCGCCACTTCGCGCCCCTGCTCGAACACCGGGCCGAAGAAACGATCGTATTGTCGCGACAGACGGCGATACGCGGTTACGACGGATTTTTCATCCATGAATAGGTTCCCGTAGATTAGTCGTGCGGCCAGTCAGGCGAGCGAAGAATACGCCTGTGTCGTCGCCGACACAAAAATCGCGCGCACAACGAAGCCTAGAGCGCGCCGCGCGACGTTGCGCGCACCTTTTGTCCGACGAGTTCGAACAGCCCACGCATATCACCACCGCGGTGACAAAGCCGCGGACGTGTTTCGTGCTCGAAGAAACGGATGGTGCGAAAAGAGCGTGCCGGGTCCATACGAAACCAGTGCCTGAGCCCGGCCGGTATGCGCACGTAGTCGCCCGGCTCGCAGGACAAGGCGAAGACCACGCCCGACGCCCGCATGAACAGGATGCCGGCGCCGTGTACGAGCAGCTGCGACTCGACGGCATCGTGCGCATGTTCGATCATGAGCTCGCGCTCGATGGTGTCGCGACGCGGATGCGAAATCGGCACGCTGGCAACATCGAGGGCAACGCGCGGCATGCTGGCCATGAGCCGATCGAGCGGCGCGATATAACTGCCGATCACCTCGTCCGGGCGCGATTCTTCATCGAAGAGCACGCTGGGCAATTCCACATGGTCGTAGTGGATGCCCACACCGGCCAGGCGCCCGGCGATACAGCTGCGCTCGGTATCGCACAACTTGAGCTGATAGGCATGGTCGATGTCGCGGTAGAGCTCGGTCATGATCGTTGTCGTTGCGCAGGGGGCATTGACCCCCGAAAAGAACACGCCGCACAGCGCAGCGGCTGGCAAGAATCCGCCGCGCTCCATAAAAAGCGCCGGCATGGTAACCGGCGCCGCGTGACAGCGAAATGTCGGGCCGACTACGAAGCCGGCGCGCGGGGGCTCACCCCTGGTCGCGCTTCCAGTTGATCAACCCGCCGGCGCGCAGGATGTCGATCTGACGATCGGACAACGCGTGCTTGCAGGTGATCGTTTTACCGTCTTCGGACTCCACTTCGACAGTATCGCCCGCCGCCAGTGCCTCATGTAGACCGCTGATCTTGAGTTTGGTGCCCTGCTTGAGCTTGTCCAGATCTTCGCCATCAGCAAAAGTCAGCGGCAGCACGCCGAAGTTGACCAGATTCTGCCAGTGAATACGCGCATAGTCCTTGGCGATAACCACACGGAGCCCGAGATAGCGCGGCGCGATCGCCGCATGCTCGCGTGAACTGCCCTGGCCGTAGTTCGACCCGCCGATAATGGCGTGATCGCCGGTGTCCTTGGCGCGGTCCGGGTAATCCTCGTCCACCACGTCGTAGACGAACTCGGCGATCGCCGGGATATTGGAACGAAACGGCAGCACCTCGGCGCCCGCACGCATGATCTCGTCAGTCGAGATATCGTCGCCGACCTTGAGCAGTACCGGCAGTTCGAACTCGTCCGGAATACCGTCGAAATCGGGCAGCGATTTGATGTTCGGCCCCTTGACGAGTTCGACCTTGCGCGCCTCCTCGATCGGCAACGGCTCTTCGAGCATCTTGTCGTTGACGACGGGATCGTCGGGATTTTTCACCTTCGGGTACTCGAAATCGAGCGTACGCGGATCGGTGATCTTGCCCATCAGCGCCGAGGCGGTGGCTGTTTCCGGCGAGCACAGGAACACCGAATCTTCCTTGGTGCCGGAGCGCCCGGGGAAGTTGCGCGGCGTGGTGCGCAGGCTGTTGCGGCCCGAGGCCGGGGCCTGACCCATGCCGATACAGCCGTTGCAGCCGGCCTGATGCAGGCGCGCGCCCGAGGCGATCAACGGCCCGAGCAGGTTGTCCCGGGCCAGCGTCTGCAGCATGGCCCGCGATGACGGGTTCACGTCGAAGGAGACATGCTTGCTCACCTCACGCCCACGCACCATCTCGGCGGTGATCGCGAAATCGCGGTAGCCGGGGTTGGCCGAGGAACCGATATAGGCCTGATACAGCTCGTCTCCGGCAACCTCTTCGACCGGCACGACGTTGCCCGGCGACGTCGGCTTGGCGATCAGCGGCACGAGCGTCGACAGGTCGATCTCGTCGTGCTCGTCGTATTCGCAGCCCTCGTCGGCGAGCAATTCCTCGTATTCGTCTTCGCGCCCCTGCGACTTGAGAAAGCGCTTGATCTCGGCGTCGGCGGGGAAGACCGTGGTGGTCGCGCCGAGCTCGGCGCCCATGTTGGCGATGACGTGGCGATCCATGGCCTCCAGGTTATCCAGCCCCGGGCCGTAGTATTCGATGATCTTGCCGACACCGCCGGATACGCCGTGGCGACGCAGCATTTCCAGAATGACGTCCTTGGCCGAAACCCAGTCCGGAAGCTCGCCGGTGAGCTTGATGCCGAAAACCTTCGGCATCTTGGTGTAGAGCGGTTCGCCGGCCATGGCCATGGCCACTTCCAGGCCGCCCGCACCGATCGCCAGCATGCCCATCGAGCCGCCGGCCGGCGTATGACTGTCGGAACCGAGCAGGGTCTTGCCGGGACGTCCGAAGCGCTCCATGTGCACGGCATGGGAAATGCCGTTGCCCGGCCGCGAGTAGTAGGCGCCGAAGCGCTCGCAGGCCGACTGCAGGAACAGGTGATCGTCCGGGTTCTTGTTGTCTTCCTGGATCAGGTTATGGTCGACATACTGAGCCGAGATTTCGGTCTTGACGCGGTCGAGCTCCATTGCCTCGAGCTCGAGCATGACCAGCGTACCGGTCGCATCCTGGGTAAGCGTCTGGTCGATTCGCAGCGCGATCTCTTCGCCTGGCGTCATCTCGCCGTCTATAAGATGCGACGCTATGAGTTTCTGGGCAACGTTCTGGGCCATGGATCCCTCCGGCGTGTTTGATGCCCTCACCATAGCTTGCGGCAACCGGTTCAGAAAGCCGCTACGGCATGTCCAAGCAAAAAATATGCCGTGAATGAGACTTATTATTATTTGCGGCTATTTTTAGTTCGCATGTGAGGGGCCAAATCGGCTACCGTTAGCACGGCGATGCAGCAGGCATCGACTCGCCACGAAGAAACGCCGACGTCGGCAACTTGTGTAAACTACATGGATTATATCTGCGGCCTGTACGCGATACGGATCCATACACGAGTGCTTCGCGTAGAATAGGAACACGCAATGAACGCTGCTACCGAACAAGCCGTCGTGATCTGGCCGCTGCTGCTATTCGCCGCCGGCGCGCTGGGGCTCATCGTGTTCATGCTCGGCGTTTCTGCCGTGCTGGGCGGGCGCCATAATTCGCGGTTGGGCAACCAGCCGTATGAATCGGGCATCAAGCCCACGGGCAGCGCCAGAATGCGCTTCTCGGCCAAGTTCTATCTGGTGGCGATCATTTTCGTGCTTTTTGATCTCGAAGTGGTCTTCATCTTCTCCTGGGCCATCGCGGCACCCGCGCTGGGCTGGCCCGGTTACTTTGCATTTCTGTTCTTTCTCGGGGTGCTGACCCTGGGCCTGATCTACGAGTGGCGCATCGGCGCGCTCGATTGGGCACCCAAGGCGCCGCGCCAGTACCGCCTGGAGGCGATCGAAAGCAATCGTCGCCGTAACCAGGCCGACGCGCCGCGATGAGAATCTCGCGCGTTGTACGCCCGCTTGGATTGAACACCCGACAGGACGATCATTAATGGGATGGTCACTGACTAGCACCGACAAGAATCCGAAACCCGGCTCGGCCGGTTCGGACGACGGCAGCGCGAACACGATCGAGGATGCGCTGGCGCGCAATGTCGTCACCGCCAAGCTCGACGACATGATCGCCTGGGGGCGCAAGCACTCGATGTGGCCGTTCAACTTCGGCCTGTCCTGCTGCTATGTGGAAATGGCCACGGCCCTGACCGCCCCCCACGACATGGCGCGCTTCGGCTCGGAAGTCATTCGTGCCACGCCGCGCCAGTCGGACGTGATGATCATCGCCGGCACCTGCTTTCTGAAGATGGCGCCGGTGATTCAGCGCCTCTACGACCAGATGATGGAGCCGCGCTGGGTGATTTCCATGGGTTCCTGCGCGAACTCGGGCGGCATGTACGACATCTATTCAGTGGTCCAGGGCGTGGACAAGTTCCTGCCGGTCGACGTCTACGTGTCGGGCTGCCCGCCCCGCCCGGAAGCCTTTCTGGAAGGGCTGCTGCTGCTCCAGGAAAACATCGGCGCGGAAAAACGTCCGCTGTCGTGGATGATCGGCCCGCAGGGCGTAACCCAGCGGCCGAAACTGTCGATGCGCGACCGCAAGCGCAGCGAGCGCCTGTCGGTCACCACCCTGCGTACGCCGGATTCGGTCTGATGCTCGATCGCGTGGATATCAAACAGCAGCTGTTCGAGCGTTTCGACGAGCGTACGTTCACCGAGCAGATCACCGCCGACGGCATGCCCACCTTCTGGGTCGGCCGCGACCGTATCTGCGATGTACTCAAGTTCCTGCGCCAGGACAGTACGCCGGCCTACCGCATGCTGTTCGACCTGACCGCGATCGACGAGCGCGTCCGCGAGCATCGGCTCAACCAGCCGGCCGCGGATTTCACCGTGGTCTATCACCTGCTTAGCCTGTCGCCGGTCGCCGAGATACGCCTCAAGGTCGCGCTGTTCGATGACGACCTGAACACCCCCACCGCCACCGGCGTATGGCCCAACGCCAACTGGTACGAGCGCGAAGTCTGGGACATGTTCGGGATCACCTTCGACGGGCATCCGAACCTGCGCCGCATTCTCATGCCGCCGACCTGGAAAGGGCATCCGCTGCGCAAGGATCACGCCGCGCGCGCGACCGAGTTCGAGCCGCTGCATCTGGACCCCAAGCGCCAGGACGAAGAAGAGAACGCCCTGCAGTTCAAACCCGAAGACTGGGGCATGAAGCGCGAATCCGGCGATACCGAGTTCATGTTCCTCAACATGGGCCCGAACCATCCCTCGGTACACGGCGTATTCCGGATCGTGCTGCAGCTCGACGGCGAGGAAATCGTCGGCGCGGTGCCGGATATCGGCTACCACCATCGTGGCGCCGAGAAGATGGCCGAGCGCCAGTCCTGGCATACCTATATCCCCTATACCGACCGGGTGGACTATCTCGGCGGGGTGATGAACGAGCTGCCCTACGTCATGAACCTCGAGCACGTGCTCGGCATCCAGGTGCCGGAACGGGTCAAGGTCGTACGCGTGATGCTCTGCGAGTTCTTCCGTATCACCAGCCATCTGATGTTTTTCGGCACCTATGTGCAGGACATCGGCGCGATGAGCCCGATCTTCTGGATGTTCTCCGATCGCCAGAAGGCCTATGACGTGATCGAGGCGATCACCGGCTTTCGCATGCACCCGGCGTTCTTCCGTATCGGTGGCCTGACCATGGACCTGCCGAACGGCTGGGATCGCAAGGTCAAGGAATTCCTCGACTGGTTCCCTTCGCGGCTGGCCGAGTACAAGAAGGCGATGGCGCGCAACAGCGTGCTGGTCAAACGCTCCAAGCATATCGGCGCCTATTCTCAGGACGAGGCGATCGACTGGGGCATTACCGGCCCGGGGCTGCGTTCGACCGGCGTGGATTTCGATCTGCGCAAGGCCCGTCCCTATTCCGGCTACGAAAACTTCGACTTCGAGATCCCGACCGGCACCAACGGCGACTGCCAGGACCGGCTCGACGTACGTATCGAAGAGATGTTCCAGAGCTGTCGCATCATCGAACAGTGCATGAAGAACATGCCCGCTGGTGACTACAAGGCCGATCATCCCTTGACCACGCCGCCGGTCAAGGAACGCACGATGCAGGATATCGAAACCCTGATCGCGCACTTTCTGACCGTCAGCTGGGGCCCGGTGGTGCCGGCGATGGAATCGGCCTGCATGGTCGAAGGCACCAAGGGCCTGAACGGCTATTACAGTATTTCCGACAAGCATGCGATGAGCTATCGCACGCGTATTCGCACGCCCAGCTTCGCCCATCTGCAGCAGATCCCGCTGATCTCGCAGGGCGGCCTGGTGGCCGATCTGGTGGCCATCATCGGTGCGATCGATTTTGTTATGGCAGACGTGGACCGATGAAGCTCAGTCAAACCGAAATTGAGGCCATCCAGCACGAGATGACGCTGTACGAGGATCCGGGCGCGGCGACTATCGAAGCGCTCAAGATCGTGCAGGAACATCGCGGTTGGGTATCGGACGAGTCGCTGGAAGCGGCCGCCGCCGTGGTCGGTGTCACGCCGACCCAGATGGAAGCGGTGGCAACGTTCTACAACCTGATCTTTCGCCAGCCGGTGGGTCGGCACGTGATCATGATCTGCGACTCGATTTCCTGCTATCTGACCGGCTACGAGGAAATCCTGGCCTATCTGAAGAAGACGCTGGGCATCGAGTTCGGCCAGACCACGCCGGACAATCGCTTCACGCTGCTGCCGATCTGCTGCCTGGGCAACTGCGATAACGGCCCGGCCATGCGTATCAACACCGACTATCACGGCCGGCTCACGCCCGATAAGGTCGACGCCATTCTGGCGGAATACCCCTAGGCGCGGCGCAAGGACGAACAGTCATGGAAAAGGTTCTTACCAAAAACATCCGCGACAATCGCGAGCCGATGACCATCGGCGAGTACGAGCAGGCCGGCGGCTGGGAGGCCTACAAGAAGGCGCTTCATGAAATGAAGCCCACCGAGGTGGCCGGCCTGGTCAAGGAAGCCGGCCTGCGCGGACGCGGCGGCGCGGGCTTTCCGACCGGCGTGAAATGGTCGTTCATGCCGCGCTTCGAAGAGAATCCCGAGAAGCGTCCGGCCCATGTATATCTCGTGGTCAACGCCGACGAGATGGAGCCCGGCACCTTCAAGGATCGCCTGCTCATGGAAGGCGACCCGCATCAGCTGATCGAAGCGATGGCCATCGCCAGCTATGCGATCGGCGCGGATATCGCCTACGTGTTCATCCGCGGCGAATACACCGAATGCCAGCGCAAGCTCCAGCGCGCGATCGACGAGGCCATGGAAGCCGGCTATCTGGGCCAGGACATCCTGGGCACCGGCTTCAATCTCAAGATGTATCTGCACATGAGCGCGGGCCGTTATATCTGCGGCGAGGAATCGGCGCTGCTCTCCGCGCTCGAAGGCCGTCGCGCCGTGCCGCGCCACAAGCCGCCCTTCCCGGCGGCTTCCGGCCTGTTCGGCCAGCCAACGACGGTCAACAACGTCGAAACCATCTGCAACGTCCCGCATATCGTGAAAAACGGCGCCGAGTGGTACAAATCGCTCGGCCTGCACAAGGACGGCGGCACCAAGATCTTCGGCGCCTCGGGCCATGTCGCCCGCCCCGGACTGGTCGAACTGCCGCTGGGCACGAAGCTGTCCGATCTGCTCGATCATTTCGGCGGCGTGCGCGGCGGGCGCAAGCTCAAGGCCCTGCTGCCGGGCGGCGGCTCCACGCCGCTGTTGACCGACGAACATCTGAATACGCCGATGGACTATGAAGGCGTGGGCGCAGTCGGCAGCCGCCTGGGCACGGGCACGATGGTGGTCATCGACGACCAGACCCCGATCGTGGGCGTTCTCAAGAACCTCGAGCATTTCTATGCGCAGGAATCCTGTGGCTGGTGCACGCCCTGCCGTGACGGCCTGCCCTGGGTGGAGCGTATTCTCACCAATCTGGAAGCCGGGCACGGCAAGCCGGGCGATATCGAGCTGCTGGACCTGCACGTCAAGCTGCTCGGCCCGGGCAAGACTTTCTGTGCCCATGCCCCCGGCGCGATGGGCCCGCTCGAATCCGGTCTCAAGTATTTCCGCGACGAACTGGCGGCCCTGATTCCGCCCGAGGCGGATACGCTGGATCTCACCCAGCCGGCCAACGCCGCCTCGAACAACTAGCGCACGGTTTAGCGATGGCAACGATCAAGATCGACGGCAAGCAGTTCGAGGTGGACCCCACCGACAATCTGCTCAAGGTCGCGCTTTCAAAGGGCTTCGACCTGCCCTATTTCTGCTGGCACCCGGAGCTGCATTCCGTGGGCGCCTGTCGCCAGTGCGCGGTCAAGCAGTACAAGAACGAAGACGACACCCAGGGTCAGATCGTCATGGCCTGCATGACGCCGGCCTCGGATGGCGGCTGCTTCTCGATCGAAGACAAGGAAGCCAGCGATTTTCGTGCCCAGGTCATCGAATGGTTGATGATCAACCACCCGCACGACTGTCCGGTGTGCGAAGAAGGCGGCGAATGCCATCTGCAGGACATGACCCTGATGACCGGGCATACGCGCCGGCGCTATCGCGGCCCCAAGCGCACCCATCGCAATCAGGAGCTAGGCCCGTTCATCAATCACGAGATGAACCGTTGTATCGCCTGCTATCGCTGCGTGCGCTACTACCGCGACTATGCCGACGGCGACGACCTGCGCGTGCTCGGCTCGCATTCCAACGTCTATTTCGGCCGCGAGGCCGACGGCGCCTTCAACAGCGAGTTCTCGGGCAACCTGGTCGAGGTCTGCCCCACCGGCGTGTTCACCGACAAGACGCTGGGCGCGCACTACAACCGTAAATGGGACATGCAGAATGCCCCGGGCATCTGTACCCATTGCTCGCTGGGCTGCAACACCAGCCCCGGTTCGCGCCAGGGCATATTGAAGCGTATCCAGAACCGCTATCACGGCGAAATCAACCACTATTTCCTCTGCGATCGCGGCCGCTTCGGCGCCGGCTTCGTCAACCGCGAGGACCGGCCGCGCCAGCCGCTGGTGCGCGCGGACAACGGCGTGCTCGAGCCCCAGGACATGGACGTGATGCTCGCCTCGCTCAAGAGCGTGCTCGCCGAGGCCAAGGGCCTGGTCGGTATCGGCTCGCCGCGCGCCTCGCTGGAAGACAACTTCGCGCTGCGCCATCTGGTCGGCGCCGACAACTTCCATAACGGCATGAGCGGGCCGGAAAGCCATGCCAGCCTCGCCGCACTCGCGCTATTGCAGGAGCACGCCGGCCGCTTGCCGACGCTGCGCGATGTGGAATCCTGCGATGCGGTATTCGTGCTCGGCGAGGACGTGACCCAGTTCGCGCCGCGCCTGGCACTGTCGTTGCGCCAGGCCGTACGCAACGAACATCACGTCCTCGCCGAAGCCGCCAACATTCCGAAGTGGCATGCGCGTGCGGTACGCGACGAGGGCCAGCATTTCTACAGCCCGCTGTTCATGGCGGTGCCGGCGGCCACGCGTCTGGACGACGTGGCGACCGAACTGTTTCATCTGCGCCCCGCGCGTATCGCTGAGCTTGGCTTCGCGGTGGCCGCCATTCTCGACGACGCTGCGCCCATGCCGGCCAATATCGACGAACAGACGCGCACGCACGCCGAAACCATCGCCAACGCCCTCAAGACGGCGAAAAAACCGCTGGTGGTCGCCGGTACGAGCCTCGGCAGCGAAGCCGTGCTGACCGCAGCCGGCAACGTCATGCGCGCGCTCGAGTCGGTACACGACGACGCCGGGCTGTTCGTTACGCTTAACGAGGCGAATAGCCTCGGCATGGCGATGATGAGCGATCGCGACGTCGATCACGCCTTCGAGGCCATCACCAGCCGCCGTGCCGATACGCTCATCGTCATGCAGAACGATCTCTACGAGCGGGCCCAGCATGGCAAGGTCGATGCCGCGATCAAGGCCGCCAAGAACCTGATCGTGCTCGATCACAGCATGACCGCGACCATCGCCAAGGCCGACTACGTGCTCCCCGCCGGCAGCTTTGCCGAGGCGGACGGCACCCTGGTCAACAACGAAGGCCGCGCCCAGCGCTTCTTCCAGGTCTTCATTCCGGAAGCGCCGTTGCAGGAAGGCTGGCGCTGGTGTGCCGATCTCAATCGTGCGATCGGCAAGCCGGTGGACTGGTACGGCATGGACGATCTCATCGACGCCATCGAAGCCGCCTGCCCGCAGTTCGCGGGTATCAAGACGGCCGCGCCCAGCACCAGTTTCCGCAAGGCCGGCATGCGTTTTCCGCGCAGCCCGCATCGCTATTCGGGGCGTACCGCGCTCTATGCCAACGTGGACGTACGCGAGCGTCGTCCGGAAGTGGATGTGGACTCGGCGCTGGCCTATTCGATGGAGGGCTACCACGGCAGCGATCAGCCGCCGGCGCTGATGGCCTATGCCTGGGCGCCGGGCTGGGATTCCAACCAGGCCGCCATTACCCGTTTTCAGGATGAAGTCGGTGGCCATCTCAAGGGCGGCGATCCCGGCACGCGGCTGCTCAAGGTCGATGCCAACGTACCCGACTATGCGCCGGCCGAGCCCAAGCTGGTCGAAGGCTGGCAGGCGATCCCGCGCTATCACATCTTCGGCAGCGAATCGCAGTCCGCCAAGGCCCCGGCGATTCAGCAACGCATGCCGCGTGCCTGGTTCACCCTCAACGAAGCCGGTGCCAAGGCGCTGGGCCTGGCCGCGGCGGATACGCTGCGCCTGACCATCGACGGCGAGATCCATGCCCTGCCGGTCACCATCGACCCCAGCCTGCCCGACAAGACCATCGGCGTACCGGTGGGCGCCCATGGCCTGATGGGCGTGCGTCTGCCTGCAGCGGTGTCGCCCTGATGTTCGGCTTCAGCACAGACACACTGCTCGATTTCGCGTTCACCGCCTTCGAGACCATTGCCATCCTGCTGGCGGTGGTGATTTCCGCTGCCCTGCTGATCTGGGTGGAACGTCGCCTGCTGGGCGTCTGGCAGGATCGCTACGGGCCGAACCGCGTTGGCCCGTTCGGCATCCTTCAGGTGGCCGCGGACATGATCAAGATCTTCTTCAAGGAAGACTGGATCCCGCCGTTCGCCGACAAGGCCGTGTTCGTCATCGCGCCGGCCATCATCATGTTCACCACGCTCATGGCGTTCGCAGTGGTGCCGTTCACCGAGACCATCGGCGTGGTCGACCTGAACATCGGCATTCTGTTCGTGCTGGCGATGAGCTCGCTGGGCGTGTATTCGGTGATTCTGGCGGGTTGGTCCTCGGACAATAAATACGCCCTGCTCGGCGGCATGCGTACCGCCGCCCAGATGATTTCCTACGAGGTCTTCATGGGCCTGAGCCTGCTGGGCGTGGTGCTGCTGGCCGGCAGCTTCGATCTGCGTACCATCGTCGAATCCCAGGCCGGTATGTGGAACGTGATCCCGCAGTTCCCGGCGTTCGTGATTTTCTTCATTGCCGGCATCGCCGAAATCCATCGTGCGCCCTTCGACCTGCCCGAAGCGGAACAGGAGCTCACCGCCGGCTATCACACCGAATATTCCGGCATGAAGTTCGGCATGTTCTTCGTGGGCGAATATCTGGGCATCGTGCTGATCTCCTGCCTGACCACGGTGCTGTTCTTCGGCGGCTGGCTGGGCCCGATCCTGCCCGGCTTCGTCTGGTTCGCGCTCAAGGCCGGTTTCTTCATCTGCTTTTTCGTGCTGCTGCGCGCGGCCACCGTGCGCCCTCGCTACGACCAGCTGATGGCCTTCGGCTGGAAGATTCTGTTGCCGATTGCGCTGGTCAACGTCGCGATCACGGGCGCTGTCGTGGTGGCCATGGCATGAGCACGTCGTACTCTCTACTCGATTTCACCGGTTACGCGAGTCACCTATGCTGAGTGTTCTGCGCACCATCTGGATGACCCTGATGCACACCTTTCGCAAGCGCGAGACGGTGCTGTATCCGGAAGAAAAGCCTTATCTGCCGCCGCGCTATCGCGGGCGTATCGTGCTCACGCGCGATCCGGACGGCGCCGAGCGCTGCGTGGCCTGCAATCTGTGCAGCGTGGCCTGCCCGGTCGACTGCATCAGCGTGGTCAAGGCCGAGGACGAAAGCGGGCGCTGGTATCCGGAAACCTTCCGCATCAACTTCTCGCGCTGCATCTACTGCGGCTACTGCGAGGAGGCCTGCCCGACCTACGCGATCCAGCTCACCCCTGACTTCGAAATGGGCGAGTTCGATCGTCAGAACATGGTCTACGAAAAATCCGATCTGACCATTTCCGGCGTCGGCAAGCGGCCCGGCTACAACTTCTATCGCGTCGCCGGCATGGCCGTGGGCGGCAAGGACAAGGGCGAGGCCGAGAACGAGGCCGCGCCCATCGACGTCAAGACGCTGCTTCCCTGAGGCCGGGCCGACTATGGAAATCGCTTTCTATCTCGCTGCCATCGTCGCCGTCGCCGCCACCGCGCGGGTGATCAGCTGTGCCAACGCGGTGCATGCGCTGCTCTACCTGATCGTGTCGCTGCTGTCGGTGGCGATCGTGTTCTATACCCTCGGCGCACCTTTCGCGGCCGCACTCGAGGTGATCGTCTACGCGGGCGCGATCATGGTGTTGTTCGTGTTCGTGATCATGATGCTCAACCTCAATCAGGAAACCGTGGCCCGGGAGCGCAGCTGGTTGGCGCCCCGGGTATGGATCGGGCCCGGCGTGCTGGGCGTCGTCCTGCTCGGCGTTCTGGCCGTGGCGCTTGCCAGCGGTGGCTCCATGGGCAACGTCGACAGCACGCCGCTGATGGCCGAACGCATCGGCATGACCATGTTCGGGCCCTATGTACTGATCGTGGAACTGGCCGCCTTCGTGCTGCTGGCCGCCCTGGTGGTCGCTGCCCATCTGGGCCGCGACGATCGTGACGTGGCCGAAGAAAAACGCGTCGCCGCCGCGCGCGGGCGTCGCCACCCGGGAGGCGAACAATGAACGGCATCCCCATGGAACACGGCCTGATTCTGGCCGCCCTGCTGTTCACCCTCGGCCTGGTCGGGCTGGTGGTACGGCGCAATACGCTGTTCATCCTCATGTGCCTTGAGATCATGCTCAATTCCGCAGGCCTGGCCTTCATCGTGGCCGGCGCGGCCCATGGCGCGCCCGATGGCCAGGTGATGTTCATCCTCGTGATCACCCTCGCTGCCGCCGAGGCCAGCATCGGGCTCGGCCTGCTGCTGCAGCTGCATCGCCGTTTCAAGACCATCGACATCGACGCCGCCAGCGAGATGCACGGATGAATTTGCTAGCCCTGACCATCGTCTTTCCGCTCGCCGGCAGCCTCGCGCTGTCGTTCTTTCCGCGCATGGCCGATCGCGCCGCGGCGACCATCGGTGCCGGGTCGGTGGGCCTGTCCGCGCTGGTATCGGCGTGGCTGATCTATACCTTCGTCACCGGCGACGGCGCGCCCTATACGCAAACCCTGTGGACCTGGGTTTCGGTGGGCGACTTCACGCCGGCGTTCGCGCTTTATTTCGACGGGCTGGCCGCGACCATGCTTGGCGTGATTACCGGCGTGGGTTTTCTCATCCACCTGTTCGCCGGCTGGTACATGAAGCACGACCTCGACGGCGGGCCGGGCATGGGGCGTTTTTTCGCCTACATGAACCTGTTCATCGTCGCCATGCTGCTGCTCGTGCTCGGCGACAACCTGTTCCTGCTGTTCCTCGGCTGGGAAGGCGTGGGCCTGTGCAGCTATCTGCTGATCGGCTACTACTACAAGGATGAGGCCAACGCCTGGGCGGCCTTCAAGGCCTTTCTGATCACGCGTATCGGCGACGTGTTCCTGGCCATCGGCCTTTTCCTGCTGTTCACCACCTTCGGCACACTCGATATACAGACCCTTCTGGAACAGGCACCCCAGGCCTGGGCCGAGGGCGACCCGATGGCCAGCCTCGCCGCGCTGCTGCTGCTGGGCGGCGCCGTGGGCAAGTCCGCCCAGCTGCCGCTACAGACCTGGCTGCCCGACGCCATGGCCGGCCCGACGCCGGTTTCGGCGCTGATCCACGCGGCCACCATGGTCACCGCAGGCGTGTATCTGATCGCACGCATGCATGTGATATTCGAGCTTGCCCCGGCCGTGCTGGCCCTGGTGGGCGTCGTCGGCGCGGTCACGCTGCTGCTGGCCGGCTTCGCAGCGCTGTGCCAGACCGATATCAAGCGCGTGCTCGCCTATTCCACCATGAGTCAGATCGGCTACATGTTCCTGGCACTCGGCGTGGGCGCGTGGGATGCGGCCATCTTCCATCTGATGATCCATGCCTTCTTCAAGGCCCTGCTGTTCCTGGCCTCGGGCTCGGTGATCATCGCCTGCCACCACGAGCAGAACATCTTCAAGATGGGCGGGCTGCGCAAGAGCCTGCCGCTGGATTACGCGGTATTCATCATCGGCGGCGCGGCGCTGGCCGCCCTGCCCCTGGTCACGGCCGGCTTCTATTCCAAGGACGAAATCCTGTGGCTGTCGTTTGCCAACGGCCACCACGTGCTCTGGTTCGCCGGCCTGGTCGGCGCGTTTTTGACCGCGCTCTACACCTTCCGCATGATTTTCATCGCCTTCCATGGCGAAGCCCAGATCAAGGCCCATGCGGGCCGCGGCATTGCCCATCATCTGCCGCTGATCGTGCTGGCCGTGCTGTCCACCTTCCTGGGCGCCTGGATCCACCCGCCGCTGGCCGACGTGCTGCCGGTCCATGAAGGCGGCGATCACGGCACCACGAAACTGATCGTGGAAGTGCTGTCCGCTGCCGTGGCCATCGTCGGCCTCGGCGTGGCCGCTGCGCTGTACCTGGGTAGCCGACAGACCGCCGAGAAACTGGCATCCAATCCGCTTGGCCGTGGCCTGTGGCAGCTCTGGCACAACGCCTGGGGCTTCGACACGCTCTACGACCGCGTCTTCGTGCGCCCCTATCTGCTGCTGACCCGCCTGCATCGTCGCGACTGGATCAACTCGACCGTCAACGTCGCGCCGCAGATCGCGCTCATGCTCAACAGCGCGCTGGTCACCACCCAGAGCGGGCGCCTGCGCTGGTATGCGCTGTCGTTGTTTGCCGGTGCCGCGGTGCTGCTCGTCGCGCTGCTGTTCGGGTAATGCGCATGAATACATACGATAACGGCGTGACGACGGCGCGCTCATTCACAGGTCCCAAGGAACGTTCTCAATGATCCTGTGCTGGCTTCTATTCGTCCCCTTCATCGGCGGCCTGCTTTGCTGGCAGCTGGAAAGCCGCCATGCCCCCGCGCAGGCGCCGCGCTGGATCGCGCTGCTGACCATGCTGCTCGTGGTCGGCCTGGCGCTCTGGCTGTGGCTGACGGGCGACTATTCGCTGGCCGGCGGGGCGGTGGGCGACGCGCCGAACTGGGCCCACCAGATCCGCCTGCCCTGGATCGATCGCTTCGGGATTTCCTTTCACCTGGCGCTCGACGGCCTGTCGCTGATCATGATCATGCTGACCGGCTTTCTCGGCGTGCTCGCCGTGGTGTGTTCCTGGCGTGAAATCACCAACCGGATCGGCTTCTTCCATCTGAACCTGCTCTGGATTATCGGCGGCGTGGTCGGCGTATTTCTGGCCGTGGATCTTTTCCTGTTCTTCTTTTTCTGGGAAATGATGCTGGTGCCGATGTATTTCCTGATCGCGCTGTGGGGACATAGCGGCTCGAAAGGCAATACCCGCATCGGCGCTGCGATCAAGTTCTTCATCTATACCCAGGCCAGCGGCCTGCTCATGCTGGTGTCGATTCTGGGTCTGGTCTTCGCCCACTACAGCCAGACCGGCACCTTCACCTTCGACTACATGGTGCTGCGTGAAACCCCGCTGACCGGCACCATCGCCTACGTGCTGATGCTGGGCTTCTTTATCGCCTTTGCGGTCAAGCTGCCGGTGGTCCCGCTGCACGGCTGGCTACCGGACGCGCATGCCCAGGCGCCGACCGCCGGCTCGGTCGATCTGGCCGGCATCCTGCTCAAGACCGCGGCCTACGGCATGCTGCGTTTCGCGATTCCGTTGTTCCCCGAGGCCTCGGCCCAGTTCGCGCCTGTTGCCATGGCGCTGGGTTTGATCGGCATCTACTACGGCGCCCTGCTGGCCTTCTCGCAGACCGACGTCAAGCGCCTGATCGCCTGCTCCAGTATTTCGCATATGGGCTTCGTGCTGATCGGCATCTATTCCGGCACGCTGCTCGCACTGCAGGGCGTGATCGTGCAGATGGTGGCCCATGCCTTCTCGGCGGCGGGTCTGTTCATCATCTCCGGCCAGATCTACGAGCGCATCCATACCCGTGACATGCGCCAGATGGGCGGCCTGTTCGGGCGTATGGGCGCGCTGCCGGGCTTTGCGCTGGTGTTCGTGATGGCCTCGCTGGGCATGCCCGGCACCGGCAACTTCATCGGCGAGTTCCTGATCCTGTTCGGCGCCTTCGATACGGTGCCCTGGGTCGTGGTCGCGGCCAGTGGCGGCCTCGTGCTGGCAGCCATCTATTCCCTGGTGCTCATGCACCGCGTTTATTGGGGCACGCCCAAGTCGGAGGCCTCGCTCGGCGGGCTCGACCCGCGCGAATACAGCATGATGCTGCTACTGCTCGTGCTCACGCTCTGGCTTGGCCTGTTCCCGAATACCGTGCTCGATATCTCGCATACGGCGATGACCGAAGTCACCGACTGGTTCGCCGTTGCTCCGTTGCCGTCCCGTTAAGCGAAAGGCGTCATGACCGACTTTTCCACTCAGATGCTCGCCCTCGCGCCGTTGCTCATCCTGTGCGCGACCGTTGTCGGCGTGATGCTGTCGATCGCGGTACACCGCCACCACTTCACGGCGGCCACAATGACCGTGGTCGGCCTGAACGCGGCCCTGCTGTCGCTGCTGGGCGTGCTCCAGATCACGCCGATCCAGGTCACGCCGCTGTTCATCATCGATGATTATTCGCTGCTGTTCGGCGCCATCGTGCTGGTGGCATCGCTGGCCTGTACCACGCTGGCCCATGCCTATCTGGATACCCTGCCGGACCGGCGCGAAGAGTTTTATATCCTGCTGCTGTGCTCGGCCGGCGGCGCGCTCGCGCTGATCGCCAGCCGGCACTTCGCGTCGCTGTTCATCGGCCTCGAGCTGCTGTCGGTGCCGCTGTACGGCATGGTCGCCTATGCTTATCGCGACCGTATTTCGCTGGAAGCCGGCCTGAAGTACATGGTGCTCTCGGGCGCGGCTTCGGCCTTCCTGCTGTTCGGTATGGCGCTGCTGTACGCGGCATCGGGCAGCCTCGAATATGCCGGCCTGGTGGATACCCTGGCCGGCAACAGCGGCTCGCCCTGGCTGCTGGCCGGCGTGGGCATGATGGTCGTCGCACTGGCCTTCAAGCTGTCGCTGGTGCCGTTCCATGTCTGGACGCCGGACGTCTACGAAGGCGCACCGGGGCCGGTCTCGGCCTTTCTGGCCACGGTGAGCAAGGTCGCGGTCTTCGCGCTGCTGCTGCGATTCTTCACGCTCGCACCGCCGGCCGCCAACGGCTGGCTGCTCACGCTGATGGGCGTAATCGCCATGGCGTCCATGCTGGTCGGCAACCTGCTCGCGCTGCGCCAGCGCAACGTCAAGCGGCTGCTGGGTTATTCCTCGATTGCGCATCTGGGCTATCTGATGACCGCGATCGTGGCCGGCGGCACCTTCAGCATCGAAACCGTGGGCATCTATCTGGCCACCTATGTCGCCACCACGCTCGGCGCATTCGGCGTGGTCACGCTCGTATCCAGCCCCTACTCCGGCACCGACGCGGGGGCGCTGCACCACTATCGCGGGCTGTTCTGGCGCCGGCCGTACCTGGCGACTGTGTTCACCGTCATGATGCTGTCGCTGGCCGGCATCCCGATGACCGCAGGCTTTCTCGGCAAGTTCTACGTGATTGCCATCGCCGTGCAATCCGGCCTGTGGTGGCTGGTCGGCGGCATCGTGCTCGGCAGCGCCATCGGCCTGTACTACTACCTGCGCATGATGGTCATCCTGTTCCTGGACGAGCCCGGCGAAAGCCGTCGCGACGCGGTTTCCGGCTGGGGGCAGCAGTCCGGCGGCATCATGGTGCTGTTGCTGGCGGCCGCGGTGATCTTCTTCGGCATCTATCCGCAGCCGCTGATCTCGCTGGTCAGCGCTACGGGCATGGCCGGCGGCTGATGCAGACGGGCCGGTATCGCGCCGCTGTTTCGAGCGTATGGCTCGCGGGCCTGATACTGATCATCGCCGGCTGCGCAACCCACGCCCCCGCGCCGCAGGAGGATGCCCGCGCCGACCGAGCTGCCCGCCAGTGGCTCGCGCTCGTCGATCGCGGCACTTATGAGCGCAGCTGGCAGCAGGCATCGGCAATGTTTCGAAACGGCATCGATCAAGGCGCGTGGATCGAGGCGGTTGGAAACGCGCGGGCCGACACCGCTGCGCCAAGCAAGCGCGAACTCGTATCCATCGCCTACACGCGAAAACTCCCCGGCGTGCCCGACAATGACTATGTCGTACTCGTCTATGCCAGCCGTTTCGATGACCGCCCTCCGATTCAGGAAACCGTCACCCTGGTACGAGAAGACGGCGAGCTGAAAACCGCAGGTTATTTTCTGCGCTAGCGCTTGGCCGGCTCAACGCAGCCGCGCGGCGGGCCAGACATAGCGCCGTTCAGCCAAGCGCGTGCCGTCGAGGGTGAGCGTCTTGTGCTGGCCATCGGCGACGAAACCCTGCGCCTGATAAAACCGCTGTGCCGCGTGATTGCCCTGCAACACCCAGAGAGTGACCGCGGCGCCGTTCCGGGCGGCTACGCCCCGGCGAACGGCCTGCCAGAGCCGGCGACCGATGCCCCGCCGGCACGAACGCGGCGCGACATAGATGGCATACAGCTCCATCGTCGCAGCATCCGTATCGTCATCCCGGCTGGGGCCATAGCTGGCCAGCCCCACGAGTGTCTGCTCGTGTCGGGCCACCAACACCTCGATCGCGGGATCGGCGAGCGCCCGGGTCCACTGCGCTTTCCTGGCATCCACGCTGAGCTCGTCCAGATAGGCCTGCGGCAACAGACCACGATAGGCGTCGCGCCATGCCGCGACGTGCAGCGCCGGGATCAGATCGACATCGTCGTCGCAGGCCGGCCCGACGTTCATGCCTAGGCCTTCACGATCACGCCCGGATTGAGCCGGTTGTGCGGGTCCAGCGCTGTCTTGATCGCGGCGAGCATGTCGCGCTCCACCTCGGATTTGTAGCGATCCAGGGCGGCGACCTTGAGCCGGCCGATGCCGTGTTCGGCCGCGATCGAGCCGCCCATCTCGGCGACGATATCGTGCACCACGGTATGGGCGGCCTCGGCCTGGGCCAGAAAGGCCGGGCCGTCGGCGTCCACGGGCTGGGACAGATTGAAATGCAG
>DJIE01000104.1:38660-46451 GCA_002433465.1 Salinisphaera sp. UBA6602
CAGAAACGCGGGCAGCTTCGATACCGGCAGCGAAATATCGTGCTTGATCGAGGCCCCTTCGGCGACCTGGGCCGGCGGCAGCGACTCGCGTAAATGCCATAGCCGACGACTGGTTTCGACGTCGTGGGCGATGACGACATCCGTCAATTCGTGCGCGTGGCGGGCCTGCTCGACGACATGGGCCATGGCGTCAAGCAGCCAGTGGCCGTCGGCGGAGCTGGCCAGCTCGACCAGCAGGTACCAGTCATGATCGATATCGAAAGGCTCTTCACAGCCCTCGATATGGCTGCAGGCCAGCGCCACCGCCTGGCGCGACATCAGCTCGCAGCCGGTCAGGTTATGCCCCGAGGCCGCGGTCAGCCGCCGCTGCAGTCGTACCGCCTGGGCCGGGGACTCCAGCGCGAACAGCGCACTGACCTGCTGTACCACCGGCTCGTAGAGCTTCATCACCGCAGCGGTGATGATGCCCAGCGCGCCTTCGCTGCCGATGAACAGGTCGTCCAGATCGAAACCGCTGTTGTCCTTGCGCAGCCCGGTGAGATTGTTCCAGATACGCCCGTCCGCGAGCACCACTTCCAGGCCCAGCGCCAGATCGCGGGTGTTGCCATAGCGCACGACGTTCAGCCCGCCTGCATTTGTAGCCAGATTGCCGCCGATCCGACAGCGATCGCGCGAGGCAAGCGTCAACGGGAAAAACAGGCCGGCATCGGCCGCGGCCTGTTGCACGTCGGCGAGAATACAACCCGCCTCGACGGTGATCGTGGCGTTGTCGGCATCGACTTCGCGTACGCGATCCATGCGCTCGAGATTGACGATGACATGACGCTGGGCGTCGTCTGCGGCGGCCCCGCCCACGAGCCCGGTATTGCCGGACTGGGCGATTACCGCACAGTTTGCGTCGGCACAGGCGGTGACCACCGCTGCGACCTGCGCCGTATCGGCCGGTCGTACCACCGCGAGCGCGGTCGGGCGAAACGCGCCCCGCCATTCCACCAGAAAGGGTGCAGCCGCATCGGCCTGCAGCACGTCCGCGGCGCCAACGATTTCGGTCAGTTTCGCAAGCAGCGCATCACGCATTCAGCGATCTCCGAGCAGATCTTCCAGGGCCGGCTGCAGCTGGCGAAACTCGAAGGTGAAACCGGCCTTCTCCAACGCGCTGGGAATCGCGCGCTGGCCGGTGAGCAGCAAATGGGCCATCTCGCCGACCATCAGCTTGAGCACCGGGCCGGGCACCCAGGCGAACTTGGGCCGGTGCAACACGCGCGCGAGCGTGGTCGTGAATTCGCGATTGGTGGCCGGCTCCGGCGCGGTGAGGTTGAACGCCCCGCTACAATCCGGGTTGTCGATGAGAAAACGAATCGCGGCCACCTCGTCGCGGATGTGTATCCAGGGCATGTACTGCTTGCCGGTGCCGAAATGCCCGCCCAGCCCGAACCTGAACGGCGTGACCATCTGTGCCAGTGCGCCGTCATCGGCCCCGAGCACGATGCCGGTACGAACACGACACACGCGGATGTTGGCGGCCTCGGCACGGCGGGCGGCCTGTTCCCAGGCCACGCAAAGCTCGGACTGGAATTCGTCGCCGGGCGATTCGTTTTCGTCGAGCACGTCGTCCCCGCGCGCGCCGTAATAACCGACCGCAGAACCGCTCACCAGCACCTGCGGCGGCGTGTCCCATTCACCAATCGTTTCGGTAAGCTGACGCGTGATCCGCAGGCGGCTTTCGCGCATTTCACGCTTGCGCGCCTCGGTCCAGCGGCCGTCCGCCAGATTCTCGCCGGCGAGGTTGATCACCGCGTCGGCCGGCGCCGCGGCCTTGATATCGGCCACCGGCACGACCCCTGCCGGCAACACCTTCGCCGCGGCTGCGGTATCGCGGGTGACGACCTGCACGGCCCAGCCATCGGCCAATAGCGATTCACACAGATGCCGGCCGATAAAGCCGGTGCCACCGGTCAACAACGCCTTGTTCATCACAAGCTCCGCGAGTAAAAGACAAAGGAAAATGCCAACTTGCAGACTAAAGCGCCGGCGAGGGCAGCGCCAGTCCAGATAAAACCCTATTCCACAATACGCCGATCGCGCGCTCGGCGCCGAATGGTTTTTACCTGCCTATTGCAAAAAGCCGACAGATCGCGTTAGCTGTGCGGGTCGTGGCGGCGGTAGCTCAGTTGGTAGAGCGCGACCCTCCCACGGTCGAGGTCGCGAGTTCGAATCTCGTCCGCCGCTCCACTTCTTCCCGCCTGTGGCTGCATGCATGCGCTATCGCTGATAGAGCAGCGATTCCGCCTGGAGTGCGGAAACGATCCGCCGGGCGAGCGCGTCTGCCTGTTTAGAAACCGATCGCCGTGCGCTTTCTGCGGTATCGAAGGCGAACTGCGCGGTGACCTGCTGGCCCGCGTTGTCGATCACGCGCACGTTATAGGCGATCCGCCCATGACCGATCACGCGGCGCGACGTGGTTTGCATATCGGCCAGTTCGATCACGATCGTGGCCTGGGCGCCGCTGGCGCGACTGGCCGCATGACGGCTCGCGGCATCCTGCTGACGGGTAGGCGGCGCAGCGGCGAGCATGGACGTACAGGCATGCCCGGCCGCAAACAGTCGGTCGCAGAGCGCCTGTTCGAAGGCGGCTTCGATGGCCACATCGGCAAAGGCACCATAGGCCAGAAAACCGTCGTAGCGCATGTCCTGCTGCGCGGGATCAACGAACCGATACGACGGCGCACTGGCACAGCCGGCCAGCGCCGCGGCCGCGCTTAGAACGACGCAGGCCAGCGCAACAAAACGGCGTAGATCAACCAAGACGGCGTCCAGATAAACGAATGGTGCGTCAGAGATTATCCGGCGCGATCGGCACGAACAACTACGCGCGACAAGGCTTCAAGGCGAAACGTAGGCACGGGCCGTGATCGAGCCTCGCCGCATGCGTCGCAGCGGCAACGCCCCGGCGCGCCCTGTGCTAAGCAACGGACGCGCGCGGCCGAGTCTCGGCACCTCGTCTACACGGTGTCCGATTTGTAGGAATACCCGGGACAAGCGACGATCGACGGGGATTCAGGCAGAATGCCAGAACGAACGTCCGTTCATTGCGCTGCCTTGCAGCATCGCGTGGACACTACAGTGCCAATAAAGAGGAGACCCCTGATGCGAGCATTGCTCTGCAAACAATTCGGCCCGCCGGAAACGCTGGTCGTCGAGGAACAGCCCACGCCTAAAGTCGGCCCCAAGCAGGTTCTTATCGACGTACAGGCCGCGGCGGTGAATTTCCCCGACAGCCTGATCATCGAAGACAAGTACCAGCTCAAGCCGGAGCTGCCCTTCTCGCCGGGCGGCGAGCTCGCGGGCGTGGTCAATACCGTGGGCGATGAGGTCAAGCATCTCAAGGCCGGCGACAACGTGATCGCCTTTACCGGCTATGGCGCCATGGCCGAACAGATCGCTACCGACGCCAACCGGGTGATCCCGATGCCCGACGGCGTGGACCACGTCACCGCCAGCGCGTTCGTGATGACCTATGGCACCACCTATCATGCGCTGGCCGACCGGGCCGCGCTGAAGTCCGGCGAAACCCTGCTCGTACTCGGTGCCGCCGGCGGCGTGGGCCTGGCCGCGATCGAGCTGGGCAAGGCCTTGGGCGCGCATGTGATTGCCGCTGCCTCCAGCGAAGAAAAACTGGCGGTCTGTCGCGAACACGGCGCGGATGAAACCATCAACTACGTCGAGGAAGACCTCAAGGACGCCATAAAGACACGTACCGACGGGCGTGGCGTGGACGTGGTCTATGATCCGGTCGGCGGCGACATGACCGAAAAAGCCCTGCGCGGCACGGCCTGGCGCGGGCGTTTGCTGGTGATCGGCTTTGCCGCCGGCGAGATCCCCAAACCGCCGCTCAATCTCGCCCTGCTCAAGGGCTGTTCGATCGTGGGCGTGTTCTGGGGCTCGTTCACCCAGCGTGAACCCGAAGAGAACCAGAAGCAGCTCAAGCAGATCTTTGCCTGGCTGGCCGAAGGCAAGCTGCGCCCGCATGTGTCGGGAACCTACCCGCTCGAACGCGGCGGCGAGGCAATCAGCGTACTGGCCTCGCGCAAGGCGGCCGGCAAGCTGGTCATCAAACCGCAGGAATAGTTCGCTCGGCCGGCCCGGCCGAACCGCGCCGGGCCGGCACTGCCCTATTTCGTTCACGCGGCAACGCGGCCATGTTGTCATGCAAACGACATCGCCGCGTCATCCCAGCGTTATCTGTACGACCCACACTGCGCTCCATTGCAAGCCGGCTGTCATATCGATGACAGCCCCGCAACGAGGAGCCGCATGCGTATCGCATTGCTCACCGACGCGTGGAAGCCGCAGGTCAACGGGGTGGTCACCGCCCTGACGGCCCTGGTTCGAGAACTGGAAGCCGCCGGACATGACGTGCTCGTCATTCATCCGGGCCTGTTCGTGACCGTGCCCTGCCCCACCTATACCGAAATCCGGCTCGCGGCCGCGCCGCTGCCCGGCGTTGCACGCCGCCTGCAGCGCTTCGTGCCGGACGCAGTGCATATCGCCACCGAAGGCAGCGTCGGTCTGGCCGGCTGGCTGTACTGTCGCCTGCGCGGCTGGCGTTTCACCACCTCTTTTCATACCCGCTTTCCGGAATACATCAACGCGCGCTGGCCGCTGGTGCCGGTGGGCCTGGGCTATCGGGTGCTCAATCTGTTTCATAGCCATAGCGTGCGCACCATGGTGAGCACACGCCCGTTGGCCGACTATCTGAGCGATCGCGGTTTCTCGCGGCTGGCCCTGTGGGGACGCGGCGTCGACACCCGCCTGTTTCGCCCCGTGCAACCGGCCACACTCGATCTGCCCGGTCCGGTGTTCATGTATTTCGGCCGGGTGGCACCGGAAAAGAACGTGGAAGCATTCCTCCAGCTCGACCTGCCCGGCAGCAAGCTGGTGGTCGGCGACGGCCCGGCCCGCGCCGACCTGGAACGCCGCTACCCCGAGGCCTGTTTCGTGGGTATGCGCCTGGGCGAAGACCTGGTGCGCCATATCTGTGCAGCCGACTGCATGGTCTTTCCCAGCAAGACCGACACGCTCGGGCTGGTGCTCATGGAAGCCATGGCCTGTGGCGTCCCGGTCGCCGCCTATCCGGTCACCGGGCCGCTCCAGGTGGTACAACCCGGCGTCACCGGCGTGCTCGACGACGATCTGCAGGCCGCCGCGCTGGCGGCGCTCGAACTCAACGGTGAGGCCGGCATCGCCTATGCGCGAGCCAACAGCTGGGCAGCCTCGGCGGCCGAATTCGCCGCACAGCTTGCCCCGGCGCGTCGACCCCACCTGCGTTTTACCCCCCCGACCCTGGAGAACGCGCAATGAAAGTCCTCATACTCGGCGGCGACGGCTTCTGTGGCTGGCCCACGGCATTGCACCTGTCCGGTCAGGGCCACGATGTGACCCTCATCGACAACCTTTCCCGACGGCATATCGACAACGAGCTGGGGGTGAGTTCGCTGACCCCCATATCGCCTATAGATATCCGACTGGCGGCCTGGAAGGAGCTGACCGGGCGCACCATCGCCGCGCTGCATATGGATGTTGCGCGCGAATACGATCGCCTGGAAGCGACCATCGACCGGCTCGCCCCGGATGCCATCGTGCATTTCGCCGAACAGCGCTCGGCGCCCTATTCCATGAAGCATGCACGGGCCAAGCGCTACACCGTCGAAAACAACCTCGCCGCGACCCAGAACGTGCTTTGCGCCCTGGTGGAAACCGGTATCGACGCCCATCTGGTGCATCTGGGCACCATGGGCGTCTACGGCTATGGCGGCGGGCTGCGTATTCCCGAGGGCTATCTCACTGTCGAGGTCGACGACAGCACCGGTGCGCGTACCCAGCGCGAGATCCTGTTCCCGCCGGACCCGGGCAGCATCTACCACATGACCAAGACCCAGGATCAGCTGCTGTTCTATTTCTACAACAAGAACGACGGCCTGCGTATTACCGATCTGCATCAGGGCGTGGTCTGGGGCACCCAGACGCGCGAGACGCGGCTGGACGAACGCCTGATCAATCGATTCGACTACGACGGCGATTACGGCACCGTGCTCAACCGCTTTCTCATGCAGGCCGCGGTTGGCCACGACCTGACCGTGCACGGCAGTGGTGGCCAGACCCGCGCCTTCATCCATATCCAGGACACGGTGCGCTGTATCGAAATGGCGATCGGCAACGCCCCGGCCGCCGGCGAACGGGTACGCATCTACAACCAGATGACCGAAACCTGGCGCGTAGGCGAACTGGCCAAACTGGTGGCCCGCATGACCGGCGCCAACATCGTCAACCTGCCCAACCCGCGCCGCGAAGCCTCGGAAAACGATCTGTGCGTGGATAACGCCTGTCTGCTGGACCTGGGCCTCGACCCGACCACCCTGCGCGACAGCCTGCTCAGCGAAATAATCGATATCGCGCAGCACTATGCCCACCGCTGCGACGAAAGCCGTATTCTCTCGACCTCACAGTGGGTACGTCCGCGAACGGCGCAATCGCAGGCGGTCGCCTCCTGAGCAAAAAACAGGTCGCGTTCAATTGAGTGGCGCCCCCACTGACCTATAATCCGGGCTCGTCTCGAACCCGGTACGCTGCTGTGCAAACCGACGGTCGCTGGACCCTCGCCGCGCTGACCACGGCGCTGCTGCTGCTCTACTTCACGCCGTGGCTGGCGCTGGGCCACGGCGTCGAATCTTCCGGCCTCGGGCTATGGATCGAATTGCCCGCGCTACTGCGGCCAATCGACCGCTTCGGCATCGGCGAATACGCAGCGCCCGTGCTGGGCTGGTCGATCCCGCTGATTGGCGCGGTCGGCGTCGTCCAAAGCGCCCGCGGCAGGGTCAGTCTCTGCGCATTGGCGCTCGCCGCGAGCGTGTTCAGCCTGATCGCCTTCGGCCTATGGCTGTCACGCTGGCCGCAAACGCCCAGCCTGGCCACCCTGCCGCTGACCCATGCCGGACTCGCGGTGGTCGCAGGCGCCGTGCTCGTGCTCGGCTTGAACGTTCTCGGCGCGCTACTACGGCCGCGCCTGGAAGAAAGACTGGGCATCATCGAGCGGCGTCGCCGCGACGGCACCGTCGCAATCGACGTCGACCGGCAGCGCTGGCGGCCACTATGGCGTTTACTCTATTCCGTGGCCAACGTCGCCATCGTCTACGTGGCCGCCGTGCTCTGGACGCGTTACCACCTGTTCGAGCTCGCCGATCGCTTCGCCCTGCCGGTAACCGCCGCTATCACCGTCGTGATCGCGCTGGCCGGACTTTGGGTGGTTCGATCCGCGCTGGGGCGCGCACCCTATGCCCGAATCGTGATCGACTACGACTCGTTGCGCGTGATTACCGGCGGCGAACGCGGTCGCTACGCCCGTGGCCATATCGGCGGGCTCTACGTGCCGCAGCAGGCGGAAGACGGGGTCCGCGACTACTACAACGATGCGCCGAACGCACAGACGCTAACCCTGCCGGTCACCACGAGCGGCTCGCCCACGCCGCAGGCCGGCGGGCTGTTACGTACCCCGCGTGCCAGCGTCATGATGCGCATGCGTGATCGTACGGTCGCACTCGCCCATCATCTGCGCCCGGCCCAGGCCAAGGAACTGGTGCGTCGGCTTACGATTCGCCTGCTGGACTGAGCCGGCCGCGGCGGTGGCCGGCCAAGCGAATCACCGATGGCTCGCGGGCGCCGCCAGGCGCTCGGCGAGCGCATCGAGCTGATCGCGGCCGACGATATCGCGTGCGCTCTGAGCGACCTCGATGA
>DJIE01000111.1:0-20197 GCA_002433465.1 Salinisphaera sp. UBA6602
TGTCAGGTCGATATTGCCGATGCCTACGATCACAAGCACCAGCCCGTCTCCGATCACGAGGCCGATACCGGGCTGGCCAAGATGAGCGCCGATATCGCCCGCGCGCTCTATCGCAAGCTGGCCACCTACGGCGTGGTGCTCACGCCGGAAACCGTTCGCACCATCAAGGCGGCGTATCTACGCAATGCGCTGGACACCGTCGAGCGGTTCTATTTCGATGCACAGATTAACGGCTTGAGCTACGATCGTCATAAAGAAGAAAAGACGGTGGAAGTCTTCGTCGAGGCGATCATCAAGGCGGGCGAACAGTACGTCGCCAACCCCATGGAAGTTCCGTTCATGCCCACCTGGAACCGGGTGCGCGCTGCCTTTCCCGATTTTCTGGCCGATTTTCATGCGGCCGTAGAGGCCGATCACGCAGAAGCCCTTGCTGCCAGAAGGGGTTGAGTCTATCGGTGCAATGCCTGCGCGACTGTTCAGCAGAGCGTCACGCTGCGCCGTGTAATGACAGCATGCGATAACGCGTGCAAGGACCCCTTTGATGGCGAAGTTGCCCAATACCAACGCCCTGGCGAGTTCGCGCGAGATCGAAAAGACGCAGTCGGCGCCGGAAATGGTCAGCTTGATCCGGCAGCAGCTGGAGGACGGCTTTGGCGGCCTGCGTTTCGAGCCAACCCTCGAACGCGCGTTTCGCCTGCATAACAACGACGCGGGGCGGGTCAACCGGGTTGGGCTGTTGGTGCTGGCGCTGACCGTGTTGCTGGTCAGCCCGCTGTTCGATACCGCGTATTTTGGCGTGCCGTACGCGGCGGCCGGCTACTCGCGCGGGCTGCTTATCGGACTGCTGTGCCCGGTTGTCCTGTCTGCACTCATATGGTGCATTTGCTGTCGCCATTCGGCGGTCACCGAATACGTCATCACCGGCCAGTTTGCGATCGTGAGCATGGGGCTGCTGGCCAACCATATCCTGCTCAACCGCTATGGCGCCGATTTTCCGATCGAATTTCTGGGCGTGGCGCTGGTGGCGGTTGTCGCGCTCGGACGGGTGCGCTCCTGGCTGATATTGCCGGTCGCTATCCTGCTGGTCGTCATTACGCTGGCAACCGAGGTCTGGGTGGTGAATTCCAGCCCCGCGGATTACTACCATCTCGCCGCGGCGGGCGTGCTGGCGTTGTTTGCGATCTATCTGCAATACAGCAATGAGTACGTGCTGCGGCGCAGCTGGCTCGACCGCCAGCTATTGCAGCTGGTGGCCCGCCACGACGGTTTGACCGGGCTGCTCAATCGTCATGCGCTGGAAAACGCGCTTGCCACCGCCCACGCTCATGCCGTGCGCGTACGCGCCGACTACGGCCTGGCCATGATCGATATCGACAAGTTCGGTGCCTATAACAACCATTACGGCCATCCGGCCGGCGACGAAGCCCTGCGCCAGGTCGCCGCGGTCATTTCCGCCCACGCTCGGCGTCCGCTCGATGTGTGCGGGCGTTACGGCGGCGAAGAGTTCGTGGCGTTCTGGATCGAAGGCGATCAGCACAAGCTCGAAGAGCATGCCGAGGCACTGCGGGCCGCGGTTGAGCAGGCCGCGATATCGCATGCGACCTCCGACGTCGCATCGGTGGTCACGGTCAGTATCGGGTTGTGCCATGTGGCGCAGCCACAGGACCGGGATTCGCTTTCCTCGGTGCTGTCCTGTGCCGATCAACTGCTCTACGACGCCAAGGCACAGGGCCGTAACCGTGTGGCAGTGGGTCATTTCGATCGCATGGAGCACAGCCGCAAGAGCGCACACGAGCCGGCCCAGCGGCGGGCCCGCGGGCGCGCCGGCTAGGCACTGATCCAGGCGACTTCGTAAGGGCCCAGCGTAATCGAGCGGCTCGAGCCGCTGATTTCGGTGGATGCCACCACGTTGCGCCGCACCCGCGCCTCGGGCAGGACATGGGCAGGCACCTTGACCGGGCGGTCGGTCACATTATGCAGCGCCAACAACGTCTGCCCCTGGCCGCGGCGTTGCACGGCGAACAGATGGGGGCCGAGATCCACCAGCGCCTGGGTGGCATCCGGATGCAGGGCAGGCTGGCGCGCGCGCACCGCCAGCAGATGCTTCAAACGTGCGAACACCGCGGCGTGATGGCTCTGGCTGGCCAGCTGGTATTCCAGCTCCCCGACATCCCATTTGCGGCGGTTGATGGTGCGATAGCGCCCGCTTTCCTCGACCCGGGGCAGGTCGTTGTGGGTCGCGGTCAGGCTGTGGAAGTACAGCGCCGGGATACCGGCCAGCGCCATGGCGATCGCCTGGCTGCAGATAAAGCGTTCCATATGCAGCGGCGTATCGCGCTCTTCGGCGGCGGCGAGCAGGTCGTAATAGGAGATATTGAGTTCGTAGGGCTTGTGCGAGCCGTCGGCGACGGCACGAGTGGACACAAAGCCACCGCGCTGGCGCACGGTATCCACCAGCTGTTCGATCGCTTCGCTACCCAGGATCGACTCCACCGCGCGCAGTCCGATGCCGTCGTGGCTGGCGGTGAAATTCAGGAAATGACAGCCCGCCGGCAGGGCCGGCAGGCTGCGCGCCCAGTGGCTGAGCGTGCTCGCATCCCCAGTGAGCAACGCGTCGGCGACCAGCGGCGGCAGGGCGAACTGGTAGGCCACATGGGCCTCGTCGCCGTCCACGAGATAGGAGATGTTCTCTACGTGCGGCACGTTGGTTTCGGTAATCAGCTGCACGCCGGGGGCATAGTGGGCCAGCAGCGCACGCAGGAACTTGATCAGCCGATGTGTCTGGGCCAGATGAATACAGGGCCCGCCGATGTCCTTCCAGAGAAAGGCCACCGCGTCCAGGCGCAGCAGGCGCGCGCCGCGGGCGACGTATTCGAAGATGATGTCGATGAATTCGGACAGCACCATCGGGTTGGCGAAGTTCAGGTCGATCTGATCTTCCGAGAAGGTGGCCCATAGATGGCGCGTGCCGCGTGCCGTGGCCACTTCCGCGAGCAGCGGCGTGCTGCGCGGGCGAACCACCGCCCGCAGGTCGGTGGCCGGGTCGACCTCGATGAAATAGTCGCGGCCGGGATCGACATCGGCCAGATAGTTGGCAAACCACTGCCCCTTGCGCGAGGCATGGTTGAGCACGAGATCGAACATCAGCGGATGATCGTCGCCCAGTGCCGCCACGTCGTCCCAGCTGCCCAGCTGCGGGTCGACGGCGCGATAGTCCATCACCGAAAAACCGTCGTCCGAGCTGTGCGGATAGAACGGCAGGATATGAATGGCCGCGATCGAGTCCGCCAGATGTTCGGCCATGAAGGCCTTCAGCGTGGCCAGCGGCGCCTCGCCCGGGCGCTGAACGATATCGCCGTAGGTGATCATCACGTTGAAGGCCTGATCGATCGGCGTGGTCGACTCGATCGGCAGGCCGTGGCGCAACGCGGCGCTCGCCGCGCGGTCTATACAGTCGGTCGCGGCAGCTTCGCCGTAGAGCGGCGCGAGCCAGTCGATCAGCGGCTGACGGGGCGCGGGTTTGGTAGAGCTTGCATCAGGCATGGGTTTGCAGAAACAAGGTTTGTGCCAGCATGCATTATGCCGGGGTCGGTTCTATGATGGGGCGGTGCTCGATTTCGATGACGAGGCGCGATCATGATCGAAGGCGGCTGTCTGTGTGGCGCCGTACGCTATGCGATTACCGGCCCGCTGGCCGATATTCAGGTTTGCCATTGCCATAGCTGCCAGAAGGCCCAGGGCGGCCCGTTTGCGACCAATATCCCGGTCGATCGAAGCTGTTTCGAGTGGCTCGGCGGGCAGGCGCATATACGCAGCCATGAATCTTCGCCGGGCAAGCATCGCCTTTTCTGTGGCTGCTGCGGTTCGCCGCTGATCAGTCGGCGCGACGATGCGCCGCAGACCGTCCGGGTACGCGCCGGTACGCTCGATCGTGCGCCCGCGGTACGTATTGCCGTCCATGCGTTCACGGCCGAGGCCGTGCCGTGGTGGCACAGCGGCGACAAGGCCCCGCGTTTCGCCGGCCCACGTCCGAAGATCCAGCGTTGAAACAGTCATGATCCGCAAGACGCTGCTGCTGGGGCTGTTGACGCTGCTGTGTCTGGCCGTGGCCGCGCCGGCGCTGGTCGGTCTCTATCTGGAGCGCGAGTTCGCCCACGTCGTTGCCCGACTCGAGCGCCCCGGGGTCACCCGGGTCACCCATGCCCGCTTCGAGCGTGGCTGGCTGAGTTCCACCGCCAACGTGCGCATCGAACTCGCGGCGCCCCTTTGTCAGGCGCCGCCCTGTGCCGGAACGACCCTGCGTACCCGGATTCATCACGGTCCGCTGCCCTTCGATGCGCCGCTGGCCCAGGGGGACGGCTTCGAACCCAGCCTCGGGGTGGGCGTCACCGATATCGATCTGGCATCGCTGTGGCCAACCCGCGTATTCGAGCCGGCCCTGGCACCGCTGCGGCTGGTCACGCGGGTGGGATTCGATGCAGTGGCCCGCTCGCGGCTGCGCCTCGACGGGCGCACGCTGGATATTTCGCGCGATCGGCTGCTGGCGCATATCGAAACCGCGCCGATCGAAGCACGCGCACAGATACCGCTGGCCGGTGGGCCGATTACCGTGGAAGCGAATGCGCCCGAGTTCAGCATCGTCGGCGCTGAGGGTGGACAGCTGGCCTGGCATGATCTCGAAGCACGGCTGGATGCCTCGGGCAGCGGCTCGGTACGGGCGCGTTCGCTGAGTCTGGCCGACGGGCTGGGCCAGGCGCTGCTGCTACAGACGCTGGCCTGGCAGTGGCAAAGCCTGCCGGGCGCGTCGGGGCGCGTGAGCGCACGTCTGGACGGGCGGATTGCGCGCGCGGTGCTCGATAACCAGGAATACGGGCCGCTGCAATTCGAAGCCCAGGTCGCCGATCTGGATGTGCATGCCGGGCAGGCGCTTTTTAATCAGGTCGGGCGGCTGCGCGATATCGAAACCGGCGAACTCGACGAGGCCGCCCGGACCGAGCTCTACAGCCAGACGTTGCCTGCCGTGCTGGCAGGCGGCCCGCGTATCGACATACCGCGGCTGCGCCTGACCACGCCGCAGGGCGATGTCCGTCTGAGACTGCGTATTCAGGCACCCGAGCGGATGCGCCGCGCGCGTCTGCTGGCCGATGTGGTATCGCAGCTCGATGTGGATTTCGAAACCCGGGTGCCGGCAGGTCTGGCCCGCGATCTGGCCGTGCAGGTGATGCAGTCCAGCGGGCGTTCGCCGCATACCATCGAACAAGCCGATATCGATCGGGCCCTGGCCGAGCTGGTTCAGCAGCACCTGATCGAAGCGGTCGACGACGGTTCGGCTTATCGACTGCGGCTGACCATAGAGGGCGGCCGGCTCACGCTCAACGGGCGCAACCAGATCGGTTGGAAAGCCATGATCGACCGCTTCGAAGCCGCCCGCGAGCGGCTTTGAGCCGGGGCTTGAGTGCCGGGTGGTTTGGCCGTTGAGCGCGCTCGCCTGACGTCTGTCGGTCGGCGAGTGCCCGGCCGGCATCCGTGCATGAGGCAAATGCAACGACAAACACGTTAAAATAGCCTGTTTTTCAATTCGGCCGCGGCCATGTCGCGGGAGCGCGCAATGAATACGCAGACCGATTTCGACGTCATCGTGGTCGGCGGCGGCCATGCCGGCACGGAAGCGGCTACCGCCGCTGCCCGGATGGGCGCGCGTACGCTGTTGCTGACCGACAATATCGAAACGATCGGCCAGATGTCCTGCAACCCGGCCATCGGCGGAATCGGCAAGGGCCATCTCGTGCGCGAAATCGATGCTCTGGGCGGCGTCATGGCGCGTGCCGCCGATCGCGGCGGTATTCAGTTTCGCACCCTCAACGCCCGCAAGGGCCCGGCCGTGCGGGCCACCCGTGCCCAGGCCGATCGCGCGCTCTACAAGGCGGCCGTGCGTTCCATGGTCGAGAACACGCCCAACCTGGCGCTGTTCCAGCAGTCGGTGGCCGATCTGATCGTCGACGGCGACCGCGTGGCCGGGGTGATGACCACCATGGGTCTGGCCTTTCATGCGCCCACGGTGGTGCTCACGGTCGGTACGTTCCTCGGCGGCACCATTCATATCGGCCACAAGCGCTTCGGCGGCGGTCGCGCGGGGGATGCGCCCTCGAACGCCTTGGCCGAGCGCCTGCGCGCGCTGGATCTGCCGGTGGGCCGTCTCAAGACCGGCACGCCGCCGCGTATCGATGCCAAGAGCATCGACTACTCGCAGCTGGCCGAACAGCCGGGCGACGAGCCGGCGCCGGTGTTTTCGTTCATGGGCAAGCGCGCCGAGCACCCGCGCCAGGTGAGCTGTCATATCACCTACACCAACGAAACCACCCATCGGATCATTGCCGACAATATCGGCGAATCGGCCATGTATTCGGGCCAGATCGACTCGGTCGGCCCGCGCTATTGCCCGTCGATCGAGGACAAGGTGGTGCGCTTTGCCGACAAGGCCTCGCACCAGATTTTCATCGAGCCGGAAGGGCTGACCTCGGCCGAGGTCTATCCCAACGGTATTTCCACCAGCCTGTCGTTCGAAACCCAGCAGAAGGTCGTGCGCTCGATCGCCGGTTTCGAGCATGCGCATATCACACGCCCCGGCTATGCCATCGAATACGATTATTTCGACCCGCGCGCGTTGAATTACACGCTGGAAACCCGCGCCATCGCCGGCCTGTATTTCGCGGGCCAGATCAATGGCACCACCGGCTATGAAGAAGCCGCCGCCCAGGGCCTGCTGGCCGGGCTCAACGCCGCGCGCGCGGTGGCCGGCGAAAGCGCCTGGTGGCCGCGGCGCGACGAAGCCTATCTGGGCGTGCTCGTGGACGATCTGATCACCCGCGGCACGATCGAGCCCTACCGCATGTTCACCTCGCGCGCCGAGCATCGTCTGCTGCTGCGCGAAGACAATGCCGATACGCGCCTGACGCCCGTGGGCCGAGAACTGGGGCTGGTCGACGACGCGCGATGGGCGGCGTTCGAGGCGGCGCGCGACGCGGTGGCTGCCGAGCAGGCACGATTATCGGCGATCGTGGTCAAGCCGGAAGATTTTGGCCCCGATCGCGGCGAACACGTATTGGGCAGCGCGCTCAAGCAGGCCACGTCGGCGGCCGAATTGCTCAAGCGCCCGGGCGTGGATCATGCCGGCGTGGTAGCGATCGACAGCGTGGGCGCGCCGGACCTGTCGCAGCTCAACGCCGAAACGGCACAAGCGGTGGGCGAACAGGTCGAGATCCAGGCCAAGTACGCGGGCTATATCAGTCGCCAAAGCGCGGAGATCGAAAAAACGCGCCAGCACGAGGCCACCACCCTGCCGGCCGATCTGGATTATGGCGCCGTATCCGGACTGTCCAACGAACTGCGTGGCAAGCTCGAGGACGTACGCCCGGCCACCATCGGCCAGGCTTCGCGTATTCCGGGCATGACGCCGGCCGCGATCTCGCTGCTGCTGGTGCATCTGAAAAAGCTCGGCATGAAGCTGGCCAAGACCGCCTGAGCGGCCACGCCTTCGCCCCGCGAACCCGTAAAGACGTAGGGCCGGCACGGGCGCGATAGCGCACCCGTCGATGGCGTGCGTTGCCTTGCGTTGCGCAGGAAACAATCGTGTAACCTAGCGAATCGATCAGCTAAGCGGTTTTGCGGGGCCAAATTGAACAAGCTTCGAGCGTTCGGGTGTGTGTTGTTTGTCGCGCTGTTGATCACGGCCTGCAGCAGCGACGAGTCGGAAAAATTCCCGGTCAAGAGCACGCCGGAAATCCGTGAAGACGGCAGCACGGTCCTGCGTCGCGGCAACGGCGCCGAGCCGGAAAGCCTGGATCCGCATCAAGCCCGCAGCGTGCCCGCGGCCAACGTCCTGCGCGACCTGTATTCGGGGCTGGTGCAGATTTCGCCAAGCGGCGCGATCAAGCCGGCCGATGCCGAATCCTGGGAGGTGGACGACGACGAGCGGGTTTATACCTTCAAGCTGCGCGACGACCTGCGCTGGTCCAACGGCGAGCCGCTGACCGCACAGGACTATGTCTACAGCCTGCGGCGCAGCGTCGACCCGGCCACCGGTTCGCCCTATGCCCAGCTGCATGCGGCTATCGTCAACGCCAAGGCGATCATCGCCGGCGAAAAGCCGCCACAGGCGCTTGGCGTACGCGCCGTGGACGAGCACAGGCTCGAAATCACGCTTACTGCGCCCACGCCGTATTTCCTGGGCACGCTGGCGCATAGCATCAGCTATCCGGTCTATCGGCCGGCCGTTGAAGAGTACGGCGCGGCATTCAGCCAGCCGGGCAACGCGGTCACCAACGGTGCCTACCGCATGGAAAGCTGGCGCGTGAACTCGATGATCGCGCTCGAGCGCAACCCCGAATACTGGGACGATGCCAATACCTCGATCGGTCGCGTCGAGTTCTATCCGATCACCAATCAGAACTCGGCGCTGTCGCGCTATCAGGCCGGCGAACTGGACTGGGCCACCACCGTGCCGATCTCGCGGCTGGAGACGATCAAGAAACATATTCCGGCCCAGCTGCACGCCGAGCCGACGCTGGGCGTCTACTACTACGGCCTGAACGTCAAACGCCCGCCGTTCAAGGATGCCCCCGAGCTGCGCCAGGCGCTGTCGATGGCGATCGACCGGCGCACCATCGTCGACAAGATCACCCGCGGCGACGAAATCCCGGCCCACGGCTGGATTCCGCCGGTGGTGGAAGGCTATGCCGGCGCCCAGTTCGACTGGGCCAAGCTCTCAACCGCCCAGCGTGAAGCCAAGGCACAGGAACTCTACAAAAAGGCGGGTTATTCGCAGGACAAGCCGCTCAAGGTGGAGATTCGCTACAACAGCGGTGAAGGCAACAAGAAGATCGCCTCGGTCATTGCCGCGATGTGGCGCAGCGTGCTCGGCGCCGAGGTGTCGCTGCGCAACGAGGAATGGAAGGTCTTTCTCGACAGCGTGCGCCAGGGCACCGACACCGAGGCCTATCGGCTGGCCTGGATCGGCGACTACAACGACCCGAATACCTTCTTCGAGTTGATGAATTCGAAGTTCGGGCTCAACGGCACCGGCTATGCCAGCGCCGAATATGACCGCTTGCAGGAAAAACAGGCACATATGCCCGACGAGCCCGAGCGCATGAAGGTCATGAAGAAAGCCGAGGCCGTACTGCTGGCCGACAGCCCGATCATTCCGATCTATTTCTATGTCAGCAAGTATCTGATCAAGGACTACGTGAAGGGCTTCGAAGGCAACCCGCTGGATTCCTACTACAGCAAGGATCTGTCGATCGAACCGTGAACAGGTCGATACGAATCTCGCGAACTAGGCGCGCCAGATCATGTTGAGCTATGCGCTACGCCGCCTGCTCGGGGCGATTCCCACCCTGTTCATCCTGCTGACGCTGGCGTTCGTGATGATGCGCGCGGCACCCGGCGGGCCGTTCGACGCCGATCGCGAGCTGCCGCCCCAGGTACGGGCCAACCTCGAAGCCAAATACCACCTCGACGAGCCGCTCTACCAGCAGTACGGACGCTATATCTGGGATATCGCCCATTTCGATTTCGGGCCCTCCTTCCAGTATCGCGATACCAGCGTCAACGACCTGATTGCCTCGGGTTTTCCGGTTTCGCTCAAGCTCGGCGCCGCCTCATTGGCGTTCGCGCTGATTTTCGGCATACCGCTGGGCATGCTGGCGGCCCTGCGCCAGAATCGGCCGGCCGACTACGGCGCCATGGCGATCGCCATGCTGGGCATCTCGATTCCCAATTTCGTGCTCGCGCCGCTGATGATTCTGGTGCTCGCCGTCTACAACGACTGGCTGCCGGCCGGCGGCCTGGGCGGCTGGCAGAACTATGTCATGCCCGTACTCGCGCTGGGCACCGCGATGATGGCCTATGTCGCCCGCCTGGCCCGGGGCTCGACCATCGAAGTCATGCGTTCGAACTATATACGTACCGCCCGTGCCAAGGGCCTGTCGGCCACGCGCGTGGTGTGGGTGCATGCGCTGCCTGCAGCCCTCACGCCGATCGTGTCGTTTCTCGGCCCGGCCGCGGCCGGCATCATCACCGGCTCGGTGGTCATCGAGACGATCTTCGGCATTCCGGGCCTGGGCCAGTTCTTTGTCCAGGGCGCGCTCAACCGCGATTACACGCTGGTGATGGGCGTGGTGCTGTTCTACGGCATCCTGATCGTGGCCTTCAATCTGGCCGTGGACCTGCTCTACGGCTGGCTCGACCCGCGGGTGAGCTACTGATGGGGCGGGCAATGCCTTCAATCGAGCCGTGTCGCCCATGATGTTCGGGCGCCGCAAGAAAATGGAGCAGGCGGTACGCGGACGCAGCCTGTTTTCGGATGCGCTGCGCCGGCTGCGCTCGAACAAGGCCGCGCTGGCCTCGATCGGCGTGCTCGGGTTCATCGTGGTCGCAGTGGTGGTGGGGCCGTGGCTGTCGCCGCACAACTACTTCGCCCAGGACTACGGCGCGATCTGGGTCGCCCCGACCAGCGTTGATGCCCACTGGTTCGGCACTGACGGGCTGGGGCGGGATCTGTTCGTACGCGCGCTCGAAGGCGGGCGTATTTCGTTGATGATCGGCTTCGTGGCCACGCTCGTGAGCCTGATCATCGGCGTGGCCTACGGCGCCACGGCCGGCTATGCCGGCGGGCGCGTGGACGGGGTGATGATGCGCATCGTGGATATTCTCTATGCGATGCCGTTTCTGTTCTTCGTGATCCTGCTGATGGTGTTCTTCGGCCGCAATATCCTGCTGATCTTCGTGGCCATCGGTGCGATCAACTGGCTGGACATGGCCCGTATCGTGCGCGGGCAAACGCTCGCGCTCAAACAACAGCCGTTCATCGAAGCCGCGCGTATGTCCGGCGCGCCGGCGGTGTCGATCATCGCCCGCCATATCGTGCCCAACCTGCTCGGCGTGGTGGCGGTGTATATCACCCTCACCATCCCGCAGGTGATTCTGTTCGAATCGTTTCTGAGCTTTCTCGGCCTGGGCGTGGCCGAACCGGCCACGTCCTGGGGCGCGCTCATCAAGGACGGCGCCGACGAAATGAATCGTGCCCCCTGGCTTTTGATCGTGCCGGCCGTGTTTCTCGCCGCCACGCTGTTCTGCTTCAACTTCATCGGCGACGGCCTGCGCGACGCGCTGGACCCCAAAGACCGCTAGCGCCCGCCCATCATTCGAAGGCGACGGGCGCGAACCACTGGATGAGCACTCGACAGCCCTCGGGGCTGGCCACGCTGTGAGCGCTGCCAGCCGGGTTGTAAACATAGCTGCCGGCCGTATAGCGTCCGTTCTCGTCCTGTTGGCTGCCCTGGAGCACGTAAATATGCTCGTCGCCGGTATGGCGATGCCACGGCACCCATGCGCCTGGCAGATAGTCGAGCAGGGCCATCCGCGGGGTCTGTTCGTAGCCGGGTTGTAGTACGAATATCTGAACGCCCTCGCGCAAGGCGGCCCAGCCGGGACCGTCGCGTGGTCCGGCATCGGGGATGGCAAGGGTTTGCGGCGATTGGTTCATGGCCGGCGCACCTCGGCACGCGACGCGGCTCGGTTCGAGTGTGTGGCCGCGTCCGTGCCGTGGCCGATGCCGAACCGATCCGCGAGCCAGAAGCCTGCGCCGCCGCCGAGCATTGCGGTTACCGCCACCGACATCTGGGCAATAAAGGTGTCGACGAATGCGGCCAGTACCACCGCGACTGCCCAGCCGGTCAGCGCGGCTGCCGGGTTGGCTTCGCCGGTGACACCCTTGAGCGCGAAGTGCGCGATCATCACCCCGCCAATCCCGGGTACGACGACACCGAGCAGGCTCAGCCAGCCGATGAGCATGTCCCAGACGCCGGCACTAGCAGCGAGCGTGCCGATCACGCCGAACACGATCGCCATGGTGGCGAAACGTTGTGAAACCACCTGACTCCAGCCGGTCGCGGCGTTGTAGAGACAGTGCATGCATACCGAGGCACAGTTGATCACGAAAAACAGGGCCGCGATGGGCGTCAGCCAGGGCGCATAGCCGGCCACCACGGCAGCGAAGTTGCCGTCCTGTGCGGTGCCGGCCGCGGTGACCACCGCGCCCAGCATCATCGACAGGCCGTTGGCCAGCGGAAAGGCGCTCGCCGTGGCGATCAGTGCATGTGTCGGACGTTTCGCCCAGCGGGTGAAATCGGCGGTGAGCGTGCCCGAATCGATGAAGAGCGAGATGACCATGGTCACACCGATACCGATAGTGATCGCACTGGCATCGGGGCTGCCGGCATAGCGTCCGATCTGCTGCCAGGAATGGTCGGACAGCGTGATCGCAAGCGCCGCGATCGCCATGACGATGAAAAATGGCACGGAAAGCGCCCCCACGACGGTCAGCGCGCGCACCCCCAGCATGGTCATGCCGGTGAACAGCGCGCCCGCGAACAGGCTGACCACCAGCGCCGGCCAGCCGAGCATGTCCTCCAGGCCGGCCCCGGCCAGGCCGGTCTGGACCGCGAACCAGCCGACCACCAGGGTGGACAGAAACGCGGAGACAACTTGTGCGGCCCGCGGGCCGAACACGTCCCGCGACAACAGCGGAAACGAACGGCCGGTTCGGGCGGCGGTGACGCTTTGGGCGCCGACATAGGCGAACATGACGAGGTTGCCGGCCACGATCGCCAGCAGGGCGAGCTCAAAGCCCAGGGCCCGGGTCAGTTCGCTGCCGAGAAAACCGCCGGTCACGACCAGCGGAAAGCCGATCCAGACCAGCGTGACCGATAGCAGCGAATGCCGATGCGTCGACGGCACCGGCTCGTTTTCGAACTCGTGGGTGGATGCGGGCTGGGTATTGTGTGCGGTATCGCTCATGAGCGGCTCTTGTCGATGATGTGCGTGGACCGATTGCCTCGGTTGGCGATCAGGCGGATTCGAGCCCGGCCAGCAGGGCCGAGGAGGGCGCGGTCGCGCCGAAGATGCCGCCCTGCATGCTGATCATCGATATCGCCGCATCCCGGTGGCGGATCTCGGTGGCGCCGGTACAGTCGGTGAGCATCAGGCACTCGAAGCCGCGGTCGTTGGCTTCCCGCATCGTGGTGTGAACACAGACATCGGTGGTGATGCCGCCGATGATCAAATGGCTGCGCCCGCAGGTATGCAGGACGTGCTCCAGATCGGTGGCATAGAACGAGCCCTTGCCCGGCTTGTCGATGACGATCTCGCCGTCGGCCGGCGCCAGCTCGGGGATGATTTCCCAGCCCGGCTCGCCGCGCGTGAGCACGCGTCCGCAGGGGCCGGGCTCGCCGATCGTCGCGCCGATCTGTTCGCTGCGCCAGCGTTTGTTGGCGGGCAGATCGACCTACTCCGGGCGGTGACCCTCACGCGTATGAATGACCATGATTTCCGGGTGCTGGCGCACGGCCGCCAGCACGTTCTGTAGCGGTTCGACCGCGGCCCGGGTCAGCGACAGGTCGTAACCCATGCGATCGACATAGCCGCCACGCCCGCAGAAATCGGTTTGCATGTCGATCACGATCACCGCCAGTTTCGATAGCTCGACCTCGGTATCGAACGGCCAGCGGTAAGGGTCGGCGGGCAGGGAAAGCGTCTTGCTCATGGTTGATGCCTCAAATGAAACGGTCGATAGGATTTACAAAGGGGTCATGGGGTACCGCCGCCGTGGGGCGCAGCGGTACGCAGTGCGCTTCGGATCGCAGCGCGCAGGCGTTCATGGCGTGGACTCGCTGCGCGATTCGACATAGCAGTGCGCGCTGCGCGCGACCGAAAGCACGTGTGCGCGCGCGGCCTCGGCTGCGGCCGCGCCATCGCCGGCCAGCACGGCGGCGACGATGGCGGCGTGTTCGTCGAAGGAATGCAGGGTGCGGCGTTCGATCGCGAACTGGGTGTGACGGAATGGCTGCAGGCGAGCACGGGTCGCCCGCGTGAGTTCGATCAGGTGATCGCTGCGCGAACCGTCGTAGAGCGCGCTGTGAAAGCGGTCGTTGAACGCGCTGTACTCGGCCTGACGATGCGCTGCGAGCAGCCCGCGCGAAGACTCGTGCAATGCCTGCAGCGCACGTCGTTCGGCCAGCGGCATGCGCCAGGCACAAAAGCGCGCGCAGGCCGCTTCGAGTTCGGCCATGGCTTCGAACATGGCAAACAGCGTGGGTGCGTCGATCGAGGCGGTCACCACGCCGCGATTGGGACGGCGCTCGACCAGCCCCATGGCGAACAGATGGCCGAACGCCTCGCGTACCGGCGTGCGCGATACCGAAAAGCGCGCGGCGATGCCCGCCGCGGTCAGCCGGGTACCCGGCGGCCAGCGCCCGGCCACGATCTCTTCCGACAGGCGCGTAACCATGTCGTCGACGCTCGTGCCTTCGCGTGCGAGCGCCCCACGGGGCTGCGGATACGATTCGTTGCCGGGCGCCATCCTTGAAAGGGCTGTCATGAAGAGGACGAGCCACTGCATGCAGTTTCGGTGCCAACCCGCAAAACAACCGCCAGGCGGCTGAATCGGCCCTCGCCGGCCTTTATTTTGAAAGGCCTTGCGCGTTAAAGGTGCAGCCGCCGACTCGGGAAAGTGCATGCAATCCGGGCAAACGGATCTGTGCCGCGGCCGCGCATCAGGCTGCACGGCATCGGTTTTTCGGGCCCGGTCGATGCGTCGAGCGCCTACGGCGCGCGGCCGCGCGCTGTTTGCTACGTGCGCTGGCCGCCCGTGATACGGCGCTTGTCATACACTGGGCGCATGCTGCTCGACGTTCGCGATCTGAAAGTGAGTTTTGACACGCCCGATGGCGTGGTGGAGGCCGTGCGCGGTTTCGATCTACAGCTGGCCGCCGGCGAATCGGTGGGCATCGTGGGCGAATCCGGCTCGGGCAAGAGTCAGAGCGTGCTGGCGCTGATGGGCCTGTTGGCAGACAACGCGCGGGTCACTGGTAGCGCGACCCTGCAAACCGACAGCGGGGGGCTGGAGTTGATCGGCGCGAAGCGACGCGCGCTCGAGCGTATTCGCGGTGCGCGTATCGCCATGATCTTTCAGGATCCGATGACCACGCTCAATCCGCATCTGCGTATCGCCACCCAGATCAAGGAAGTGATCTGCCGCCATCGCGGGCTGCGCGGCGGGGCCGCGACCCAGGCGGCGATCGAGATGCTCGAAGCGGTCAAGATTCCGGATGCGCCCCGGCGAATCCGCTATTACCCGCACCAGTTCTCGGGCGGCATGCGTCAGCGCGTGATGATTGCCATGGCGCTGGCCTGCGAGCCGGATATCCTGATTGCCGACGAGCCCACGACCGCCCTGGATGTCACCGTGCAGGCCGATATCCTCGATCTCATGGCCGAGCTACGCCAGCGTACGAATGTGGCCTTGCTTCTGATCACCCACGATCTGGGCGTGGTGGCCGGCCAGTGCGAACGGCTGCTGGTGATGCGCGCCGGCGAAGTGGTCGAACGTGGCGCGATCGACACGATCTTTGCGTCGCCCGCCCACCAGTACACCCGCGATCTGCTGGCTGCCGTGCCCAAGCTGGAAACACCGCATTTCGCGCGTGTGTCTTCATGACCCTGCCGGATTATCTGACCGACCCGCAGCTGATTGCGCTGATCAAATTCTGGGGCGCGGTCGTGCTGTTGACCGGCAGCGCGATCGCGGCCAGCGTGCACGCGCTGCTCACCCGGGAAACACCGAGCAGCGCATTCGGCTGGATCGGCGTGTCGGTTCTGTTTCCGCCGGTGGGCCCGCTGTTGTATTACATGTTCGGCGTCAACCGCGTGCGCATCCGTGCACGGCGCCTGGATCGTCAGTCCCGCCATGGTTTGGGCGCACACCAGCCGGGGGCCAACGCTGAACTGCGCGATTACAGCGCCATACTCGACCGCCGGCGGCTTGGCCTGGCCGCTGCCGGCGATCGGCTCTCGGCCTGGCCGGTCGTGGCCGACAACGGCGTGGACGTGCTCTACGACGGCGAACAGGCCTACCCGCCCATGCTGGAGGCGATCGAGAAGGCACGCCGCTTCGTCTATCTGAACACCTATATCTTCGAAACCAACCGTACCGGCAAACGCTTTATCGCGGCGCTGGCCCGCGCGGCCGCACGCGGCGTGGACGTGCGCGTGCTCATCGACGGTGTCGGCGAATACTATGCCTGGCCGGGCTGGCGGGCGGTCCGTTTGCTGCACAAGCAGGGCGTCAAGGCCGCGCGCTTTCTGCCGCCGCGGCTGATTCCGCCCTCGCTGCAGATCAATCTGCGCAACCATCGCAAGATTCTTGTGACCGATGCGGGGGTGGCGTTCACCGGCGGCATGAATATCGGTGACCGGCATCTGGTGGAAACCGGCAACGGCGTGGCCGACATGCATTTTCGTTTTGCCGGGCCAGTGGTGCGCCAGATCGAGGCGGTCTTCCTGTCCGACTGGGCGTTTGCCACCGGACGCCAGACCGGCGTATCGCGAGGCGAGATCGCGCCGGCCGGCAACGCGGCCTGTCGCAGTATCGAAAACGGGCCCACCCGCGATACCGAGCGCCTGACCACGCTCATCCAGACCGCGATTGCCAGTGCCCGGCGCAGCGTATTGATCATGACGCCGTATTTTCTGCCGGGCCCGGCGCTTGTCGGGGCGCTGCAGTCGGCGGCGCTGCGGGGTCTGGAGGTCAAGATCGTGCTGCCGGCCAAGAACAACCTGCCGTTCGTGCACTGGGCATCGCGGCATGCGCTGGGTGAATTGATGATGCGTGGCGTACAGATCTATTACCGGCCGCCGCCGTTCGCCCATACCAAGCTACTGGTGCTCGACGAAGACTACGCGTTGGTGGGCTCGCCCAATCTCGATCCCCGCAGCCTGCGCCTGAATTTCGAGCTGGCGGTTGAGATCTTCGATCCGACGGGCGTGGGCGGGCTGGCCACGCATATTCGCGACACCATCGCCCAAAGCCGGGCCTATTCACTCGCGGAGCTGCATCGCCGGCGTTGGCCCACGCGCCTGCGCGATTCGTTCTTCTGGCTGTTTTCGTCTTACTTCTAGTCGGCTGGGCCGGCCGGCGCCATCAGGCCAAGGCGTGGCTGGCAGCGAGCGTGCCGGCCAGCGGGCCCGGCAGCGCAATACGCATATGCACCGGCAGGTGATCGGACAGAACGGTATCGATCACCCGGGCCTCGTCGATCGCAAGACTCGGCGAGGTGAGGATATGGTCGATTCCGCGGCGCGGCCGCCAGCTCGGAAAGGTGGGCAGCGGCCGGTCGTAGACGCGCAGGCCGCTGGCGGCAAGCGCCGGGTCGGCGATCAATGCCGCAGCGGTGCAGTTGGTATCGCCCATGATCACCACGTGCCGGTCGCGGGCGACCAGATCGCAGATCGCGGCCAGCTGACGGGCGCGACTGCCTGCGCCCAGCGCCAGGTGCGTGATCACGACAGTGAGGGGTTCGTCCGGGGTGCCAAAGCGGGCGATCAGCGCGCCGCGCCCGGGCAGGCGTCCCGGCAGCTTGTGCTCGCTCACGGCAAACGGCGTATAGCGGCTGATCAGCCCGAGTCCGTGCTGGGCTACGCGGCCCAGATTGCGGTTGACCTGAACGCGCCAGTATTCGAAGCCGGCGGCCTCGGCCAGCTGTTCGATCTGGTTGCGATACTGGCTGCGCCGGCTGCCGGCATCGATTTCCTGCAGGCCGATGATGTCGTGACCCACCAGCAGCTCGCCGATCCGATCGAGGTTGTCGCGTACCTGCTGGCTGGGCAGCACATGACGCCAGCCGCGGGTAACGTACTCGCGATAGCGTTTCGTGCCGACGCCGACCTGCATGTTGAAGCTCAACAACGACAGGCTCGGCCCCGCTTGGCTGGGGCGCGTCAGAGCGCCGGGTGCAGTGGGCGAATTCACCGGGTCAGCGTACCATCGTTATCGGGTTTGCGATGCGTTACGAGAACGGCTGGTCGATGAGCGAAGCGCTACTGCGGGTAGACGATCTGAAAGTGCATTTTCCGCTGGGCGGCGGCTGGTTCGGCGGCGCGGCGAGCCCGCTCAAGGCCGTGGACGGCGTCAGCCTTGAGCTGACGCCCGGCCGCACGCTCGGCCTGGTGGGCGAATCCGGCTGCGGCAAGTCGACGCTGGCGCGTGCGTTGACCGGCATGGTGCCCGTGACATCGGGCGATATTGTTTTCGAAGACAACACGATACGCCACGATCGGGCAGCCAGCTGGAACGCGCTGCGCCGCGATGTGCAGATGATTTTCCAGGATCCGCTGGCCAGTCTCGACCCGCGCATGACGGTAGGCCAGATCGTGGCCGAGCCGTTGCGCCATCTGCGCCCCGAGCTGAGTCGCGCCGATCGCACGCGCCGCGTGGCGGCGATGATCGAACGGGTCGGGCTGTCGCAGTCCCAGATCAATCGCTACCCGCACGAATTCTCGGGCGGGCAGTGTCAGCGCATCGGCATCGCCCGTGCGCTGGTGGTGGAACCGAAGGTGTTGATCTGCGACGAGCCGGTATCGGCGCTGGATGTCTCGATCCAGGCGAAAATCGTCGAACTGTTGCAACAGCTCCAGGCCGAGTTCGGTATCGCCCTGCTGTTCATCGCCCACGACCTCGCGGTGGTACGCCAGATCAGCGACGAGGTGATGGTGATGTACCTCGGCCGGGTCATGGAGCGCGCGCCCTCGGACGTGCTGTTCGATACGCCGGCCCATCCCTATACGCGGGCGCTGCTGTCGGCGGTGCCCCGCCCGGACCCGACCATCGAGCGCAGTCGACGCCGTATCGCCCTGCCGGGCGAACTGCCATCGCCGGCCAACCCGCCGTCGGGCTGCGTGTTTCGTACCCGCTGCCCCTGGGCCCAGGCAGACTGCGCGGCACAGACGCCGGCCCTGCGGGCATTCGGCGAGCAGACCCGGGTGGCCTGTCTGCATGCCGAGACCGTGGTCAAGGACCGTCTCGCCACCGCGGGTTGAACGATGAGCTACGAGCGCCTGTTCAATCGTCTCGGCGTGCTGGCGCTGTTTCTGGCGCTGGTCGTCGTTGCCGGCGTCGCCGGCTGGCATGCTCTGCTCCATACCTATGCCGGCGCATGGACCCATCAGCCCGAGGACGCCGACTGGCTGCTGCCGGCGGCGTCGCGCCAACTCATCGCCGACAGTCTGGGCGATCTCGACGGCGCGATAGTCGACCATCGCATCACGCTTTTATCGAGTGCCCGGATCGGGCGTCAGCTCGAAGCCGAGCCGAACCAGCCGAGGGTGAACGTGGCTCCGCCCACCACGCCGCGGGCGTGGCTCGACTGGCAGTTTGTGCGGCATGCCGCGGGCGTCGACGACGAGCTGCAGGTGTTCGATGTATATGCCTCGCGGCTGCTGCGCCAGATTAAGGCCATGCCAGCGGCTTATCGCGCCGACGTGTTCGCCCGGGATGCCGTCTATAGCTCGGACGGTAAGCTGGACGAAAAAGCCACGACCGAATTCGTCGCCAATGCCGACGTGGTGGAGCTGGCAGCGCGCAGCGATGGCCGGCTGACCCCGGTGATTTCGGTCCATCCCGCGCGTGCCGACGCGCTTGCCGTGATTGAACGCTGGGCCGATGCCGGCGTGCGCGACGTGGCCTGGTGGCCGATCGCCCAGCGGATCGATCTCGCCGGCGCGTCGGCCCGGGCCGCCTATGCGGTGATGGCCGAGCACGACATGCGTTTGCATACGCGTGTGGGCGGCGGGCGCAAGACGGACAGGCTGCAAGGCGCCGTTAATCCCGACGCCTTGCGGGCCGCGCTCGATGCCGGGGTGCGTATAACCGTGTCGATCGGCGATGTGGCCGGCGACGGCGGTGATGTCATGCAGGCGCTGTTCACGCTGCTGCGGGTGCCTGCCTATCGCGAGAGGCTGACCATTTCGCTCGACGGCGTGTTGTCGGGCAAGCGTGCCGAAACCGTGCTCATTCCGTTGCTCCAGCATCCGCAGTTCTTCGACCGCCTCACCTATGCCAGCGGCTACCCGCGCTCGGCGCTGGCCGGCGCGGTCGATCTGGGGCGTCTGGCCGACCGCGGTTTTATCGACCGGGCCTCGATCGCGCCACTGCGGGCCATCTACGACGTCAACCCTCTGCTGTTCGTCTACGTGACGCTGCGCCAGATCCACCTGCCGACCACGGGGCTGGCCCTGCCGGCAGCCGTGTTCGAGCGCCGGGACGGGTCATGAAGACTTCATAGGCCCGCTTCAGGCTGAAGCC
>DJIE01000111.1:20578-22395 GCA_002433465.1 Salinisphaera sp. UBA6602
GCGCGCTTGCGCCGCAGACGCGTCGTTCTTTTCTACGTCGGGCCGGTTTTGCCGGCGGGGCGGCCCTGTCCGTGGTGGGGCTGGGCGGCTGTAGCGACGATGGCGGCAGTGCCGTACGCGTGTCGCGGGCGCCGGGCAGCAGCGCCGAGACGTTTGCCCACGGCGTAGCCAGCGGCGATCCGCTGGCTGATCGGGTCATGCTCTGGAGCCGGGTCACCCCGTCGAGCGAGGGCGACGTCAGCGTCAACTGGATGCTGTCCGAATCCCCGGACATGGCCAACGTACTGCGCAGTGGTACCGTCGTTACCGACGCGACGCGGGATTACACGGTCAAGGCCGATGTGACCGGCCTGGCGGCCGGCACCACCTATTACTACCAGTTCGAAACCGCCGGCGAGCGTTCCCCGATGGGCCGTACCCGCACGCTGCCGCAGGCCGGGGTGCAACGGCTGCGCATGGCGGTGCTGTCCTGCTCGAACTATCCCTTCGGTTTCTTCAACGTTTATGGCCGGGTGGCTGAACGCGCCGATCTGGACCTGGTGTTGCATCTGGGCGACTACCTCTACGAATACCCGGGCCGGGGTGTCTCCGAGGCAGAAAATCCGGACGAATACGGTGACGGCCGCCCGCTCGGACGTGCCCCGGAACCGCCCTACGAGATCGTCAGCCTCGACGACTATCGCACGCGCCATGCCTGTTACAAGACCGATGTCGACCTGCAGGAGCTGCATCGCCAGCATCCCATGATCGCGGTCTGGGACGACCACGAATCGACCAACAACAGCTGGCGCGACGGCGCCCAGAACCACGACCCCGACCGCGGCGAAGGCCCGTGGAGCGCGCGCGAGGCCGCCTCGATCCAGGCCTACTACGAATGGCTGCCCATCCGCGAAACCGATCCGGATAACCCGGAGCGTATTTACCGCGGCTTCGAGATCGGCGATCTGGTGTCGCTGTCCATGCTCGATACCCGCCTGATCGGCCGCGACGAGCAGCTGGCAGGCAACGCAGAGAACGGATTCACCGATACGGGCGATTACGCCAACGACGAGCGAACCCTGATGGACGATGCCCAGCGCCAATGGCTGGCGCAGCGCCTGCAACAGACCCAGGCGCGCTGGAAGCTGCTCGGCCAGCAGGTGATGTTCGGCCAGCTCAAGCGCCAGGGCGCACCCAATTCCAGCAATACCGCCAACCCCGGCGGCCAGGGCGGCGTATTCATCAATTCGGATCAGTGGGATGGCTATCCGCGGGCGCGGGAGCAGGTATGGGATATCATCCGCGGCGGCCAGGCCGCCCCGAATCTGGCCATCGATAACGTGGTCGTACTCACGGGCGATATCCATAGCTCCTGGGCGCTGGATATCACCGAAGACCCGAACGACGCCACGGCCTATGATCCGGAAACCGGCATGGGGTCGATGGGCGTGGAGTTTGTGACGACATCCGTCACCTCGCCAGGGAGGGACAGCAACGACACCCGCCCTGTGCTCTTGAGCCAGAACCCGCATATGAAATATGTCGAGTTGACCCAACGCGGCTATCTGCTGCTGGATATCACGCGCGAGCGCATGCAGGCCGAATGGTGGTACGTCGACGATATCGAAAGCCGCAACGATCAGCAGCGCTTTGCCAGCGCCTGGCAGGTGCGCGCCGGCGAAAACCACGTGGTTGCGGCGGACGCTCAGAGCCAGCCGATCGCCGATGCGCCGGCATTGGCCCCGTCCGCTCGGGAAGCTCTGCACAACCTGTCGCGGTCGCGCCGGCGTGCTTTGCTCGCGATTGACAAGGACGTGAGAGCGTAGCGTGCCCAAGCC
>DJIE01000214.1 GCA_002433465.1 Salinisphaera sp. UBA6602
GCCAGGGCGGCAATCAGGAAGAAGCCCAGGCAGGCCAGCAGCGGGCCGCCGGCAGTCAGGTCACCCAGGCCGACCAGCGTGGCCGGATTGTCGACGACGATGCCAGCGTTCTTCAGCGCAATAATCGCCAGGAACAGGCCGATACCCGCCGCGATGCCCGAACGCAGCGCCAGCGGAATGCTGTGGATGATCCACTCGCGGATCTTGAAGATCGACAGCAGAAAGAAGATCGCACCGGACAGGAATACCGCACCCAGCGCGGTCTGCCAGGTGTAGCCCATGGTCAACACCACGGTGTAGGTGAAGAAGGCGTTCAGGCCCATGCCCGGCGCCAGCGCTATCGGGTAGTTAGCGACCAGGCCCATGATCGCCGAGCCGATGGCCGCGGCCAGGCAGGTGGCGACGAATACCGCGCCGTGATCCATGCCGGTTTCGGCGAGGATGCTCGGGTTGACGAAGAGGATGTAGGCCATCGTCAGGAAGGTGGTGAGACCGGCGAGGATCTCGGTGCGCAGCGTGGTGTTGTGCGCCTTGAGTTGGAACAGCTTCTCCAGCATTTTGATTCCTCTTCTTGCCGGTCGATGATGCGTTGGGGTTGTCTCTCTGGACGACTTGCTCGTTACAGCAAAGCTTATCCGGGCGATGCCCGCAAAAGCGGCGCATCTTACACCGTCGTTCCAGCCGGTTGAATGTGATTAGAGTGACCCGTCAGTTCTGCTTCGTCGGGCTCTGCCACCTCTAAGGCTGGCGCTTGTCCAAAGAGCCAACGGGTGCATCACGCGCCTGTGTCTGCACTGCGGTTTTCGAGGGTGAGATGTTCAAAAGATGCAGCCAAGAGTTCGGGCAGCCATGTAGTCGAGGCCGCGGCTGGGGCGGAACCACCGCAAAGGAGCCTGTATATGCCTGAGCCGATCATGGGGCTGTGCACGCTGGTGCTGGCAGCCGGGCAGGGCAGCCGTTACCGCGAGCTTGTCGATCAAGACAAGCTGCTCGCGCCCAGCCGTGATACGCCTGCTGCACCCGGCGTGCTGGCCTCGACGCTCGAGTCGCTGGCAGGGATCACGGAGCGACTGGTGGTGGTCACCCGCGAGGATAATCTTGCGCTGCGCGCTTGGCTTGATCAGCGGGCCGGTTCGTTCGGTGCCGAGGTCTTTACGGTGCGCAGCAACGGTCTGGGCCACAGCCTGGCGCAGGCCATTGCGCAGTATCCGGCCGAGCGGGGCTGGCTGGTCGCGCTTGGCGACATGCCTTATATCCGCCGCGAAACCATCTGTGGCATTGCCGCTGAAATCCGCCAGGAGCGGCTGGTGGTGCCGCGCCATGTCGGGCAGCTTGGTCATCCGCGAGGCATCGGTAGTTGCTACCGCTCTCAGGTAATGGCACTCGACGGCGATCGCGGCGCGCAAGCCTTGTTCAGCGCGGGCCCAGTCACCGAAGTCGAGGTTGATGATGTTGGTGTGCTGCAGGACATCGACCGACCGGAGGATCGCCGAGACGCCTGAGGCCGGCGCGGTGCCGATCAGTGGTCGGTGCCTCGCGGGCTGCGGTTGAAGGGCCCAGCACAAACCTGTCGGCCCCTTCCGGTTCCTTCCGGCCCATCAGCTGAACGTTTTTTCCGACGTGGCAGTCGTACCCCTAAGCGCACGGACAGCGCACCTAATGCCTGAAGTTTTCGGCGATCCTGCACAGAACAGGCAGCCGAAGACTCCCAAACCGTGAGGCTGCCATGAGCGAAACATCTACCGCTGCAGGTGGGATTTCCGCCTGTTCCATTACCCTCCAACTGAACGGCCAGCGCCGTGAAGTCGAGGTCTATCCCTGGACCACACTGCTTGATCTGCTGCGCGAACAACTGCACCTGACCGGCACCAAGAAGGGCTGTGACCACGGCCAGTGCGGCGCCTGCAACGTGCACGTCAACGGCACGGTCATCAACTCCTGTCTGAGCCTCGCGGTGATGCACGACGGCGACGAGATCACTACCGTCGAAGGCCTGTCCGAAAACGGCGAGCTGCATCCGATCCAGCAGGCGTTTCTGGATGAAGACGCCTATCAGTGCGGCTACTGCACCGCAGGCCAGATGATGACCGCGACCTACGTGCTGAACAGTTCGCATATCGGCGACAGCGACGACGCCGTGCGCGAAGCCATGAGCGGCAACATCTGTCGCTGCGGCGCCTACAAGAACATCCTCGCGGCGGTTCAATCCACCCGCGGCAAGGTCTAGGAGGCGGCCATGCGAAATTTCGAATATCAGAAAGCCGATAGCGTGAATGCGGCCGTGACCGCCCATGCCGGCCAGGCCTCGTCCTTCGTGGCCGGCGGCACCACCCTGCTCGACCTGGTCAAGATCGACATCATGCAGCCCGAGCGCGTGGTGGACGTGAACGGTCTGCCGCTTTACGACGTCGAAGCACTCGACGACGGCCGGCTCAAGATCGGTGCGATGGTCAGCAATACCGATCTCGCCTATCACCCGACGGTGGTCGAAAAATACGCGGTGCTCTCCGAAGCGCTGTTGTCGGGGGCTTCGACCTCGCTGCGCAACAAGGCAACGACCGGCGGCAACGTGATGCAGCGCGTGCGCTGCCCCTATTTCCGTGACGGCGTATCGGCCTGCAACAAGCGCGAGCCAGGGTCCGGCTGTGCCGCGATCGGCGGCCATAACCGCAGCGTGCATGCCGTGCTGGGAACCAGCGAACAGTGTATTGCGACGCATCCGTCCGATATGTGCGTGGCCATGGCGGCCATCGGCGCAAAAGTGCTCGTGACGGGGCCAAACGGCGAACGCGAAATCGATTTCCTCGACTTTCATCTGCTGCCCGGCGATTCGCCGGAGAAAGAGCATGCGCTGGACGTCGACGAATTGATCACCCACGTCGTGCTCGATGCGCCTATCGAGGGTAGTCGTTCCACCTATCTCAAGCTGCGCGATCGGGCGTCCTACCAGTTTGCGCTGGCGTCCAGCGGCGTGATCGTGGCCACCGAAGGCAACACCATTCGGGATGCCCGAATCGCGCTGGGCGGGGTCGGCACCAAACCCTGGCGTGCCCGCGAGGCCGAGCAGGCCCTGATCGGCGAGCCCGCCACCGAGCAAAGCTTCAAGAAGGCCGCCGAGATCGCTTTCAAGGGCGCCACGCCCTACGAACACAACGCGTTCAAGATTCCGCTCGGCCAGCAGGCGATCGTACGTAGCCTGACCCACGCCACCGCGGCCCGAGCGTAGAGGACAACCCATCATGACCGACAAGATTCAAGCCAAGATCATCGGTGCGTCCAAGCCGCGTATCGATGGCCCGCAGAAGCTGCGCGGCGAAGCGATGTACGCCGCCGATCATCATCTGCCGAACATGGCCTATGCCTATGGCGTGTTCAGCACCGTAGCCAGCGGCACGATCGACCATATCGATCTGTCGAAAGCGAAACAGATGCCGGGCGTGATCGATATCTTCCATCACGACCATTTCCCTGATCTGTATCGCACCCCGAGCAGCTTTGCCCAGGAAAACAAGGTGGACGAAACCCGTCTGCCGTTCGAGGACGGCAAGGTTTACTACCCGGGCCAGTTCGTGGCGCTGGTGGTCGCCGATACGTTCGCCAACGCCCGGGCGGCCGCCTATGCGGTAAAGGTCGATTACAGCGCCGACGCCGAGCCGATCGCCACGCTCAGTCAGGCGCTCGAGCGCGGCGGCGAGCCCAAAACGGCCAAGTCCAGCGGCCACAGCCGTGGCAATCCGGATAGCGCCTACGAGTCGTCGACCAACCGTATCGACGTCACCTATGTCACGCCCATGGAAACGCATAACCCCATGGAGATGCATGCCAGCACGGCGAGCTGGGAAAACGGCGACCTGGTGCTCTACGAAGCGTCGCAGGGGGTGATCTTCGCGCGCAACGTCATGGCCAAGGTGTTCGGCCTGGCGCCGGAGCGTGTCGAGGTGCGCTCACCGTTCATCGGGTCCGGGTTTGGCAGCAAGCTCTGGATCTGGCCGCATGCGATCGCCGCGGCGGCCGCCTCCCGCGAGGTCGGCCGGCCGGTGCAGCTGGTCGTGCCCCGCCAGCAGATGTTCACCACCACCGGGCATCGCCCGCCCACACAGCAGCAGATTCGTATCGGCGCCGACGACAACGGCAAGCTCACCGCCCTCACCCACGACTCGATCAACACCACGTCGATGGTCGATACCTATGTGGAAAGCACGGGCAGCTGCACGAAGAGTCTCTACGACTGCGAAAATCTGCGCGTAAGCCATGCGACCATCGGCGCCAATCACGGTACGCCGACGTCCATGCGCGCCCCGGGGGCAGCGCCCGGACTGTTCGCGCTGGAATCAGCCATGGATGAAATGGCCGAAAAGCTGAACATGGACCCGCTCGAGTTTCGCAAGGCGAACTACACCGAGCGCGACCAGAGCATGGATCTGCCCTTCTCCAGCATCCACCTGATGGAGGCCTTCGATAAGGGCGCAGAGAAATTTGGTTGGGCGAAGCGCGATCACGCGGTCGGCTCGATGCGCGACGGCGACGAAATCATCGGCTGGGGCATGGCCGCCTGCAACTGGGAAGCGCTGAAGATGAACTGCGATGCGCGGGTTTCGCTGCGTGCCGACGGTACGGCGTATGCCTCCTGTGCAACCCAGGATATCGGCACCGGCACCTACACGATCGTGGCCCAGGCGGTATCCTCGATCACCGGTATTCCGCTCGACAAGATCGAGGTGGAGCTGGGCGACTCGAGCTACCCGAGCGGCCCGGTGTCGGGCGGTTCCTGGGCCACGGCCACCACCCTGCCCGCCATTGCCGAAGCCACGCGATCGGCCATCGAAGCATTGAAGAGCTATGCCATCGGCGACGGCGGCGCCTTTGCAGGCGCCAAGGCCGACGATCTGAGCTTCGACGACGGTAAGCTCAGCGACGGTGATGGCAAATCGGTCGCCTATACCGACGTACTCGGGCAGCTCAAGCTGGCCAACGCCGACGGCGAGGCCCACACCCCGGGCGCCCCCCAGGGCGAATATTCCTTCCGCTCCTTCGGTGCCCATTTCGTCGAGGTTCGCTGGGATCCGGGCATCTCCCGCCTGCGGGTATCCCGTGTGGTCAGCGCTATCGACGTGGGTCAGATCATCAACGAAAAGACCTCGGCGAATCAGGTCGAAGGCGCGATCGCGATGGGTATCGGCATGGCGTTGTTCGAGGCCACCGAGTACGACGAACGCTCGGGGCTACCGGTGAACAACAACTATGCCGAATACCTTGTTCCGGTACATGCCGATCAGCCCGATTCGGTGGATGTCATTCTGCTCGACCACCCGGACTATGCCTTCAACGAGTTTGGCGCGCGTGGCATCGGCGAGATCGGTGTGACAGGAATGGCGGCAGCGGTTGCCAACGCCGTGCACCATGCCACCGGCAAGCGAATTCGCGAGTTGCCGATTCGTCTTGAACAGCTGATGAGCGCATAGCACGTGGCGGTATGCACGAGGGCGGCTGCGGCCGCCCTTCGTGTTTGTGGCACGCCCTTTGTCGATTCATCAATTTTATTCGCCTCTAGCGTTAAACCTTTGTGCCGGAACGATGTCTTAGAGCGTATCGCTGCTGGATATCAATTAAGGCAAAACGTGACGATGGACGTATTGATCATCGAGTCCGACGATCGCCGGGCGATCGATATCGGCGATTATCTGAGCAGTCGGGGTGACGATCCGGATTTCGCCTCCGATGGCGCCTTGGCAATTCGCCTTTGCGATGCACATCGCTACGATGCGGTCATTCTCGATCCCGACCCGCCAAGGGTCGATGGGGACGGGCTATGCAGCCGCCTGCGTGCCGGCCTCGGTTCCGGCCCGCCCATCCTTGTACTCACCGGCAGCGACCGGGCGCCCCGCGAGCCGATCGCCAATATCGAGAACTGCGTATTGGCGTCCAACGAATTGCCAGACCTTTATGCCCGTCTCGAGTCGGCGGTGCATTACAAGCGACGGCGGCTCAAATCGGTCGGTAGCGCGGCCCTCCAGCTCGACCCCGATCTGGGCGTTGCCCACTGTGCCGGCGAAACGGTGCCACTGGCCCCGACGAGCTACCGCATCCTGGAACTGCTGGTTCAGGCGCATCCCGACATCGTCCTGCGCGAAACCATCGAGAACGCGGTCTGGCCGGAGTGCCGGCCGGCGTCGGAAGCCGCCCTGCGCGGCCACGTGCACAGGCTTCGCCAGCTGCTCGCCGAAGTGGGCGGGGAATCGCTCATTCGTACCGTACGCGGCGTGGGCTATCGGTTGAGCGACGCCGTCTAAGCGCCGGGCTAGCGGGCGGCCGCAGGCGAGCGACGGCCATGGTGTATCTACACGTCGCGGTCTGCGGTTCGAACGCGCCTGCTTTGCCATACGGGGCGGCCAAGTCGCGTTTGCGCCCCTGGCCCGGATCGGTGCAATGTAAGCCGGCACCTATACAAAAATAATTATGGAGGAGACCGATGCGATACATGCTGCCGCTGCTGGCCGCGGGCGGGCTGTGCCTGCCGCTGCCGGCGCTCGCCGATAGAACCCCCGCCCATGACTACCCGACACAGGCCCGGGTCGAATATGCCTACGAGTGCATGAATCGCCTCGGTGGCGAGAACTACGACACGCTCTACAAATGCTCATGCAGCATCGACTACATTGCCGATCGGCTGCCCTATGACGAGTACGTCACCCTTGATACCTACCAGCGTGGCCAGAATGCCGCTGGCGAGCGCCCCGAGGTTTTGCGTGAAGGCTCGATCGCCCGTGAGAGTCGAAATCGACTGGCTGCCATCAAGGCGCAGGCGGCGCAGCAATGCCTGATCGAGCCGAGCACCGGCACGCGCGACTGAGGCTTTTCGGGCGATTCGACAGCCTTTTTTCATAGACCTTGGTCTTACTCAAACCACTGTAAAACGACGGTTTATGCTGCGCCGCAGCGCGCTGGGAGCCGATCCGGGTCCGCGCTTTGAAGGCACTCCTATGGTGAATTAGGCGTATGTGGGAAACGAACGCATGTGCGTGACATGCATCTGTCCGGATCGCGGACTTTTTTCACAGCTGTTGCAGCGCGGGCGTTCGGCTCGGTCGGGAAAAGATCCCGCCCATCAGGATCGGGAAAAAATGACTTGCAACACGCGTTTCGAGTTCTTCGAATCCGTTGACGCCACCGTTGCGCCGTGCTATCGAAAACGTGAGGGGATTGACCGGACGCACCGTTCGTACAGGCCCCGCTCGGCACGGCCTGATCCGTACAAAAAACAATGGCCGATGCCATATAAAAATTACGTGACGGAGGAGAAACGTCGTGAAACTACAACCCGCCATAGGGACGCTACGCCTGGCAACGGCTGCGCTAGCCGTGTCCTCGCTGCTGGGGTCCGGTCTCGTCTTTGCCCAAGGCGAGAAGGCTGAGAAAGACAACAACGGCTCGGCCACTCAGAGCAGTCAAGGGCAATCGACCGACCTGGTCGAAATGCAGAAGAACCCCGATAACTGGATCATGTGGAGCGGCCAGTACAACGGCCAGCGCTACAGCGAACTCGATCAGATCAACAGCGAAAACGCCGGTCAGCTTGCACCGGCCTGGACATTCTCGACCGGCGTGCTGCGCGGTCACGAAGGCGGGCCGCTGGTCAAAGGCGACACGATGTATATATCGACGCCCTTCCCCAACAAGGTATTCGCGCTGGATCTGGAAACCCACGCCATCAAGTGGAAGTACGAACCGGTCCAGGACCCGCGCGTCATCCCGGTAATGTGTTGCGATACCGTCAATCGCGGGCTGGCCTATGGCGACGGCAAGATATTTCTCCAGCAGGCCGATACCACGCTGGTCGCGCTTGATGCCGACAGCGGCAAGGTGATCTGGAAGAGCGTGAACGGCGATCCGAGCAAGGGCCAGACCGCTACCAACGCCCCGCTTGTGGTCAAGGACAAGGTCATCACCGGCATTTCCGGCGGCGAATTCGGTGTACGCGGTTATCTGACCGCCTACAACATCGACGACGGCAAGCTGGCCTGGCGTGCCTACAGCACCGGTCCGGATGACACCATGCTCATCGACCCGGACAAGACCATCGACGCGATCACCCAGAAGCCGGTCGGCAAGGATTCCAGCCTGAAGACCTGGGAAGGCGACCAGTGGAAGATCGGCGGGGGCACCACCTGGGGCTGGTTCACCTATGACCCCGACCTCGACCTGCTCTACTACGGCACCGGCAACCCGGGTACCTGGAACCCGACCCAGCGGCCCGGCGACAACAAGTATTCCATGACCCTGTTCGCCCGCGACCCGGATACGGGCGAGGCGAAATGGCTCTATCAGATGACGCCGCACGACGAATGGGATTACGACGGCGTCAATGAAAAGATCCTCGTGGACCAGGAGATCGATGGCAAGCAGCGCAAGCTCGTCGTCCACTTCGATCGCAACGGCTTTGCCTACACACAGGACCGTACCAACGGCGAGCTGCTGGTCGCCAAGAAATACGACCCGGCCGTGAACTGGGCCAGCGAAATCGATATGGAGACGGGCCGTCCGAAGCTGGTGTCGGAATACTCCACCGATGGCAAGGTCAACCAGAACGTCACCAATATCTGCCCGGCCGCGCTGGGTTCGAAGGACCAGCAGCCGGCCTCCTATTCGCCGAAGACCGGTCTGTTCTATGTGCCCACCAACCACGTGTGCATGGACTACGAGCCGTCGAAGGTAGATTACACCGCCGGCCAGCCGTACGTGGGCTCCACCGTGGCCATGTACCCGGGCCCCAACGATATCGTCAATCCGGTCAAGGAGTTCGAAGGCAAGCGGATGGGCACATTCATCGCCTTTGATGCCACCACCGGCGAGATCAAGTGGTCGGTACCCGAGCGCTTCTCGGTATGGAGCGGCGCCCTGGCCACCGCCGGCGATGTGGTGTTCTACGGCACGCTGGAAGGCTATCTCAAGGCCATCGATGCCAAGACCGGCGAGGAGCTTTACAGCTTCAAGACCCCGTCGGGGATCATCGGCAACGTCAACACCTGGAAATATGACGGCAAACAGTATATCGGCGTGCTCTCCGGTATTGGCGGCTGGGCCGGTATCGGCATGGCCGCCGGCCTGACCGACCCGAACGCCGGCCTGGGGGCCGTGGGTGGCTACAAGGATCTGAAGAACTTCACCCAGCTGGGCGGTGTTCTGACCGTATTCACCCTGCCCGACGCCGTCGCCGAAAAAGCGCGTACCAGCGAAAAAGTCGCGTCCAAGTAACGCGTATTGGTATGCCTTACCTGCCCGTATCCGTTCTGCTTGGCGCTCGACGGATACGGGCTTTTTCTTGGCCGCGAAGCGGCTCAAGGTGCAATCGAGGAGTTTCCTATGATCCCCAATCGCCAGACGATCGTCGTATCGCTCGTCGCCCTGGCTGGCCTCGGACTGGCCACAGCCGCGGTGGGTGCCGACGATGGTCCGATCGTGAACGATTACAGCAGCATGGGCGCCGAATACGGCTATTCGGGCGACAGTAGCAAGAAAGACGAATCGCAGGCCGCAGATACGAGCGCGAGCAAGTCGAGCGGTTCGACTCACTCGCGTGAGCAGGCCGCCGACGACGGCGAGCTTTACCAGGTCGACTGTGCGGGCAGCGACTGCAAGGTCAGCAAGAACGTCATGGTCGGCTACGAAAAGTTCGGCAGCCACTGCGCGCAGTGTCATGCCCAGAACGCGGAAGGCAGTACATTCGCCCCCAGTCTCGTCAAACGCCTCAAGGGCATGAACCAGGGACGATTCACCGCCGCCGTGGCGGGCGGCGTGACGCGACTGGATTCGACCACCGGCCAGTACAGCGTGATGCCGGCCTGGGCGAACAACGAAGACGTGATGAACAACGTGCAGAACATCTGGGCGTTTCTCAAAGCCCGCTCCGACGGCGAACTGCCGGCCGGCAGGCCCAAGCCGATGGACGACAAGAGCTGACCGGCCGTCGTGCGATCGTGTCTGCGGATTCGCCTGGCAGGTCTTGCCATGCTCGCCAGTACCGCTGCGGCGACCGCACAGACGAGGCCTGCATTCGAGGTGGACCGGATCGCGGACGGCGTATTCGTCCACTCGGGCCTGCAGGCCGAGGCCGATGATCGCAACCACGGTGATATCGCGAATCTAGGCTTCGTGATCGGCGCGGACTGTGTTGCCGTGATCGATACCGGTGGCAGCCCATACGTTGGCCGAGCGTTGAGGCGTGCGATCGAGGTGCGTACGTCGACGCCGGTCTGCTACGTCGTCAATACGCATATGCACCCGGATCACGTCTTCGGCAACGCCGCCTTCGCGGATACCGACGCGCGTTATATCGCGGCTGCGGGTTTCGCCCACGCCCTGGCCGCACGGCGTATGACCTATCTCGAGCGCGCAGAGCGTACGCTGGGCGTGGCTGTCAGCGACGGCTGGATCGTCATGCCTGACGACGTGGTCGACTCGCGCATGCGACTCGATCTGGGCGGTCGCTCCCTGGAGCTGACCGCCTGGGCCGATGCGCATACCGATAACGATCTCACCGTATTCGACGAGGCCAGCCATACGCTGTTCACCGGCGATCTGCTGTTCGTCGACCGCGTGCCGGCGATCGATGCCACCCTGTCCGGCTGGCTGGATGTAACGGCGTCGCTCGACGCCCGGGCCCGCGAAGTGGTCCATGTCGTGCCGGGTCACGGCCCGGTCGGGCAAGGGCTGGACGCGATGCTGGCACCCCAGACGCGTTACCTGGAGGCAATCCGCGACCAGGTCCAAAGCTCGATCGATGACGGCTACGACCTCGCCTATACCACCACGCACGTCGCGCGCGGCGAGCGTGATCGCTGGCTGCTGTTCGACGACTATCACGTGCGTAATGTCACGGCCGCCTATACCGAACTGGAGTGGCAATGACGATCAAGCCCAGCTACAACGCTGCGCATACAGACGTCGCGCCCACGCGCGCCCGTGCGAGCACGGCCATGCTATGGCTCGCGGGCCTATGTCTGCTTGCCCTTATGAGTACGGCCGTGGCGGACGTACAACGGCGCGACCAGGACGAAGCGGCCTGGAAGAGCCTGCGTGTCGAGTATTTCGGCGATCGCGCGATTGCCGATGGCCAGGACGTGGTTACGCTCGATGCCCCCTACCGTGCCGAAGACCCGGCGGTGGTACCGATCACGATTACCGATCAGCGCGCCGGTACCGAAGCGTCGCCGATCCACAAGCTCTGGCTCGTGATCGACAACAATCCGGTGCCGATGTCGGCCGCCTTCGAGTTCGGCCCCGCAGCGCGTTCGGCCACCCTCGCCCTGCGCGTACGAGTGAATTCCTATACCTATATACGGGTGCTCGCCGAGAGCAGCGATGGCCAGCTATATATGGTGAAACGCTATGTGAAAGCCAGCGGCGGCTGCTCCGCCCCGATCGGCCGCGATCTGGACGCGGCCCGCAATAACATGGGCCAGATGCGGCTTCGCCGTGTACGCGTCGACGGCAGCGACGAAACACGAAGCCAGCTCATGATCCGGCACCCGAACATCACGGGGCTGCAGATGGACCAGCTTACCCGGCTGGTCGAGCCGCCCCATTTCGTCGATGCCATCACCCTGCGCAAGGGCGACGCCCTGGTGCTGGAGTCGACGATGACCTTTTCGCTAAGCGCCAACCCGAGCCTGCAGTTCGATGTCGCCCGAGACGCGGCCGGCGATCTCGGCGCGCAGGTTCATGACAACAAGGGCAACGAGTTCCGCCAGACCTGGCCGGCCGAGCCCGGCGCCGCCCCAACCCAAACGACCGCCGATGGAAAGACCTGATGAATACCCGCATACCATTCTCCCCCCGACTACGGCGCAACGTGGGCGTCGCCCTGCTCGCGCTGGGCGTAGCCATGCCGGCGCTGGCACAGCGTACGCGCAGCGTCGAAAACCCTGCCGCCGACGCGCTACGGGTCTGTGCCGACCCGAGCAACATGCCCTTTTCCAATGAAGCGGGCGAAGGCTTCGAGAACCGTATTGCCGCCCTGTTCGGCGCCAAACTCGGCGTGCCCGTGGAATACACCTGGATGCCGGAGCAGATGGGCTTCGGCCGCAATACCCTCAAGCGCTGGATTGCCGAAGAGAATCGCTATGCCTGCGATCTGATCATCAGCGTGGGCAGCGCATTTGAAGTGGGCAAGACCACGCGGCCCTATTACCGCTCGACCTATACCCTGGCCTATCTAAAGGGCCACGGTCTCGATACGATCGAACGCCCGGACGACCTGCTCGGCCTGCCCCAGGCACAAAGAGACGACTTGCGGATTGGTGTATTCACCGGCTCGCCGCCAGGGGACTGGATTATTCAGCACGGCATGATCGGTCAGATCGTGAGCTACCGCGCCCAGTCCGGCGGTTACGACGTCGACCCCGCGGATATGGTGGCAAAGGACCTCGTCAACGGCGATATCGATATCGCCGTGGTATGGGGACCGATCGCCGGTTATTACGCCCAGAAGATCGATAGCGTCGATATCGCGGTCGTGCCGTTCGCCCGCGACGACGGGCCGATGTTCGATTTCCCCGTCTCCATGGGCGTGCGCTACGGCAACGACGATTGGCTCAATACCGTGCAAGGGCTCATCGACGACAATCGCGACGCGATCGATGCAATTCTCGACGACTACGGCGTCCCCCGCGTGCCCCTGCGCGACGTCGATCGTCAGATGCCGGAAGACGACGATGATTGAACCGCATACACGCCTTGGCCGAACCCTGCGATATTCGTGGATGTTGCTGCTCGTGCTCGCTTGCACGGCCGCGTCGGCGGCAGCGAAGACCGACAGCGACGCATCCGAACAGCGCGACTTCTCGCAGGCGAACCGGCTGCTGTTCATGACCGATCACCTGAACGACGTACAGGCGCCCGCGACTCTCGCCTACGCCTTTGCCCACCGTGAACACGAGGATAGCGAACGAGATTACGACGACAGGGTGTTGCTGAACATCGATAGCAGCGACCAGGCCGGCAAGCACGTAGCCATCGACTTCCTCAGCGACGAGCGTCATCGCTATATGCCGGAAGTCGATAACGCCCGCGGCAATCCGGTGATCATGATGTTTCTGCAAAACGACGTGTCCACGCTTGCCCAGCAGACCGGCGGCAGCTGGCGCTACTTTCAGCGGCGGGTGAAGTTCGCCCTGCAGGATTCAGCGTCGGTGACCGAGGATACCGCCGACTATGGCGGGGAACAGGTCGCCGTTCAGCGTATCGAACTCGAACCCTACGCCGACGAGCGCGGCCATCGCGAAAAGATGGCCGATGCGGTCAAGCGGCATTACACCTTCGTTATCTCCGATGCGGTGCCGGGCGGCGTGCTCGAGCTGCGCGCGCGCACGCCCGCCGGCGACGGCCGTGGCGAAACACTCGACCGAATGACGCTGCTGCCAACTGATAGCCACACGCCGGAGACGCCGTGATGTGCAAGCCGGCCGTTACCACGGCGCGCAGGCAGGCCATGCAGGCACTGCTCGCCGTGTTGATGGCAATGATATGCGGGGCCGGCATGGCCGACGCCCGCACCGCAGGCGAACCCCGCACGCTGTTGATCCTGCCCTTCGACATGGTCGATTCCAGCCTGCAGGGCGAAATGAACCATGGTCCGCTGGCGGCCGACGTCGCCCGTCTTGAGCGCACCCAGGCGATCGTGCAACGCGCTCTTTCAGCCCGCGAAGAGTTCCGCCTCGTCGATGCCGCACCGATCAATGAGGATATCGCTCAGGCTCGGCAAAGCTATCGCTATCTGTATGAATGCAACGGCTGCGAAATCGATCTTGGCCGGGCCGCAGGCGCCGAGCTGGTACTCACCGGCTGGGTACAGAAAGTCAGCAACCTGATCATCAATATCAATGCCACGCTTTACGACGTCCAGCGCGGGAAGGCCGTGGCAGGGGGTTCGGTGGACATGCGCGGCAATACCGACCGCACCTGGCGTGCCGCCGCACTCTATCTGGTCAACCATAGCCTGGTGTCGAACTACCACGCGCGGGCGATCGACGGCGACGCTGCCACGCCCTAGCGTGGGCACGTCCTACGAGATGCTGCGCCAGATTAGTCCGGCGTCGACTGAACCGGTGCGGTTATCGGCGCAACGGCGGAATCGACGATGTCGCGGATACGACCGTTGATCTCAACCGCCAAAGCATTGAAGGCGGGCCGCTCGGTATCGATCGGTAACAGCCAGCTGGCCACATGGATACGCGCGTCCTTTTCGAATACGGCGACTCGACAAGGCATGTAAAGCAGAAACCCGGGATCGATCGTCAGCAGGCGACGGGCGTACTCCAGATTGCAGAAATGGACAATCGTGGCATCGCCAGAATTACTGTGGCCGCGTTGGCGTATCGCCGCACCGATTTCGTTGCGGGCCGTGATCGCGAAATTGTAAGAACCGATGGCCTGTTCTAGGTCCAGTACGGTATCAACGAACGCCTTGCCCTCGGGCGCGGTGCGCTCGTAGTGACTACGCTCTACCGCGCGGGCGGTGCCGACTAGGCAACCCAGCAGCACGAGTAAGGGGATGATCCGGCTGCAAAAGCGGCGGGTCAAAAGCCGGCATAGCGCTTGGCCGGCTTCGAACGATGGTGCCGTCGGAGGGACTTGAACCCCCACAGCCTTTCGGCTACTAGGACCTAAACCTAGCGTGTCTACCAATTCCACCACGACGGCGCGCCGGCTATGCTAACCGATCCCGGCCGCGCACGCAGCCCCCGCCCCCGCACAAGGCGGGCAGCGGTACGGCCGAGGTACGTCGATCCCGCGATAAAGGGATGCGTTCATCCGTCGAGCACCGATGCCTCGACATGGTGCTCGACGTCCAGCTCCTTGTTCACGCTGTAGTCGACCGGGCAGTCAATCAGCACGACGCCGCCCTGTGCGTAGGCCTGTTCGAGCACATCGTGAAGCGCGTCCTCCGGGCCAAGACGCACGCCGCTGGCCCCGTATGCCTGTGCATACGCAACGAAATCCGGATTGCCGAAGCCCATGCCGAAATCCTCGAAGCCGGCCCCGGCCTGTTTCCAGCTGATGAAGCCATAGCCGTCGTCGCGCACCAGGAGCACGACCAGATCAAGGCCGAGGCGCACCGCGGTTTCCATGTCCTGGCTGTTCATCATGAAGCCGCCATCGCCACAGATCGCCAGCACGCGACGGTCCGGGTGCACCATCTTGGCGGCCATGGCCGCCGCCAGGCCGGCGCCCATACTGGCCAGCGCGTTGTCGAGCAGTACCGTGTTGTGTTCAAACGCCGGATACATGCGCGCGAACCATATCTTGTAGATCCCGTTATCCAGGCTGATGATGTCGCGGCGCCCCATCACCTGACGTACTTCGCGGGCCAGGCGTTGCGGCGTGGGCGGATAGCTGTCTGCCGGTTCACTTTCATGCAGCAGCGTGTCGACATACGCGCGTAGGCGCGCCAGACGGCGGGTGTCGAAGCGGGTGCCCTCGAGGCGGGCGCGCAGGGTCTGCAGCGTATTGGAGATATCGCCCAGCACCTCGTGCGACGGGCTGTAATACTCGTCCGGCTCGGCCGGCACGAAGTCGATATGCAGAATGTCCTTGCTCTTGTCGGCGTTCCAGACCGACGGCGGATATTCGACCACGTCATAGCCGAGGGTTATGACCAGGTCGGCCTCGTCGATGGCACTGTGCACGTAGTCGTGCTTGTGAATACCCATGCAGAACAGGCTCTGCGGATGGTCGTCCGCCAGTACGCCCTTGCCCATCTGGGTGCCGATGGCAAACAGGCCGGTTGCCTCGACAAACGCCTGGAGCTGTTCGGTGATGCGTTTTCGATTCGCTCCGGCCGAGTAGATGATGATGGGCTGGCGCGCCGCGCGAATCATTTCCGCGGCCTGGTCGGTGGCCTGTTCGTCGGCGTTGGGGCGACGCAGCGTCACCCGCCGTTGCGGCACGCTCGGTTCGATTTCCTCGCCGGCGATGTCTTCCGGCAATTCCAGGTGCACGGCCCCGGGTCGCTCGGCCTCCGCGACCTTGAAGGCATGCCGGACGCAGCGCGGGATCACGCCGCTGTCGGTGATCGAATAGTTCCACTTCGTCAGCGGCTTGAACGTATCGACTACGTCGATGAGCTGGAACTTGCCCTGGCGGTTGTCGCGCAGTGCCTTCTGGCCGGTGATGGCGAACACCGGCATACCGCCAAGCTGGGCATAGGCAATGCCGGTCAGCAGATTCGTGGCGCCGGGCCCCAGCGTGGAAAGACATACGCCGGCACGCCCGGTCAGTCGACCGTAGGTGGCCGCCATGAAGGCGGCATGCTGTTCATGGCGGGTGACGACCAGGTCGATATCGCTGCCGCGCAACGACTCGATCAGATCGAGATTCTCTTCCCCCGGCACGCCAAAAACATACTCCACCCCTTCTTCCTCGAGGCAGCGAACGAATAAATCCGATGCTTTCAAAACGATTCCTTGTGTGGCGTTATCTGTTTCGACTATAGCCCATCGTAACGCGCGTTACCTGCGCAGCCGGTCAGACTCGAGCGCCCTCTCAGTCGCGCTCGGCGGCGACCACGGCGACGGTGAGTCGAGATACGCACAGATGACGGTCCTGGTCATCGAACAGGTCGGTCTGCCATACATGGGTACTGCGCCCCACCCGGATAGGGGTACAACGCGCACGTACCGTGCCGCTGGATGCGCCGCGCAGATGGCTTGCGTTGAGCTCGATGCCAACGCATACGAAGCGTTCGCGGTCGACACACATATTCGCCGCCACGCTGCCCATGGATTCCGATACCGCGCAGGAAATACCGCCG
>DJIE01000055.1 GCA_002433465.1 Salinisphaera sp. UBA6602
GAGAGACGAGTTCCGGGATGCCCGCGTAAGGCTCCGTGCCGTCCCGCCACGCCTCGTCGTAAATCCGCTTGAATGACGCGGTCACGGCATCGATCGTAGCGTCGTCCCGGGCCGTTTCCGGCAGGGAGCGCTCGGCACATTTGCGCGCGCCGTTGCCAATGAAATAGCGATAGGCCGACTCGGGCTGCGGGGGATAGCCATGCTCGGCAAGCGCCTGGTTGTGCGCGGCCGCAAGGGTTTCGAGCGTGTCGAGCAGGGTGCCATCCAGGTCGAACACCACACCTTTGACGTGTTTCACCAGCTGCGTGCCTCCATATCGATGTGGCCGGTTTGTTCTGCGACATCCGCCAGCCAGAGTCTGACGCTCGGATAACCTTGGAGATCGAACCCGCCTTCGCCCGCGACATGCGTGTAGGCGTAAAGCGCTATGTCGGCGATGGTGAAGTCGCCGACGAAGAAACGGTTTTGGCTCAGGTGACGATCCATGACGCTGAGTGCCGCGCACCCGCCGGGGGTGCGTTCCTCGATTTGACGCGCAAACCCCTCGGCGTCGTCCAGAATGTGTTTCCAGAATCGCACCGTCGCTATGTAGGGTTCATGGCTGTACTGATCGAAGAACATCCACTGCAGCACCCTTGCGCGGGCCAGTTTGTCTTCCGGGACGAGACGTGTCCCTTCGGCGAGAAACCACAGGATCGCGTTCGACTCGGGGAGCGCGGTTGAATCGTCGACTTCGAGGACTGGGACGCGGCCGTTGAGGTTGAGCCGATCGAGAAACTCGTCGGTTCGAGACGGGCCGGTGAGGATGTCCACTTCGATCAGCTCCGCCGTTTGACCCAGGTGGGCGAGCGTGAGGCGGACTTTGTAGCAGTTGCCAGAATCCTGCATTTGATGAAGGCGCATGCGGAACCTCAGCGGTGGCGTCTCGGCAGTTTAGCGGTTTCTGCGGGTTGGCACGCCCGTGCTATTGGGGCTTGCGTCGATCCCGAGCGCTGGGCAGTCGGACGACGACCGTGCCGGCCATCTTGTCGTGCCAGCCCTGCTTGCGCCGGTCGAAGGCGACCCAGAGAAGGCCCAGGCCGAGCGGCAGCGAGGAAACGAAATAGCCCAGGTAACGAATCACCAGCTGGCCGTTACCAGGCCGGCCGCCGGTGCGCGCATCGACCACCCGCATACCCAACATCATCTTGCCGGGCGTGGCCTGGCGATAGATCCAGAACATAACCACGGCCACCGCGGGCAGCACGTAGACGACCAGCACATGGGCCGGGCCCATGATCAACGGCCCTTCAGCGGCAAAGAACGCAGGCCCATAGACCAGGCGCATGATGGGCGCGGTGATGCAGGCGATCAGGATCGAGTCGACCAGCGAGGCGAATACCCGTATCCAGAAGCCGGCATAGGCCGGCGCATTGGCGGCCGGGGCCGTCACGCCGTGCCGATGGCCTCGAGCTGCTCGACGATCTCGCGTCCGAGCCGGCGTGCCTGCTGGTCGCCGGTGGCGACCACGACATCGGCGATCGAGCGATAAAGCGGATCGCGCTCTTCCATGAGCCGGGCCAGGGTGGCCTCGACATCGTCGCTGCCTTCCAGCAGCGGCCGGTTGTTGGCCTTGCGCGTACGCGCGATCTGCTGTTCCAGCGAGGTCTGCAGATAGACCACCACGCCGCGGGCCGAGAGCAGGTCGCGGGTGGATTCATCCAGAATCGCGCCGCCGCCCGTGGCCATGACCGTGTTCGGTTGCTCCGACAGCTCCGCAATCATCTCGCGTTCGCGCTTGCGAAAGCCGTCCTCGCCTTCCATATCGAAGATGAAGGAGATATCGACGCCCGTGCGCTTTTCGACCTCGTGGTCCGAATCCACGAAGGTCATGCCCTTGATTTCGGCGATGCGCCGGCCGATCGTCGTTTTGCCGGCGCCCATGGGGCCGACGAGATAAATGTTTGGGTTTGCTGCCATGTAATCTTAGTTTGGTCTCGGAAAACGAGGATAGGTGGGCCCGGCACATATTCAGCCGCAAGCCAGAACAACCAGGATCATTTCGCGAGCAGTTTAACGCAGTTATCTGCCCACAAGGCAGCTCGCGTCTCGATCCTACCAAGTAAAGCGGCGCGCCCAGGGCGCGCCGCTCATCCTACTACGGGTTTTGCGACACCGGCGCGGACGCTCGGCTTATCACGCCCTGTGGCGTCGTAACAGTCACTCGCAACTGCCCGTTAGCGGGTTCGTTCAAATTGTCTGCCGGCTCGAGCTCGAAGGTCGCAATAAATGGCCCTCGTGCCGAGGTGCTGCGAACAGTATAACTCGAAGGGCCGACGATCGATCCGGCCGATGTCGTCGCCTGGATTTGCGTTTCGGCCGGTGGCACCCGGCCGTCGGGGCCGCCCACAGAAACACTTACCAGCACATTGCCACTATCCAGGCTGATTGACGCAGGGTTGAACTGGATGACTTGGTTACTGTTGCTGAAGACGATGACGACCTGGTCCCGAACATTGATCGATTCGGTGGCGCACTCGAGTTCGTCCGAAGCGCTGGCGCCCGGCTGGCATCGCAGCCCGGTAAATCTGCCGTCGCCAAGGTCGTAGCTGCCGTTGTTGTTGAAGTCTATCGACGGCTCGTTGCTATCGCGTACGCCGTTTTCGTTATAGTCCACAAAGGCTTCCGGCAGATCGTCGTCGATGTCGAATTCGCCTTCGTCGAAACGGCCGTTGGATGGCGAGGTGTCGGAGAATGACTCTTCACCAATGGCGGTAGCGAGGACAGTGACGCGGCCGTCTGCTGGCCTGGGGCTCTGCGATCTGAGGGTAACGCTGCAAGAGCCACCCTGCGTAACGCAGCTGCCGGGGATCGAGCCACCTTCTGTTCTAAAGTTGATCGCGGTACCGTCCGGAACCGGGTTATTGAAACGGTCTGCCGCGCGAATCGTGATCTCGCTTGTTACACCGTCGAATTCCTGTGCTTCGATGTTCAGCTTCGTCGCGCTTAGGGAAAAGCTATCGTTGTCCGGTAGCCCCGTCGTCACGGCCAGTTCGCTGGATTGAGCGCTTTGCTGCTGGCCTGATGTGCTCGTGGTCGACGCGGTTACGCGTACAGACGTTGCAACCGTGCCTGAAGTAACGGTCGTGGTTGCAACCCCTTCGCTATTGGTACTCGTCGAGCTGTTGCTTAAACGAAGTCCGCCCACGCTCGTATTCAGCGAAAAGCTGACGGTCTGGTTTGGCAAAGGTGAACCGGTGCTGTTCGTGACCCTGAATGTGACCGTCGACTGCTCCGGCAGTGCGCCCGTGCCGCGCAAGCCAATCAAAGCTTGAGAGACGGAATCGAACTCAATTGCGCCAAATTCTGCGGCTTCCGCTTGAATATCAGCAGTGGCCGTCAATGTCGTGTTGTCGACACTCGTTCGTGCCGTGACCGTGTCAGTGCCAACACAGCCGAGGGCCGTATAAGTCGCTGTCGCGATGCCCCCTTGGGTGCTGGCAACGGCCGGCGCGATATCGGCCTGGCCCGTCGAGGTGCAGGGCGAGGAGAAAAAAACCTGTGTGGATTCACTCAGGCTGTTGCCATCGGTGCTACGCAGACGAACGGTCAGCGTAGTGCTCTGGCCGGCCTGTAGCGTTGAGTCAGCCACACCGATACGACCCGGCTGGAACTGACCCGAGCCGTCGATCGAGCCGATTTGTGGGTTGGAGTTGGGCGTGCCGGGATCATTGGTGCCGCCACCGCTTCCCGAGCCGCCGCCCGACGAACCGCCGCCGTTGTCGTCGTCGCCGCCGGACGTGGAGCCGCCGCAGGCGGCGAGCGTAGCCGCGAGCGCCGTGACGGCGAGCAGCTGGTAAATGGTTTTCCCCGACATGTATTCCCCCTAGAAATATTGAAATCGTAACCGCGATCGGCTCATTCGGCCCGCAGTGCGGCTAGTTGCCGAGCGATAGCTGGTCCTTGAGTATCTTGGGTGTGACGAACAGCAGCAGTTCGCGCTTGTCGCGCTGGCTTTGCGTGCGACGGAACAGGCCGCCGACCAGCGGAATCTCGCTCAGGATCGGAATCCGATCGGCCTGGTTGCGGTTCTCTTGTTCGTAGATGCCGCCGAGCACCACCGTATCGCCGTTATCGACCAGCACCTGGGTGGTCAGGCTGCGGGTGTTGATCGACGGCACGCTGCCGCCGCCCTGCACGGCGATCGTGTCGCCCTGGGTATCCTGAGTGACGTAGAGATCCATGATCACGCGCTCGTCGGGCGTGATCTGCGGGGTGACGGTCAGCCCGAGCACGGCTTCCTTGAACTGGACCGTGGCCGCGCCGCTGGAGGCCGCTTCGAGGTAGGGGATTTCCACGCCCTGCTCGATCTTGGCTTCCTTGGCATTGGCGGTGATCACACGCGGCGCGGAGATGATTTCGCCGCGATTTTCCGATTCCAGCGCCGACAGGGCGAGATCCAGGTTGAAGGTGTCGCCAACAATGCTGGTGGTGATCGTGCCGGCCGGGTTGGTGACGGGCAGGTTGATGGTATAGCCGTTGTCGACCAGATAGTTGCCGCCGCTGGATGATTCGAAGGCGGCGTTGTCGGTGGCCGAGGACGACACGCCCAGGTTACGCGAGAACTCCCGGTTGGCGACCACGATGCGCGATTCGATCAGCACCTGGCGGACCGGGATATCCAGGCGGTTGATGACGTTGCGTATCTCGTTGAGCTTGTCGCGTGTTTCGTTGATGAGCAGGCTGTTGGTGCGCTCGTCCACGGTGACCTGGCCGCGGTCGGAGAGCAGCGACAGTTCGCCGGTGGTGCTGCGCAGCAGGGCGGCGAGTTCGCCGGCCCGGGCGTAGTTGATCTGGATGATTTCCGAGCGCAGCGGCGCGAGGTTGGTCGTGGCCTGCTGGGCGGCGAGTTCGGCCTGTTCGCGGGCAGCGATCTCGGCCAGCGGCGCTACCGTGATCACGTTGTTTTCACGGCGCATGCCCAGGCCCTTGGCCTGCAGGATGATATCCAGCGCCTGATCCCAGGGCACA
>DJIE01000090.1 GCA_002433465.1 Salinisphaera sp. UBA6602
GCACGGTAGCGAACACTGACACCGGTCAAGCGCGCAAAGCATTGGCCGCTCAGCGGTTAGGCCTCACAGATGCCGCTGCAAGGCGTCTGTGAGACTCGAACGCGAACCGCGAGAAGTAATGCAGAGCTTCCCCAACAAGCCGGCGATCGTTAAGACGATCTCGGCCTGCGCCGCACTATAGAACGTTTGTACCGTACCCCCGCAACCGCGCTACGTGAATTCCGGCGCTACAGGCGTCCGGCCCATATGGAAACAATGGCTTGCGCGAAGCGTTCGGGGGCGAGCAGCCAAGATGCGCATTCGAACCTGCCGAAGGCGGCCGATAACGCGCATTACCGCGTCGCAGTCAGCGCGATCGTTTGCCGCGCTTGCCGGCGCCGGTCGGCTTTTTTGCACCGCCGGGCGTACGCGTGGCGCGCAGGGCGAGCTGGTCGGCCGCCTGGGCGATCTCGCCGCGCAGCTTTTCGTAGTTCGCAAATCGAGCGGCGTCGAGCTGGCCGGCGTCGATCGCGGCGCGAACCGCACAGCCGGGCTCGCCCACATGACGGCAATCGCGAAAGCGACAGTGCGTGGCCAGTGCTTCGATATCGGCAAAGCCGTCCTCGACCAGATCCTCCTCGCCGGTGGGCTTGAGCTCGCGCATGCCGGGCGTGTCGATCAGACAGGCGCCGGCCGTGAGCGGGATGAGCGCGCGGTGGGTCGTGGTATGCCGGCCGCGCGAATCGCTGGCCCGTACTGCGCCGGTCTTCATGGTCTGAGTGCCGGTCAGGCCGTTGGTGAGCGTCGACTTGCCGACCCCGGAGCTGCCCACGAGCACGGCCGTGATGCCGGGCGCCAGCCAGCGCTGCAGGGCACCCACGCTGGCCGGATCAGTGGCGTCGAGCGTGCACACATCGACGTCCAGAGTCGCCAGCGCTGCCTTTGCGTTTTCCACGGCCCCGGGTTCGCGTGCCTCGGCGATATCGGTTTTCGTGAGCACTACCACCGGGCGCGCGCCGCCGCGTACCAGCAGCAGATAGCGTTCGATACGGCGCGGGTTGAAGTCGCCGTCGAGGCTGGAAACAACGAATACGACATCGATGTTCGCGGCGATGATCTGTTGGCCGTAGTGCTTGCCGGCGCTGCTTCGCTTGATGGTGCTGCGCCGCGGCAGAAGGGCAACGGCCTGGGCGTGGGTATCGTCGCCGCCGCTCACGAGCAGCCAGTCGCCCACCGCCGGGCGTTGCTCCGAGGGCAGGCGTGGTCGTTGCCAGTCGGGCAGGGATTCGACCGCATAGCTGTTGTCGATGTCTTCCGCGACGATATAGCCGCTGCGGTGCTGTTCGACCACGCGGGCCGGTCTTGCCGCGGGGTGTTCTGCCAGCAGGTCGGCCCAGGCGCCGTCTGCGGCCCGGCTTGCAAACGGCCAACCGATACGGCGCAGGGCGTCCACGTCAGCCGGCATCAACAGGCGCCGCCCAGCGCAGGCGAGGCGGCGTGCCGGCTTGCGATAGGCAACGCGGGTGCGGCCATGCTTACCACATCAAGTCGTCGGGCACCTGGTAGTCGGCATAGGGATCGTCGGGGTCGGGCGTGTCATCGGCGGGTGTGGCAAGCCAGATGCGGTTGGGGATTAACGGCTGCAGCCGCTCGGCCACGTCCGCGTTCACCAGCGACGTCTTGCCCTGGTACCGCACGATTGCCATGCGGCCTGCGGCCAGAGCCTTGCGCTGCGTATCGCTGACCATGAGCCGCTTGATCTTGCCGTTGACGTTGTAGTTGTAGGCCACGGCCTGGTCGTTGTCGCCTTCGGCTGCGACCCGGTTGCGTTCGATGATCTGCACCGCTTTTTGCTGGCGCTCCTGGGCCTCGCGCTGGGCCTTTCGCTGTTCGTTCAGGCGCCGGTCGTAGTCGCGCTTGCCGGCTTCCTTGGCCGAAATCTCGCGGGCGAGCTGGTCTTGCTCCTTGGCCTTCTTCGGGTCGCGCCGGGCGGCCTGCGCTTCGCGGGTCTTGTCGCGGCGGGCCTTCTTGGCCTGCTTGGGCTTGGCCAGACCGGCTTGCAGCAGCTGTTCCTGCAGGGATTTCGACATCTTGCGTCTCGATACGAGCATGCGTGGCTATACTCACATTCTATCGAAGCCGGGCGCTGCTGCGCAGCCGTCGGTCAGCCAACCCTGTGTCGTAGCGATGCGAGTTCGGCCGCGCAAGGCATTTGTGGCAAGCGTCGGATTTGGCGCTACGCTGTCTGTCCGTGCACCGCAGGGGAATCCATGAAAACGTTCGTATCGATACTGTCAGCCGCCGCGCTCGCCCTGGCGACCACTGCATGGGCCGCGCCTGAAGGCGAGACGCTGGTGGCCACCGCTGATGGCGACGTCACCCTCTATCGCATTCAGCATGCCAGCTTCGTGCTCGACTGGAATGGACAGACGATCTACGTGGATCCGACCCAGGGCGCCGAGGCCTATGCCGGGCTGCCGACCGCGGATATCGTGCTGCTCACCCATGGCCATGGCGATCACCTGGACCCGCAGACGCTGAACGGGCTGGATCTGCGCCAGGCGATCGTGGTCATGCCACAGGCCGTGGCCGACGAGGTCGGCGAACGCTACGGCCATGCACAAACGATCATGGACAACGGCGAGAAGGTGCATACCGATGCCGGCGTGGGTATTCATGCAGTGCCCATGTACAACCTGCCGCCCAGCGCCGACGCCTACCACCCCAAGGGTTGGGGCAACGGCTATGTGCTGACCCTGGCCGACAAGCGCGTTTATATCTCGGGCGATACGCAGGGCATCGAGGAAATGCGGGACCTGAAGGATATCGACGTGGCCTTCGTCTGCATGAACCTGCCCTACACCATGGACGTCGAAGAGGCAGCGGATGCGGTAGCCGACTTTGCGCCGGCCGTGGTCTATCCCTATCACTATCGCGGCCAGGACACCGAGCGTTTTCGCGAGCTGGTCAACCGGCGCGAGCCGGCGACCGAGGTTCGCCTACGCGACTGGTATAAGCCGCTCTAGGCCTTGGCCACCTGATCGCGGCCGTCCCGTTTGGCGGTATACATCGCCAGATCCGCACGTGCGACGAGCGAGCGAAGCTCTTCGCCCGGCTCGTACTCGGCTGCGCCCACGCTGATCGTGCATTCGATGCTCTCCTGTCCGGGGCGCACGGCACGGCTGGCTACGGCAGCACGCATGGCGTCGGCCACGTGCAGGGCGTTGGACAAGGTGCAATCGACGAGCAGAATGAGAAATTCGTCGCCGCCCCAGCGACACAGCGTATCGGTATCGCGTAGATGCGATCGGCAGGTATCGGCCAGCGAATAGAGGACGAGGTCGCCGGCCGCATGGCCGTACGCGTCGTTGATGTGCTTGAAGTGGTCGATATCGATGGCCAGCAGCGACAATGGCGACTGGTTGCGCAACGCGTTCTTGCGCGCCTGATCGAAGATGGCCTCGAACACCCGGCGCGTGGTACAGCCGGTCAAGGGGTCGGTGCCGGCCATCTGTTCCAGGCTCATCTGATAATTGCGCACCGCGAACCAGCCGATCGCGCCCACCAGGGCGGCAATGGCGATGGCGATGCCGATATTGAGCAGCAACGCACCCAGTACGCGTGCCTCGGCCGAGGACTGGGCCTGCTCGACGATCAGATACCAGTCGAATTCCGGAATCAGGCGGCTGTTGACGTACACACGCCGGCCTTGAGCGCTCTCGTAGCTTACCGAGGCGCTGGGCGTGGCGAGGATCGTGGTGGCGATATGGCTCATGCCAGCGCGTTCACGTAGATTCTCGGCGCCCTCGAAACGCGGGCCACGCAGGGTGACGCGGCCTTCGCGGTCGGTCAGATAGATTTCTCGGGCATAGCGGGTCTGATAACTGGCGATCAGCTTGGCAACCGAGTCAACGGACAGCCCGATGCCGGTCACGCCGATGAACCGGTTTTGGTAGTCGGTTACCCGATAGTTGAGAAAGATGGTCAGGCGGCT
>DJIE01000110.1:0-8590 GCA_002433465.1 Salinisphaera sp. UBA6602
TGCACTTCGTCCGGGCCGTCGGCCATGCGCAGCGTGCGTACGTTCGCCCAGGCCGAGGCCAGGAAGGTGTCCTGGCACACGCCCATGGCACCGTGCGCCTGAATGGCGCGGTCGATGACGTTGAGGGCCATCTCGGGGGCAATCACCTTGATCATGGCGATTTCCTGACGGGCTTCCTTGTTGCCCACCTCATCCATCATCTTGGCGGCCTTGAGCGTAAGCAGGCGCGCCTGCTCGATTTCGATACGCGAACGCGCGATGTTCTTGCGGATGGAATCGAACTCCGAAATCTTGCGGCCGAAGGCCTCGCGATTTTCGACCCGCTCGCACATGGCTTCCAGCGCGCGCTCGGCGATGCCGATGGTGCGCATGCAGTGATGGATACGGCCCGGCCCGAGGCGGCCCTGGGCGATCTCGAAGCCACGGCCTTCACCCAGAATCAGGTTCTCGGCCGGTACGCGCACATTGTCGTAATGAATTTCGGCATGGCCCTTGGGGGCATGGTCGTAGCCGAACACATGCAGCGGCCGTTCGATGGTCACGCCCGGGGTGTCCAGGGGCACCAGAATCATCGACTGCTGACGATGCTTTTCTGCATTGGGGTCGTTCTTGCCCATGACGATGGCGATCTTGCAGTTGCGCGCCATCGCACCGGAGGACCACCACTTGCGGCCGTTGACGATGTACTCGTCGCCGTCGCGCTTGATTTCGGTGGCGATGTTGGTGGCATCCGAAGAGGCCACGGCCGGCTCGGTCATCGAGAAGCAGGACTTGATCTTGCCCTCGAGCAACGGCTCCAGCCACGCTTTCTTCTGCGCTTCGCTGCCGTAGCGTTCGAGCACTTCCATGTTGCCGGTATCCGGCGCGCTGCAGTTGAACACGATCGGCGCGATCGGCGAGCGGCCCATGATCTCGCACAGGTGCGCATAGTCGTAGTTGGACAGCCCGGCGCCGTAATCGCTTTCCGGCAGGAACAGGTTCCACAGCCCTTCGGCCTTGGCCTTGGCCTTGAGCTCTTCCATGATCGGCGGCCAGGCCCAGCGATCCTCGGCCTCCTGATGCTGCTGTTCATAGACCGATTCGGCCGGGTAGACGTGTGCGTCCATGAACGCGAGCAGCCGGGCGTGCAGATCCTCGGCCTGCTTGGATAGTGCAAGCATGATCTCTCCTCAATGTGGCGAATGTTGTGCTCGCACCCGCTCACCCCACGGCAAGCGAGCCCAAGCCTGTTCTTTTACCGAAGCGAAACTGACACAGCCGCAACCGACCGTCAATTTAATGAAACGCAGTTTCATACTCGGCATGAACGATCGTTCGTTTTTTACGCAAAGCTCGGCATGAGCGAGCCCTTTCCAGACCTTCCGCAATTGACCGAACGATCGTTCACCGAATTCGACCATACGCGCAGTCGCCACAAAAATCGACTCTTTATTGCGCACAAATAAGTGCGTGCACGCCTGCCTGCCGGCTCGTGCGTCGATCCCGGCGCGCCGCGCTTAAATCCTGCGCAACCGTGATGCGCAGCAGCGCGCACTGCCCGCGCCCGTTTCGTTATCAGCCCGGCCCCAAAAAAATGTTCAATAGAGGATTGTCGGGTTGCTAGCGCACAGGTGCGAAAGCATGCGCGCCACGGCCAACGGCGGTGAAGCCATTGCAGGAAACGACGGACACCTGCCGGCGTTGCGCTCGATGGCGTTGAAAACAGCTGATGGGGTCAGCGGTTTTCGTGCCCGATCAATAATCGATGGGAACGCCTTCCGGGCCTTCGCAGCCGCTGCGCAGCCGGTAGGTACCTTCGCCGATCGCGAGCAGGCGTTCGTCGGCATCGACGATATCGACCGTCGAATTGAAGATACGACGCCCGCCCGCGCGCCGCCGGCCGATCGCCCGCACCATGCCCTGGCTGGCCTGACCGGTGAAGGTGGTGGTCATCGACAGGGTGATGGCCTTGCGGATACGCCCCGGGTAGGGGCAATAACTGCCGGCCGCCGCACCCGCGATATCGAGCAGCGTGGCGAGGATACCGCCATGCAGCACGCCGGCGAGGTTGAGATGCCATGCCTGAATTTCGAGTTCGAGCGTGGCCCGATCCGGCACCCATTCGACGAACTCGAAGCCCAGATGCGCGGCGAAGCCGCGATCGTAGCGCGCGTTGGCGTCGGCCAGCGACAACCGATCGGCCTGGTTGCTATCGACCATCGATCAGTCGCCACCCACGACAAGCTGTCTGACCTGTTCGACCACCTGTTTGAGCCGCGGGCCGAGGTTTTCGACCAGTACATCGCGGGTCAGACGCTGTGCCGCCCCGCCGCAGTTGAACGACACCACCCGCTGACCGTTTTCCAGGATCAACGGCACCCCCACCCCACTGATGTCGCGGCTCCAGGTCCGGTCGGTCATACAGAAACCGTAATTGGCATAGTCTTCGTAGGCGCGTTCAAGCAACGGCTCGATGTCGGACCACGGCATGGCGCTTTCAGCACGAATGCGCTCGTAATAGGGCTCTCGAGCGGCCGGCTCGTGGGCGGCGAGAAACGCCAGTCCCATCGACGACAACCCCATCGGCACGCGCGAACCCACCTGCAGGCGCAGGATCAGCGGCCCCTTGCCCTGGCAGGCATGGGTATAGGTCAGGTGGGCGCCTTCGGGCACACCGAGTGCGACCATGCAGTCGGTGGCATCGGCGAGCTCCTGCATGAACGGCTGGGCGATATTGCCCACCCCCTCGCTGGCCAGATAGCGATAGCCCAGGTCGAGCACGCGCGGCCCGAGCCGGTACTTTTCCAGATGCGGCATGTAGAGCAGATAACCCAGCTGCGTGAGCGTGGCCGTCAGTCGCGACACGGTCGGCCGGGGAATGTCGGTTCGTTTGGCCAACTCGGCATTGCCCAGATATTCGGCCGCATCGCCGAAGCAGCGCAGCAGCTCCAGCCCCCGCGCAAGCGCGGTGACATAGTTATGACCCTTGGTGTCCGGGCTGTCCGGCGCCATCGTCTTTCGCATGATCTCAATTCCCAAGCCACAAATGTCTAGCGCCGCGTCGGCTATGCAACGCAGCTATGTCCGTTTTGTATTTGTCTGGTCGCGCCGTCGCACCGCGCCGGCGCCAAATAAAATGCGGGCTCGATCGAACGATAGAGCCGCTTTTAGAGAACACCCGCCCCCTGACTGGAACACAAGATAGTCATAACCGTAAGCAATCGCCATACCGAAAAAGTCGCATGGCAACAGCGTCATGACGCTGTCCTGCGCCGGGTCCGCCGAGGTGGCGCCCCCCGATATCCTGGATGGTCATTTTGGAAACGAACGAACGTTCGACAAATATTGCCTATCGCTGGCACAGAATCGTGAAATTAATCTTTTTTGATTTCGTCGGCAACGTTTATCGATTGTCACCTTCACCTGCCGGTTCAATCGCTAGCGCGCGACATGGCGCGAGAAAGCCGATGCAAGGGCCAGAACGCAATGACGAACAATAGCGCCAGCGCCACGAACGCATAATCGAAGCCGGCTTCGAAGACCCGCTGGGCAGGCTCGGCCGGATGGCGCAGCCGGTAGAAATCACTCGCATACTGCGCAAGCACCGCCGACAGGTTCACCCCAAGGGCACCGCCGATCTGGCGCCCGAAATTGATGATGCCGGAGCCCCGATCGAGTTGTTCTTCGGGCAACAGCCCCAGGCTCGCGGTGGTGATCGGCGGCATCATCAGACCCACGCCGAGTCGGCCGAATACGGCCCAGATCACCAGCCATGCGGCCGTGGTAGGAATTTCGGCCGCCGCCAGCAGCACCATGCTGGCAACGAAGAAAAGCAGCCCCCAAGACACGATCCGGCCAATCGGCACCCGGTCGGTCAAATGACCCGCTACGGGAAAAACGAACGCCATGGCCAGCCCGGCCGGCACCAGCATCAAACCGGAGGCCGAGGCGCTCATCCCCGCCGACTGCTGAAAATAAAGCGGCGCGAGATAGGTACTGGCGAAAAGCCCCGCCCCCATGACCATCGACAGCACGAAACCGCTGGCAAAGCCGGGCCTGGCCAGCACGCCCAGTTCAAGCAGCGGTTCGCGCACGCGCCGCTCCCAGGCCACGAAGACGACGGCGAGCAACAGGCCGCCGATCAGGGCCAGATCCACCAGCGGATCGAACACGCCGCGCCGATGCAACGAGGCGATCGACCACAGCAGCGCCACCAGCGAAATGCTCAACAAGGCCATGCCCACCCAGTCGAGCGAGGCCCGGCGCGTGCCCCGACCCGGCAGAAAACGCCAAGCCAGCGCGGCCGCCAGCGCACAGGCCGGCAGGACCACGATAAAGGTCGCCCGCCAGGAAAACCCGTCGACCAGCACACCGCCCAGCGCCGGCGCGATCGCCGGGCCGAGGATCACCCCCATGCCGTAAATGCCCATGGCCTGACCGCGCCGATGCACGGGAAAGACCTGAAAGATGGCCACCAGCGCATGGGGCTGGATCATGCCCGCGGTCAGCCCCTGACCGACACGGGCTGCGACCAGGGTGGGGAAATCGCCGCTCACGCCCCCAACCACGGAAGCGATGATGAACCCGCCCATGGCGAGCACGAACGCGCCGCGCGAACCGAAACGCGCCGCGGCCCAGGCGTTGAGCAGCATGCCCACGGTCATCGCAGCGAGAAACCCGGTCGCCAGCCAGTGGACCTGATCCTGGGCGACGTTGAAGCGGGTCATGATCGCCGGCACGGCGACGTTGATGATGGTGGCCGCGAGCACCACCGAAAACGTGCCGAGCATGACCGTGGCCGAGACATACCACTTGTAGCGCGCGCCGAAGCGCTCGCCGAGTACGGCATAGGTTCTTGGTGTCGGCGCGTCCTGCATCAACGCGTGGGGTCGGCTGCGACCTGTACCAGCAGTTTGCCGCGATTGCGCCCCTGCAAAAGTCCCTGGAAGGCGTCGACCGCGTTCTCGAGCCCGGCGACGATGTCTTCCTGATACTTGACCTCGCCGCTACGCACCCAGGCACTCATATCGCGCTGGAAATCACCGTAGCGATGGCGATAGTCGAACTGGATGAAGCCTTGCACGCGCAGGCGCTTGACCAGCACCTGACCCATGAACGCGACCAGACGATCGGGGCCGTCCGGCGCCTCGCTGTCGTTGTAATGGGCAATACGACCGCAGACCGGCATACGTGCAAAGTCGTTGAGCAGGCCCCGCACGGCGTCGAACACCTTGCCGCCCACGTTCTCGAAATAGACGTCGATACCATCCGGACAGGCAGCGGCGAGCTGCGCCTCGAAGTCGTCCTCTTTGTAATTCACGCAGGCATCGAAACCATAGTGGTCGACGACGTGCGCGCATTTGTCGGCCGCGCCCGCAACGCCCACCACGCGACAGCCCTTGATCTTGGCAATCTGGCCGACGACCTGGCCCACCGCGCCGGCGGCGGCCGATACCACCACCGTTTCGCCTGGCTGGGGCTGGCCTATCTCGTCGAGCCCGACATAGGCGGTAAAGCCCGGCATACCGAGCACCCCCACCGCCGTGCTAATCGGCGCCTGTGCAGGGTCGAGCTTGCGCACGGTCTTGGCCGCCTGCACGGCATATTCCTGCCAGCCACCATGCGCGAGCACGTAGTCGCCGACGGCGACGCTATCGTCGTTGGATTCGACCACCTCGCCGATGGTCGCACCTTCCATGACCGCGCCTTCGGCCACGCTCGCCGCATAGGACTTGGCCGCGCTCATGCGACCGCGCATATACGGGTCGAGCGACATGTATATCGTCTTGACGAGCACTTCGCCCTGGCCCGGTCGCGGTATTTCGCCCTGCTGCATCTGCAGATGCGTTTCGTCGGGCATGCCCTGCGGGCGTTGGGCAAGAATGATCTGGCGGTTGACGGTCATAGAGACACTCCTGGGTTGCGCCGGTTGTTTGCAAAAAGCTGCGACACAAATAAAACAGGGGCACCAAAGTGCCCCTGTTGCATGCGCGTTTTGTCGTCTGAAACTTACTCGGTATCGATATCGGACACGCGACGCAGTTCGACCTTGCCGTCGACCACTTCCGCGATCTCCACATCCACGGCCAGATTACCGCTATCGGTGATGCTCTGAACCTCATACGGGTTGTGGTTGGTTTCGACTTCTTTCAGCGCCTCGGGGATCGCCGCACGGATGGCCTTGGCATCCTCGACGGTGCCGGCCTTTTCCATGGCACGGGCGACCAGGAACATGGCGAAATAGTTGTACGCCGTTTCCGAGGTGGGAACGCCTTCGTGATTCTTCTTGTAAAGCTTCACGAATTCAGCCGCACCGGGGTTGTCGGAATACACCAGCGGGGTCACACCCACCGCGCCTTCAACCGCTTCCAGACCGCCGGCCACGTTGGCCACTTCATCGATCTTGGCCTGATCCATGATCACGAAGCCGCCCTTGAAGCCCAGCTCGCGCGCCTGACGCACCACCAGACCGGTCGGCTCCGATGCGCCGCCCACGAACAGCACGTCCGGGTTGGCTGCCAGCACCTTGCTTACGCCCGTATAGAAATCGGCGGACTTGTTGTAGTCCATCGGGTTGCTGGCCACGACTTCACCACCGGCAGCTTCCCAAGCCGGCACGAACGCCTTGGTCCAGTACTTGGCGTAGTCGTGGGTGGCGTTGGCCACGGCGAGCTTCTTGCCGTAACGCTCCATCGTGAGCTTGGTAAAGGGTTTGACGTAGTCGGTGAAGTTCGGCGGAATCTTGACCGTGAGCTCGTTACCCTTTTCCGTGACCGACGGAATCGAGGTGTAGGACATCACCAGGAAACCGTCGCGTTCGTTGAACGCCTGCAGCGCGAACGTACCGCCGGAATGCGGCGTGAACACCACCGGCGTGCTCGACTGCTGGACCAGCCGCTTGCCATTCACCGCCGCACGGCTCGGCGAATACATGTCGTCGAGGCTGACGATGTTGATCTCGTAGCTCGTGCCGTCGACATCGATACCGCCACCTGCGTTGATTTCCTCGGCGGCCATGCGCAGGCCTTCCAGGGTGTTTTCACCGTAGAGTGCCGCGCCGCCCGACAGCGGCCCGGTGAAGCCGATATTGACCTTCTCTGCCGCATGCGCCGCGCCGGCCACGCCCATGGCCAGAGCTGTCGCCACGGCGACCCGGCGAACCGTTTTTTTGAATGTCATTCTCTATCTCCCCTCTTTTATTCGGGTTGGTTGCTAGCACTCGTGGAATCACGAGATTTTGGAATTCCTAGGCGCCGATATAGGCCTTGCGCACCGCCTCGTTGCCGAGCATTTCTTCGCGGTCGCCCTGCATGACGAGCTTGCCGTTCTCGATCACATACGCACGGTTGGCGATCTTGAGCGCGGCATAGGCGTTCTGCTCGGCCAGCAGCACGGTCGTGCCTTCGGCATTGATCGACTTCACCGTCTCGAAGACCTGCTTGACCACCAGCGGCGCAAGGCCCAGCGACGGCTCGTCGAGCATGAGCAGCTTGGGCCGCCCCATCAGCGCACGCCCGACCGCGACCATCTGCTGCTGGCCGCCGGAAAGCGAACCCGCGGGCTGGTCCTTTTTTTCTTCAAGAATCGGGAACATCGCCAGAATATGCTCGAGCGTACGGTTCATGCCGGCACGATCGCGGCGATGCACATAGCCGCCCAGGCGCAGATTCTTGAGTACCGACATGCCGGGAAAGAGCTTGCGTCCTTCCGGACACTGCACCACACCCGCCTGAACCAGCGCCGAGGGCTTGCGTCCGGTGACGTCCTTGCCGTCGATGGTGATCCGGCCGGCCGCCGGCTTCATCAGCCCGCTGATGGTGTTGAACAGCGTCGTCTTGCCGGCGCCGTTGGCGCCCAGCAATACGACCAGCTCGCCGGCGTCGATTTCCAGCGATACCCCGTCGAGGGCCTTGAAACTGTCGTACTTGGCGTCGACGCCCTCAAGCTTCAGCATCTTCTTTCCCCAGATACGCTTCGATAACGACCGGATCGTTCTTGACCTGTTCCGGCGTGCCTTCGGAAATCTTCTCGCCGTGATCGAGCACGATGATCTTGTCGGCGATACGCATGATCATGTCCATCTTGTGTTCGATCAGACAGACCGTGATGCCGTGATCGACCATCTTGTGAATGAGATCGACCAGCCCGTCGGTTTCTTCAGGATTGACGCCGCCGGCCGGCTCGTCGAGCAGCACCAGCTCCGGTTCGGTCGCCAGCGCCAGGGCGAAGGCGATACGTTTGCGCTCTTCCTGACTGGTATCGGCGATATAGCGATGACCGATATGCGACAGCCCTACGAATTCCAGCGTTTCGGCGGCCTTGTCGCGGCAGCGTTTCTCGTCCGCCTTGAGGCGTTTGGAATTGACGATCACGTCCCATAGCCGCGATTCGGTGCGCAGCCGATGGCCGATGATGAGGTTGTCGAGCACGGTCGACTCTTCGAACAGCATGGTCGTCTGGAAGGTGCGTGCCACGCCCAATCGTGCGATCGAGTCCGGCGACTTGCCGGCCAGATCCTGACCCTTGTACTCGATCACCCCTTCCGTGGGCGGCATCGCGCCCGCGATGAGGTTGAAGAAGGTGGTCTTGCCGGCGCCGTTGGGGCCGATGA
>DJIE01000110.1:8896-9455 GCA_002433465.1 Salinisphaera sp. UBA6602
GGCGCCGTTGGGGCCGATGATGGCATTGATCTGGTTGGCGCCGAATTCGACGCTTACATCGTTGACCGCGGCCAGCCCGCCAAAGCGCTTGGTGAGATTGCGGATATTAAGCATTGTTGCGCGCCTCCGTAGCGTCGGCACTGTTCGGGTCGGACGTATCCACGCGGGATTCGCGCGTCTTGCGTGGTGCCTGACGCGCCATGCGCCGACCGCGCCAGCCCAGGAAGCTGCCGACGATGCCGCGCGGGAAGAAGATCACCAGCAGCACCAGCATCGGCCCGAACACGATCATTCGATACTCTTCGAGCGACTGCACGGCCTGGGTCAGCCAGGTCACCAGCAGCGTGCCCAGCAGCGGCCCCATGAGCGTGCCGATACCGCCGACCAGCAGGTAGGCGATCATGTCGAAGGTATGGATGAAGTTCGCTTCCTCCGGGCCGATGAAGCGCACCACGCCGGCATACAGCCCACCGGCCGCCGCGGCATAGACGGTGGAAATCACGAAGGCCAGAATCTTGTTGCGCATCAGGTTGATGCCCAGCGACTGGGCCAGATCGTC
>DJIE01000062.1 GCA_002433465.1 Salinisphaera sp. UBA6602
TTCGGCGGCATCATCGCCTTCAACGAAGCGCTGGACGTCGATACGGCGAACCAGATTCTGGCCAACCAGTTTGCCGAGGTGATCCTTGCGCCGCGTATCGACGATGCTGCGCTGGACGCCTTTTCCAAGAAAAAGAACCTGCGCGTGATCGCCACCGGCGATTTCAACGCCAGCGACGCGCCGAAGCTGGCCATGCGCCAGATCGCAGGCGGCCTGCTGGTACAGGACGCCGACGCCCTGCTGTTCGACCGCGACAAGCTGGACGTGGTGACCAAGGCTCAGCCGGACGGCACCCAGCTGCAGGACCTGCTGTTTGCCTGGCGGGTGGCCAAGTACGTGAAATCCAACGCCATCGTCTATGCCCGCGACGGACGCACGATCGGCGTGGGCGCGGGCCAGATGAGCCGCGTGGATTCGGCCCGTATCGCCGGTATCAAGGCCCGCGATGCCGGCCTGGACGTGGCCGGCTCGGTGATGGCATCGGATGCATTCTTCCCGTTTCGCGACGGCCTGGACGCGGCGGCCGAAGCCGGCGTCAAGGCCGTGATCCAGCCCGGCGGCTCGATTCGCGACGACGAAGTGATCGCGGCCGCCGACGAAGCCGGCATTGCGATGCTGTTCACCGGCATTCGCCACTTCCACCATTAGGGTCGTGGCCGGCTCGGAATAACACCCGATTCGGCTGCGCTGGATCGAGCGGATTCAGCGTCGAATGCTTTCCTGGGCGAATTTTCCCAAAAAATTGACAATGGGGTAACCCGTTGTCGTCACAGCCTTGTGCCGCAAAAGACCGCGCTCCGACGCGGTTTTCGCGTTTGCGCGACTTAATTGGCGCGTGCTACCGGTTGCTTCCGACCGAACACAAAATAACAACGACTCGGGCAAGACCGCGAAACTGCCTTGAAGTTGTCGGAGGAGAACCCGATGCGCATGACCCTGTCTGCGGCGACGACGGCCGCCCTGGCCCTTTGCCTGTCATCCAGTCCGGCGCTGGCCGCGCTCGACGACGGCATCCTGGGCAAGCTGCTCAATGCCGGCAAGCCGGATACCCAGACGACACCCGGCGACGCGCCCACCGAGTCGCCCGCGGTCGCCGATAAGGCCGTTTCGGACAAGCCTGCCGCCGACACCCGGGGCTCTGGCGCGAACAACCTGCCGCCACAGGTGGGCGGTCATTTCAGCGAACCCTTCGCCGAACCCACGCTCGTGGTCGACGGTAAAACGGTAGAAACCGACGAGCGCTGTCTGGCCCGCGAAGACGGCACGCTCAGCTGCAAGCCTGCAGCCGGCACGGTGGCCAATCTCGGCGACGGGCGCTTCGTCTATCTCAACGCCCTGGAAGGCACCGAGAACGTGGAACTGTCGATCGTTGCCGAGTTCGGCGAAGTGACCGTCAACGATCAGTCACGCGTACTCACCCTGGGCGAAGACGACACGCCGTCATGGAAAAAGCCCGCGCCGCTCGATGGCGGTGCCAATCCGGACGGCAACGACAGCGAAACCATTGCGCGTGGCCTGCCGGGTGTCCCCAACGGCATCCTGTCCACGGCCGATAATACGGCCAAGAACGACGGTGCCCTGTTCTGTGCGGACGTGGTGTTCCTGGCCGACGGCAGCATGATGGCCGTGGGCGGCACCGACTACTACACCGAGCCCGGCGTGGACGGTCTGCCGGTGGGCGTGGTCGAACTCGAAGGCCTCAAGTCCTCGCGTATCTTCGATCCGCAGAGCAATACGTGGACGCAAAGCGGCGATATGACCTTCGGGCGCTGGTATCCCACGCTGGTCACCCTCGCCGACGGCGATGTGTTCGTGGCCAGCGGTGTCACCAAGCTGCTCAAGCCGGTGTATCCGGAACAGCCGTTGAACTCGGGACGCAACGTCACACAAACCGAGACCTACGACCTGGATACCGGCCGCTGGAGCGAGAACGGCGACGCCGCTCAGCGCTCCCTGCCGCTGTTCCCGCGCCTGCATCTGCTGCCGAACGGTCAGGTCTACTACAACGCCGGCGGCCAGGCCTTCAATCCGTTTGGCCAGGCCTACGATCAGGCGCTGTGGAATATCGTCGCCGCCTACGATCCCGACACCCAGCAGTGGACCGATCTCGGCTATGCCGGGCTGCCGCTCAAGTTCAACGAGATCGGGCTCAAGGAACTCACGAGCACCCTCAACCCCACCAACCTGAACGGCGAACAGGTCAGCAGCCTGCTCGGCGACCTGGTGGGCACGACCGTGAGTAATCCCGCGGCGGCGATCGAACAACTCGCCGATACGCCGGTCGATGCACGCGCGCTCGAACGCACCATCGGCTCCGGCATGCGCGGATCGACCTTCTCGGCCATGCTGCCCCTGCGCCCGGATGAAAACGGCGGCTACCACGAAGCCGAGTTCCTGACCGCCGGCGGCGTCCCCACCTACGTCACCGTAGGCAGCCCCGGCGGCTATCTGCCGGTGTCCTCCTCGCGCATCGATACGGTCGAAGTCAACGACGACGAAATGCAGTATTCCTCGCGCCTGACCGGGCCGCTGAGCCGGCCGCGCTGGTACGGCTATTCGGTGGTCATGCCCGACGACAGCGTCATGATCTTCTCCGGCGGCGATCGCGACGGCGTGGTCGTCCCCGGTGCGGAAGGCGCGATCCGCGAAGCCGAACGCTTCGACCCGCAAACCGAAACCTGGCAGGTGATGGCACGGGCGCACCGCAAGCGTACCTACCACAACACCGCACTGCTGATGCCGGACGGGCGCATACTCATCGGTGGCCATTCGCCGATCAACACCGCCTATGCGTCCAACATCAATTTCGACAGCATCGGCCTGGCCAACTACGAAAGCCGCGATCCTTCGTTCGAGATCTATACCCCGCCCTACGCCATGCGCGGCGATCGCCCCGTGATCACCGACGCGCCCACCGAACTCGAAACCAACGGCGACACGTTCACGGTGACGGTAAGCAATCCGGCCGTGGATCAGGTGATGCTCATCCGCCGTACCGCAACCACGCATCTGGTCGACGGCGATCAACGCGCGGTGGTGCTGCCGATCGTTTCGCGCAGCGGCAACACGCTCACCGTGCAGATGACCGGCAACCCGGCGGTGCTGCCCGCGGGCCAGTACATGCTGTTCGCGAGTTTCGAAGCCGGCGACGGCAAGCGCGTGCCTTCGGTGTCGACCCCCGTTGGCGTGGCCCCCAACCCGGCCGGCCAGGGTGATATCAATCAACCGGAACCGGCTCCGGAGGCTGTCGATTCAGAACGAGGCGACGGTTTGATCGGCGGCCTGCTAACCGGCAGCAACGGTTTGCTGGGTAGCGGACAAGACGCCAAAGCGGTATCGCCGCTCATGCCGATCACCGATCTGCTGTCGGGCGTAACCAGCATCATTCCCGTGCCGGGCGAACTGATCGACGGCGCACCCGCCGTGGCAGACGAGCTGACTCAGGCCGGCAAGCGCGCCGCGGGCGTTGGCGTGGATACGGCCACCAGCCTGCCCGAAGCCGGCAAGGGCCTGGCCGAGGATCTCGGCGACGGCGTGGCCGACGACGATACAAAAGACGAATGATGCGTCGCCTATCGATACGCCGGCTCGGGGTCGCGAGCCGGCATCTCAGCCTGCTGATCCTGCTTGGGGCGAGCGCGCTGGCCCACGGGCATGCCGGGCATTCCGGCGACGAGGACAGTGCGACCGTGCGTGCCGTGCTCGGCCCGCTGCCGGCCGAGCTTGAAGGCCTGCGGGTGCAGCTACGCCGCACACTCGCCCCGCAGCTGCTCGTGGCCAACCCCGGCAAGCAACCGCTGACGGTGTTCGACGACAACGGTCGTGCGTTCCTGCGGATCGGCGCGGAAGGGGTCGAAGCCGACCTGGGCGCCGCGGCGTTTCACCGCAGCAATACGCTCATGGCGCCGGGCACCTTCGGCGCCGATGCCTCGCGCGCACCGAACTGGCAAGTGGTCGAACCGGCCGCAAACTGGGGCTGGTTCGATCTGCGCCTGCGCACCGACGCCGTGGCCGTGGCTGACGGCGTCCGCGAGCAAGGCAAGACCGCCGAGGTCGGCGAGTGGCGTATTCCCGTGCAGTACGGTGACACGCGCACCGCCATTCGCGGCCATTTCCAGTTCGTACCCGAGCCTACTGGCATCCCAGAGGCCCGTGTAACCAACGCGCTGGCGCCGGAGGTCGGGGTCCGTGCCATGAACGGCAGTGCGCGGGCCGGGCTTTTTCTATCCTATTCCGGCGATGCACCGCTGGTGGTGCGCGGCGCAGACGCCGAACCCATGCTGCGCTTCGACGCACGTGGCGTGTCGGTGAATCGGCATAGCGTTACCTGGCAAAAGGCCGCGCCCGCCGGTGCGCCTAGCTACGAGGCCGGCAGCGACGTCAGCTGGACCGCGGTTTCCAGCCAGCCGCGCTACGGCTGGGTCGATCCTCGAATCGGCTATCTCGGGGAGGTCGAGTCCGAGGATACCGACACCGTGATCAAGCGCTGGTCGATACCGGTGACGATAGGCGAACGCGAGGATGCGATCGAAGGCGTGACCGAATGGAAGCCGGTGGCGCCGATCGCCCGCGCGCAGTGAGCATACGCCCTGCAACATTCGCTGCATCGCTCCTGCTGATCATCAGCGCCAGTACGAACGCTGCCTCCAAGCCAACCGAAATACATCGCCTCAGCCTCGACGGCCGCGGCCAGCCCGTGGGGGTGGTGACGTTCTCCGACACCGAGTACGGGCTGTTGATTACGCCCGATCTGCATCATCTGGAAGCTGGCGGCGCTCACGGCGCCCATATTCATACCCATGCCGACTGCGGCGCGGCATCGAAGCATGGGCGAATGACGCCGGGGGCCGCCGCTGGCAACCATTACGACCCGGGTGAAACCGGGCGGCACGGCGGCCCCTACGGTACGGGTCATCTGGGCGATCTACCCAATCTCGTCGTGGAGGCTGACGGTTCGGCAACCATTCCGGTACTGGCGCCGCGCCTGCGGGTTGCCGATCTGGCCGGCCGCTCAATCATGATTCATGCAGCCGCCGATCGTTACCAGAACCACGCGAGCGCGGGCCACGGCCATGGCCACGGCAAGGGCGGCGTACGCATGTACTGCGGCGTCATCGAATAGCGGCACTACCGCTTATTCGACCGGCCAAGCGGCCGCATTGTCGGGTTCGTCCGGCGCTGCAACCCGCGCTTTCATGCAATTCGAACGCGCAGCGGCTGGCCACCCGTCCCGGCGACACGCCCTAGCCCACGGCCGGCAACAGGGTAACCACCACCTCGCGCTTATGCGGCGCGCTGCGGTGCTCGTAGAGATAGATGCCCTGCCAGGTGCCGAGATTGAGCGCGCCGTCGGTAATCGGCACGCTCAAATCCATACCGGTGAGAATACTGCGGATATGGCCGGGCATGTCGTCGGGGCCTTCCATGTCGTGCACGAACATGGGGTCGCCATCCACCACCGCCTTGGCCATCCAGCGTTCCACGTCTTCGCGCACGTCCGGGTCGGCGTTTTCGCAGATCATCAGCGAGGCCGAGGTGTGCCGAATGAATACATGGCATACGCCGGTCGCCACGCCTGCCTCGCGCACCACCGCGTTGACGTCGTGCGCGATATCGCGTGTCGAACGGCCCGGGGTATCGAATAAAAGCGTGCGTTGCATGAGCTTAAGGGTGGCGCCTGTGACCCCGATTACAAGAGCCTTCCAAACTGGACGTACACCGTCCGCAGATCGACGCCGGCCGAAGACGGGCCACCGAGCGCGCGGCTATCGATCAACACGCACCGACGGCACGCGTGGATCCGCGGATAAAAAACCCGCGAGACGGTTGTGCTATTCGGCGAGCTTGGCCGCCAGCATCTGATTGACTTCCTTGGGGTTGGCCTTGCCCTTCGAGGCCTTCATCACCTGCCCGACGAGAAAGCCGATGACCTTGGTCTTGCCTTCGCGGTACTGCTCGACCTGATCGGGATTGTCGGCGATGACCTGATCCACGAAGCCTTCGATTTCGCCGCTGTCGGTGATCTGCTTGAGGCCCTTGGCTTCGATGATCGCATCGGCGGATTCGCCCTCGCCCTTGAACAGCGCCTCGAACACATCCTTGCCGATCTTGCCGGAGATGGTGTTGTCCGCCACTCGGGCAATCAGACCACCGAGCTGCTCGGCACTGACCGGCGACTGGGCGATGGCCAGCCCTTCGCGATTGAGCGCACCGGACAGATCCCCCATGATCCAGTTGGCGGCCGGCTTGCCGTGGCTGGCCGCGTCGCCACCCACCGCTGCCACCGTGGCTTCGAAATAGTTGGCCAGGGCGCGCGAGCTCGTCAGCGCCGCGGCGTCCTCACGGCCCAGGGCGTATTCCGTCATGAAACGTTCGCGCTTGGCATCCGGCAGC
>DJIE01000093.1 GCA_002433465.1 Salinisphaera sp. UBA6602
AGCATCAATCTCGCGGCTGCGCTGGCCGAGGCCGAGCAGCGCGTGCTGCTTGTGGATATGGATGCCCAGGGCAACGCGACCATGGGCGTGGGCGTGGACAAGAACGCGCTCGAGGCCACCGTCTGCGATTTCCTGCTGGGCGACAAGGGCGTGTCCGAAGCGCTGCAGGTGGTGCTCGACGGACAGTTCTTTCTGCTGGGCGCCAACGGCGACATGACCGCGGCCGAGGTCGGCCTGCGCGATCGCAAGAACGGCCGCCTTGCGCTCAAGCAGGCGCTGGCCGAAATTTCCGACAGTTTCGACTACGTGATCATCGACTGCCCGCCGGCGCTTTCCATGCTCACCGTCAACGCGCTGGCGGCCGCGCGTGGGGTCATCATTCCCATGCAGTGCGAGTATTACGCGCTGGAAGGCCTGTCCGACCTGCTCGAAACCATCGAGAGCGTGCGCAAGATGATGAACCCGGAGCTCATCATCGAAGGCGTGCTGCGCACCATGCACGATCCGCGCAATCGCTTGACCGGGGATGTCTCGGCCCAGCTGATCGATTATTTCGGCAGCGCCGTTTACGAAACCTGTATTCCGCGCAACGTGCGCCTGGCCGAAGCGCCCAGCCACGGGGTGCCGATCATGCAGTACGATAGCGCGGCATCGGGCGCGACCGCCTATCGCCAGCTGGCTGCCGAAATTCTCGGACGCGACGACAGCGAAGTCATCGACGCGCCGCGCAAGGGCGCGCGCCGAGCGGTGTCGTCGTTGTTCGGCCGGCGTCGGCGCAACGCCGGCTAAAGCGCATCACTCAAACAAGATCGGGCTATGGCACAGAAAAAACGCGGACTGGGGCGCGGTCTCGAATCGCTGCTTTCCAACGATTTCGACGACACGCCGGAAACCGGCAGCGAACTCGTTGAGCTCGAGCTCGATGCCCTGCGCCCCGGGCGCTATCAGCCCCGTCGCGACATGGACGCGGAGGCGCTGGAAGCCTTGGCGCAGTCGATACGGACCCAGGGCGTGGTGCAACCGCTGGTGGTGCGCGACGCCGACGGCGGCTACGAGATCGTTGCCGGCGAGCGGCGCTGGCGTGCGGCGCGTCTGGCGGGGCTTGCCACCGTACCGGCGGTGGTGCGCCCCATGGCCGACGAGGCCGCCATGGCCGTCGCGCTTATCGAAAACATCCAGCGCGAAGACCTCAACCCGCTCGAGGAAGCCGCCGCGCTGCGCCGGCTGATCGAGGAATGCGGCATGACCCATGCCGCCTGTGCCGAGGCCGTCGGGCGTTCCAGGGCAAGCGTGTCCAACCTGCTGCGGCTGGCCGAGCTGGTGCCCGAAGCCCAGGCGCTGCTGCGCGCCGGCGATATCCAGATGGGCCATGCACGGGCCTTGCTGGGCGCGCCGAGCGCCCTGCAGGCCGATCTCGCCGCGCGGGTGGCAGCACGCCAGCTGACCGTGCGCCAGACCGAAGCCCTGGTGGCCTCGGCCATGGCAGAGAAAGGCGCCGAAAGCGCGCCGCGGCAAAGCAATCGACTGGTGCGCTTCGAGCACGAGCTGGGCGAAACACTGGGTGCGAAAGTCACCGTGCGCTCGCAACGCGGCGGGCGTGCCCGGGTGGTGATCGACTATCCCAATGCGGGCGAGCTCGATAATCTGCTCGATCGTCTGAAGTAGCGGTTGCGCTGCGTGCTGATCGCATTTTGTTGTAAATAACAGGCGTTTTCGGCGCGATTGACCTTCCATTTCGCTTTGTCTATAGTCCGCCGAGCGTTGGGCGCGCCGCGAGTGATTCGCGTGTCCGTCCGGAGCCGCGGTGGGGGGTTCTCAAGTGATATCCCGACCACGTCCGCGCAACATGCGCCTTGCTTGGGTGGTGTTGGGCACGCAACTCACAATGGGCCTGTTGGTGGCTGCCATGTTTGGCGCCGCGACGGGGCCGGCGTCGGCTAAGGCCGCGCTGTTTGGTGTGGTCGTGGCTGTTTTGCCGGGCCTGTGGATGGCGCTGTGGTTGCTGCCGCGCCGCAGGCAGGTGGACGCACCGGCCATGGCTCGCGCCTTTTATTGGGGTGAGCTGGGAAAATTAGGATTGACTGTGGGGCTGTTCGTGACGGCAGCCCTTTTATTTGGTCAGCAGTTTTTATCGCTGCTGGCGACATACGTGGCTTGCCAAGCTTGTTACTGGCTCGCCTTAGTTTTGACGCGCTAGCTGCCGCCGAAGGTGGGCAGTTCGACGACGGCTTGATCGAGGACAACTCCATATGGCCAGCGCCGAAGAAGGCGGTAACACCGCTAACCAGTACATCCAGCACCATCTGTCGAATCTGCAGCTCGACCTGTCCACCATGGAAGTCGGCGGCAACATCAGTGGCTTCTGGGTGCTGAATCTCGACAGTCTGTTCTTTTCTGTTGTGCTCGGTGTGTTTTTCCTGGCCGTCTTTCGCATGGTCGCCAAGAAGGTCACGGCCAGCGAGCCGGGCAAGCTGCAGACGTTCGTGGAAATGGTCCACGACTTTACCGACACGCAGGTGCGTGACATTTATCACGGCAACTCCACGCTGATCGCGCCGCTGGCGATGACGATCTTCGTGTGGGTGTTCCTGATGAACTTCATGGACCTGATTCCGGTCGATGCGCTGCCCGCGGCTGCCCATGCGGCGGGCATCGATTATCTCAAGGTCGTGCCCACGACCGATCTGAACATCACCTTCGGTCTGTCGTTGTCGGTGTTCCTGCTGATGATCGTCTACGGCATCAAGGCCAAGGGCGGCATGGGTTTTCTCAAGGAAACCCTGACGCATCCGTTCGGCAAGTGGCTGGCGCCGTTCAACTTCGTGTTGTTCGTCGTTGAAACCGTGGCCAAGCCCGTTTCGCTGTCGCTGCGTCTGTTCGGCAACCTTTACGCGGGCGAGCTGATCTTTATTCTGATCGCCGTGTTCACGCTGGGCGCCGGGGCGAGTCTGCTGGCCGTTCCCATGTTTATCCTGCAGATCCTGCTTGGCCTGGGCTGGGCAATTTTTCATATTCTCGTGATCACGCTGCAGGCGTATATCTTCGGCATGCTGACCATTGTTTATCTGAGCATGGTTCAGGACGACCACTGATCGATCGACACCACCAACCACTGACTGACTCGTAAACTGGAGAGTAGAAAATGGAACAAGCCATTGCAGACGTTCAGGGCATGACCGTGATCGCGGTCGCGATCCTCATCGGCCTTGGTGCCATCGGCACCGCACTCGGTTTCGCCCTGCTCGGCGGCAAATTCCTCGAAGGTCTGGCCCGCCAGCCGGAAATGGCCCCGATGCTGACGGGTCGTATGTTTCTTATCGCCGGCCTGCTCGACGCCGTGTCGATGATCGGCGTGGGTATCGCCCTGTTCTTGATGTTCGCCAACCCGTTCGTGGCGGCCGTACAGTCCGCAGGCGGCTAAACACCGGGTTCGCCACGTCGCTTAACTCGAGTTACGCAAGCCAGGGATAACCCATGAGCATCAATGCCACACTGCTGGCCCAGATGATCGTCTTCGCGGTCTTCGTCTGGTTCACCATGAAGTTCGTATGGCCGCCGATCATGCAGGCCATGCGTGATCGTCAGAAGCGGATCAGCGAAGGTCTCGCGGCCGCCGAGCGCGGCGTTCGTGAGCTGAACGAGGCCACGGCCAAGGCCGAGGATATGGTCGCCAAGGCGCGTACGCAGGCGCAGGAAATCCTGACCAATGCGCAGCGCCAGGCCGACGAAACGCTCGAGCGTGCCCGTGAAGATGCGCGTGCCGAAGGCGAGCGCATCGTGACCGCGGCGCGTGAGGAAGTCGACCAGGCCGTAGTCTCCGCGAAGGAAGATCTACGCCGCGAGGTCGGCGCACTGGCCGTCGTGGGCGCCGAGCGCATTCTCAAGCGCGAGATCGACGCCAAGGCGCACAATGACATCATCGACGACCTCGTCGCGGAGATTCGTTAGCCATGGCAGAGACGCAAACACTGGCACGGCCCTATGCCGAGGCCGTGTTCGAGCTCGCCGAATCCAACGGCCGGCTGGACCAGTGGTCGCGGGCGCTCGAAGCGCTTTCGGCCATCGTGTCCAATCCGGACGTGGCGTTGCTTCTGGACAACCCCGAGATCAGCGATAGTCGACTGGTCGAGCTGGTGGTCGAGATCGGCGGCGACGATATGGATGAGGCCAGTCGGAACTTCGTTCGGCTGCTCGTCGACAACGGGCGGCTGGGCCTCGCGCCGGTGATTGCGTCACTCTACGAGCAGCGCAAGGCCGAGGCCGAGAACCGGGTGGACGTCAGTGTCACCTCGGCCGTCGAGTTCTCCGAAGAGCAGCGTGCGGCGCTCGTCAAGTCGCTGGAAAAACGGCTTGCCCGCAACGTTTCGCTGACGTTCGAACAGGATGAAGACGTGATCGGCGGCGCGATTATCCGCGCTGGCGATCTGGTGATCGACGGTTCGTTGCGCGCACAGCTTGAGCGCATGCGCCAGTCGCTCGCGCAATAGCCCGGCCCACAAGCGATCATCCGCTGGCGGCAGCTCGCCGCAGCGACATGGATACAGAGGAATAAGGTCAATGCAACTCAATCCGTCGGAAATTTCAGACCTGATCAAGAAACGGATCGAAAACTTCGATTCCGTGACCGAGTCCCGCAATGTCGGCACGCTGGTGAGCCTGGCCGACGGCATCGCAAAAATTCACGGCCTGGCCGATGCGATGCAGGGCGAGATGCTCGAATTCCCCGGCGGCACCTACGGTATCGCGCTCAACCTCGAGCGGGATTCGGTGGGCGCGGTGCTTATGGGTGAGTACACCCATATCTCCGAAGGCTGCGAAGTCAAGACGACCGGTCGAATCCTCGAAGTGCCGGTGGGCGACGAGCTGCTCGGGCGCGTGGTCGACCCGCTGGGCAACCCGATCGACGGCAAGGGCGAGCTGGGCACCACCCAGACGTCGCCGATCGAGAAGGTTGCCCCGGGCGTGATCGAGCGTCAGTCCGTCGACGAGCCGGTCCAGACCGGTCTGAAGTCGATCGACGCGATGATCCCGATCGGCCGCGGCCAGCGTGAGCTGATCATTGGCGACCGCCAGATCGGCAAGACCGCGATCGCGATCGACGCCATCATCAATCAGAAGAACACGGGCATTAAGTGCATCTACGTGGCCATCGGGCAGAAGAACAGCTCGATCGCCAACGTCGTGCGCAAGCTCGAGCAGGAAGGCGCGATGGATCACACCATCGTGGTCGCAGCCGGTGCCGCGATTTCGCCGGCGCTGCAGTACATCGCGCCCTATGCCGGCTGCTCGATGGGCGAGTTCTTCCGCGACAAGGGCGAAGACGCCCTGATCGTTTACGACGATCTGTCCAAGCAGGCGGTCGCCTATCGCCAGATCTCGCTGCTGCTGCGTCGTCCGCCGGGGCGTGAAGCCTATCCGGGTGACGTGTTCTATCTGCATTCACGGTTGCTGGAACGCGCTTCGCGTATCAACGCCGATTACGTGGAAGAGCTGACCGGCGGCAAGGTCAAGGGCCAGACCGGTTCGCTGACCGCGCTGCCGATCATCGAAACCCAGGCCGGCGACGTGTCCGCGTTCGTGCCCACCAACGTGATCTCGATCACCGACGGCCAGATATATCTGGAAACGGATATGTTCAACTCCGGCACGCGTCCGGCGGTGAACGCCGGCCTGTCGGTGTCGCGTGTGGGTGGTTCGGCCCAGACCAAGATCATCAAGAAGCTCGGTGGCGGTATCCGCCTGGCGCTGGCGCAGTACCGCGAACTCGCGGCCTTCGCGCAGTTCGCCTCGGACCTCGACGACGCGACGCGCAAGCAGCTCGAGCACGGTGAGCGTGTCACCAAGCTGATGATCCAGAAGCAGTACAACCCGCTGTCGGTTGCGCTGACCGCATCTTCGCTGTTCGCGGCGGAAGAGGGCTATCTGGACGACGTCGACGCTGACAAGGTCACCGATTTCGAAGCCGCGCTGCACCAGTACATGGAAAGCGAGCAGAAGGAGCTGGTGGACAAGATCAACGACACCGGCGACTACAGCGACGAAATCAAGTCCGGGCTGCACAGCGCGCTGAAGGAATTCAAGGAAACGCATACGTGGTAACACCGCGCGTTCCTGAGTCCACCAACGGAGTCAACTGATGGCCGGCGGCAAGGAAGTCAAAAGCAAGATCAAGAGCGTAGAAAATACGCAGAAGATCACCAAGGCCATGGAAATGGTCGCCGCGTCGAAGATGCGCAAGGCCCAGGAGCGCGTGGAAGCGTCGCGGCCGTATGCCCAGAAGATTCGGCGCACGATCGGCCATCTGGCGCAGGCGAATCCCGACTTCAAGCATCCGTTCATGGTGGAGCGCGAGGTCAATCGCGTCGGCATGATCGTGGTGTCGACCGATCGCGGCCTGTGCGGCGGTTTGAACATCAACCTGTTCCGCAAGGTGCTCGCCGAGCTGCGCGAGTGGGATAAAAAGAACGTCCCGGTCGATGTCGTGGTGGTGGGCCGCAAGGCAGCGAGCTTCTTTCGCCGCATCAAGGACATCAAGGCCGAGGTCACCGACCTCGGTGATCGCCCGCATCTTGAGGACCTGATCGGTACGATCAAGGTCATGCTCGATGACTATCGTGAAGGCGATATCGATCGTCTTTTCCTGATGGGCAACGAGTTCGTCAATACGATGACGCAGCGTCCGGATATCCAGCAGCTGCTGCCGGTGCCCGAGGACGAAGACGACGAGCTGCCCGACCACTGGGACTACATCTACGAGCCCGAGCCGCCGGAACTGCTGGAATCGATTCTGGTGCGCTACGTCGAGGCCCAGGTTTACCAGGGCGTGGTAGAAAACGTGGCCTGCGAGATGGCTGCGCGCATGGTCGCCATGAAATCCGCGTCGGATAACGCGGGCGACATCATCGACGACCTGCAACTCGAGTACAACAAGCAGCGCCAGGCGGCGATTACGCAGGAGCTGTCGGAGATCGTGGCCGGCGCGGCCGCGGTATCGTAAGAGCCTAACAAGCCAAACCCTAGACACAGATCGGCAGCGATTCACGCTGCCCAGGTGAGGAATCGGATATGAGTAGCGGTACTATCGTTCAGATCATCGGCCCCGTGGTGGACGTGGAATTCGATCGCGAATCGTTGCCCAGCATCCACGATGCGCTGATCCTCAAGGAGGCCGACCTGGTGCTCGAGGTCGAGCAGCAGATTGGCGATGGCGTCGTACGCTGTATTGCCATGGGCGTGACCGAAGGTCTGACCCGCGGCGGGCAGGTGGAAAACACCGGTGCGCCGATTTCCGTGCCGGTGGGGCAGAAGACGCTCGGCCGCATCATGAACGTGCTCGGCCACCCCATCGATAACGGCGGCGACATCGGCGCCGACGAAAGCGCGCCGATCCACCGTGCGCCGCCGACGTTCGAAGACCAGGCCGGCAGCCAGGAACTGCTCGAAACCGGCATTAAGGTCATCGATCTGCTCTGTCCCTTCGCAAAGGGCGGCAAGGTCGGCCTGTTCGGCGGTGCCGGCGTGGGCAAGACCGTGAACATGATGGAGCTCATCCGTAACATCGCGGCCGAGCACTCGGGCTACTCGGTGTTCGCCGGCGTCGGCGAGCGTACCCGTGAGGGCAACGACCTCTGGCACGAGATGCAGGAGTCCAAGCTCGGATCCGGCGAGTCCGTGTTGAGCAAGACGGCCCTGGTCTATGGCCAGATGAACGAGCCCCCAGGCGCACGTGCCCGCGTCGCGCTCTCGGCCCTGACGGTCGCTGAGTTCTTCCGCGACGAGCGTGGTCAGGACGTGCTGTTGTTCATCGACAACATCTTCCGCTTCACCCAGGCCGGCAGTGAGGTCTCGGCCCTCCTCGGTCGTATCCCCTCCGCAGTGGGCTACCAGCCAACGCTGGCCACCGAGATGGGCATGTTGCAGGAGCGCATTACCTCGACCAAGCAGGGGTCGATTACCTCTGTGCAGGCCATTTACGTCCCCGCCGACGACCTGACCGACCCCGCCCCGGCGACCGCGTTCGCTCACCTCGATGCGACCACGGTGCTCTCGCGTCAGCTCGCGTCACTGGGTATTTACCCGGCCGTGGACCCGCTCGACTCCACCAGCACCATCCTGGATCCACAGGTGGTGGGTGATGAGCACTACGAGACGGCGCGTATGGTTCAGGAGATCCTCCAGACCTACAAAGACCTCCAGGACATCATCGCCATCCTCGG
>DJIE01000099.1 GCA_002433465.1 Salinisphaera sp. UBA6602
ATCTTAGCGGGAAGCGGGCTGACCGCCCCTATCGCAGCGGTCACCGCGAAAGCCTCTGGTGCTCGCAGCGTGGCGTATGTCCATGGGTTAGACGTCAGCATTGCGAGTCTTTTGTATCGGTTGCTCTGGCTGCCATTTCTCAGGCGTGTAGACCGCATTATCGCCAATAGTCACGCTACCGCAGATCTTACGCGTGACATCGGCGTTGCCGCCGAGCGTATCGCTATCGTGCATCCGGGCGTTGATTTGCCCGCGGCCGCTCCCCATCCAAGCTTGGTCGACGCATTCAGGCAACGTTATGGCCTAGGTAATCGCCGGTTTTTATTGTCCGTCGGCCGCCTGACTCAGCGCAAGGGATTGCGTGAGTTTGTCGTTGAGGTGCTACCGCGCGTGGTCGAACAACATCCCGATGTACTACTCGTGATTATCGGCGATGTGCCGGTCCATGCGCTTAAGGCTGCTGCACAGTCGCCCGCCGATATTCAGGAGGCTGCGAACCGGGCGGGTGTTGGAACGAATATTCGGTTTCTTGGACCGATCATCGACCGCGACCTGCTTGCTAGCGCCTATCGCGCCGCCGCAGTACATGTATTTCCCGTGAGACATATCGCCGGGGACCCTGAAGGTTTCGGGATGGTGGCGGTAGAAGCCGCCGCTTACGGTTTGCCCACCGTCGCCTATGCGACGGGCGGCGTGATCGATGCGGTAGCCGATGGTTATTCCGGTCATCTCGTGCCTGTTGGGCAGCCGGTGGTGTTTGCTGAGTGCATCCACAGGCTCCTGGACGAGCCTTTGAGCGAAGCGGGTTTATACCAACACGCCAAGCAGTTCGCGTGGCCGGCTTTTGGCCGGGCGCTCACGCAGGAAATTGAAGGCCTATGCTCGGCTTCCAGGCGTTGAGTCGATGGACGCTGCTGTGAAACCGGACAATATCGCAGTATGGTTTCCCACCGTGCGCACGGGTACCGGTACTGACATTTTTACACAACGGCTAGTCTGCCAGTTACGGGCGCAGGGTATACGTGCAAATATCACATGGTTGCCACTACGGGCGGAATATGCACCATGGACGGTCTCCGTTCCCAAGCCACCCGCCTGGGCGACGCTGGTGCATGTCAACACTTGGCTGCATCCGCGTTTTCTGCCGCGCGGATTGCCTGTGATTGCGACGCTGCACCATGCTGTTCATCATCCCGACCTGCGTCGCTATAAGGGCAATCTCCGTGCCGCCTACCATCGTTTCTGGATTGCGCCCCGAGAACGTCGCATTATGCGGCGCGCGGCCCGGGTAGTTGCCGTCAGTCGCTTCGTCGCCGACACCGCCAAACGCACGTTGGTTGGAGTCCCGGCCGACGTAATTTACAACGGCGTGGACACCCGTTTTTTTCGGCCGGGTGAACGAAAGCGGCGGCCAGATGAGCCTTTTCGGCTGCTGTATGTCGGCACCTGGAGCGCGCGCAAGGGGGTGGATTTGCTTGGGCCGATCATGGGCGAGCTGGGAGACGAGTTCGAGCTGTTTTATACCGCGGGCGGGCGAGCCGGCGAGAAAATGCCTCGCAATACGCATGACCTGGGCCGGCTGGTTGGATCCGATGCCGTTGTCGCCGCGATGCAAAGTGCCGATGCCCTGTTGTTTCCATCGCGTAGCGAAGGCTTGCCACTATCCGTAATTGAGGCCATGGCTTGCGGCCTGCCGGTTATTGCGACACGAGGTTCTTCGCTATCCGAGATAGTCCACGATGACGTTACAGGGATTACTTGCCGCCAGGACGATGTGTTGGAGTTCGCACTCGCTATTCGTCGGCTCGCGCATGAAAATCGCTTGTGTTCTTCGCTTGCTGAGAATGCACGGCAGGCAGCGTTAAGCCGCTACTCGGCGGCAACGGTATTAAACGCCTATATCTCGATCTACGGCGATATGGTGCAGCATGGGAAACGCGCGTGAAGAGCCCGCGTGAGTTCCGCAAGTATCATGGTCGGCATGTCCAGACAGATTGGCACCGCATTCAGATTCTGCGCCATATTTGTTCGCGGGTAGACGGCGTCGAAACAATATCCCCCGTACGGGTCGTTACCGATCAACAATCGATTGACTATGAATTCGTCGAGTTGCCGTCGGATTTGGGAAAATTGGTTACGGAAGAGCGTCTATTTGACAGTTTGGGACGCTTGCTCACGCGGATGCATCAGCAACCTGTAAAAGCCGATCAGGCTTTATTCGCGCAAGGGCCTTATCCGTTAAATAATTGGGGGCTCGAGAAAGAACATATCGAGGTGCTGGAACGTAATCTGCCGATAGGTTGGCTTCACTGTGATTTATGGCACGGGAACGTTTTCTGGCGGCCGAAGTTCGGTTTTTTGATAATCGATCCGTTACCCGGGCGATTTACTTTGCGGCAAGGCTACGTTCGTGGCTGCGGGGCTATCGATTTGGCTTCTATGCATATGGGACTTTTACTCAGTCACCCCCTTCATAAACTGATCCGCTTTGATATTGAACGCCATACGCGTGCGGCCGAGGTTTTCATTCAAGCGTATCTAGACGAGGCTGGTGCGTTGACGCCTCAGGTTTTACGCGCTGTTCGTAATCTCAGCTACCGTATGGCGTTACGATTTATCAATAGCTACGAGGGGCGTTTGGCATGGCCCGTCGCGTTGGTGAAACGGCGCCGAGCGACTAACATTCTCAATAGAGCGATTTTTTCTGGACGCTTCGGGTAGTAAATGACTTCGTACCGTGACTCTCATACTGGCGCTAAGGTTGGCGAACGCTACGATGCAGAACACGCGGTGCGACTCGACGCGCTCATATGGGACGCGTTTGTTAAACCGTTTGTTCGCCAGCAGCTTGGGCAAGCTGCTGCCGCGGGCGCAACCTGCTATCTCGATTTCGCGTGCGGCACAGGCCGCCTGTTAAAGGTGGGCCACTCGGTATTCCACAGTTCGCTCGGAATTGATATTTCCCAAGACATGCTTGCCGTTGCGACGCAGCGTGTACCGGATGCAGCGTTGCTGCGCGTAGACGTCACGCGCGATCCGCCAGCGGATATGGGCCCGTTCGATTGCGTGACGATGTTTCGGTTCGTCCTCAACGCCGAGTCGGAGTTACGCCAACAGGCGCTCAGCTGGGTCGCCGCGCATATGTCGGAAGGCGGCATATTGATCGTAAATAATCATCGCAATAGCGCGAGTGTCAGCGGTCTGTTGTCCAGAATGGCCGCATGGCAGCCCACCGGAGCGCGGAACGTCATGTCTCGGCGGCATATGTTCAAGATGTTGGAAAACGCCGGATTTGCGGTTGTCAGATGCGAGGGCTTTCGAGTGTTGCCGAGCGTATGGGGTCGCCCTGTGGTGGGCGCGCGGCTTCAATTGATTGGTGAACGGTTATGTCGGACACTGGGACTGAGCCGCTTTGGCAGCGAGCTGGTGGTCGTGGCTAGGCGCGTTCGAGATTGAAAAAGCCGGCGTGGCTCAGCCAATGCGCGCGCCGATTGCTAACGTCTTTTGCCTGCGATAAACACGAAGCCGGCCAGCGCCATCGTCCACTCCGAGCAGGCCAGCGCTAGTGGCATGCCAACGAGCCCAAGATGCTGGACTAAAAAAATACTCGATAGCGTCAGTATCACCAGTCCGCCTGCCTCAAAAGCTGCTCGTACCCATGCCTTGCCTAATGCTATGAGAATACTGCCTGCGGTCAATCGTAGGGCTATTGCGGGAACGGCCATGCACAACCAGCGGACTAACTGATCCATGCCAGCGTAGGCAGGGCCGAATAGCCAGCCAAACGCGGGAGCCATCATCCATAAAACCACTGCTAACGCCAGGCCATAGCCCGTGGCGCAGGTGAGCATCCACCCTGAGAGGGTAATAGCCTCACTTGAGTTACTTTCGCCGTCACGGAAAAGTCGCGGTAAGGCCGACAAAGCCATCGCAGTCACGGGTAGCGTTGTGGCGCCAATTACCCGAGCGCTGGCTGCATAGAGTCCCGCGGATGTCAGCGGTAATAGTCGGGTGGCTAGGGTCTTGTCGAGTTCTCCTGGGCCGGCCTTAGTGATACTGAGTGCGGCGAAGCCCGCCGCTTCTTTCAGCTCGACTGCGCGTGGGGGCCGCCATCGGGGCGGCGACGGCCAGGGTGTCGGCAGTGTTTGTACGACTAACGCAAGTGTGGCCAGCGATGCCATACCGTAACCGTATGCATAAATGACAAGCGTATCCGGTGGAGATAGCACCCAAAGCACGGCTGCAGCGATCAGCCGCATGACTAAGGGAACGAGGGTGATGATCTGCGCGCGCGCGATGCGGCCGAGCCCATGATGTTCCGTGACGCATAGCCCTATCAGGGGCTGCAGCAGGATCTCAGCAACGCCCACCGCAAGGATCACCGGTAGGGAGATATCGGCTGCATGTAGTACGAGCACGCATAGCGCGAGGTAAAGCGTCAGCAGAAGGCCGCCACAAAGTAGCGTCGTGGGAAGTGCGAAGGATAGGAGATCGTCGCGGCGTCCCGATGCCTTTGATATATCGCCCAGCAACACGAGATGCGTGCCGAAAGTCGACAAGGTCCCAAGGACCAAGGCTAGAGCGGCAATTCCCGCGAATGCGCCGAACTGTTGCGGGCCGAGTAAGCGTGCAATGAGCAGCAGCGTGCCAGCTTGCACAAGCAACCGGGCGCCCAGAACAAGGCTGGTGCGCAGGGTGGCACGCGCTATCGGGCCCTGCACTAGCGATAGATAACGATGGATCATCCGGCGCCTGATACGTTAGTGGCGTCTGAGTAGCACGCAGCCGGCCTGCGCCTCAGGAATCAGAACGGCTGGCGTACAACAACTGCGTAATCTGCTCGGAAACCAGACCTATCAGGAATACCAGGACCGACGTAATTAATAACAGGGCACTCCCGTTGGTGAAACGGCCGGCAACGACGAATGTATAGGCGTAGTAGCTCAGCCCCGAAGCAAAGAAGAATGCGCTGATGGGTATGAACAGTTTCAGCGGCGAGTAAAGGGTGCCTACACGAAAAATAATAAGTAAAAAACGCGCGCCGTCATGCAGTAGCCGGATATGGCTAGTACTCCCTTCGGGCCGTTTGTTGACGTTTATAGGTACATAGCCCACCGAATAGCCGGCGCGAAAAAAAGCCATCGTACTCGTGGTCGGGTATGAAAACCCATTGGGTAGCATATGCAGGAATTCGCGAAAAAGTGCTGCGCGGCAGGCGCGAAAACCGGATGTCAGATCAGCCACTGGCTGGCCAACGAAACGGCTCGCAAAGCGATTGTAGAAGCTGTTGGCCATCCAGCGAGCGGCACTAGCCTGTGAACTGCGCTTACGCGCACCCACCACGAGATCGTACCCTTCGTCGATCTTGTGTAGCAGCTTATGGATATCCGCCGGGTCGTGCTGGCCGTCAGCGTCCATGAATACGATGATTTCGCCACTTGCGTGACGTGCACCGGTTTTAATCGCCGCGCCGTTACCTTTGGAGTAGGGGTGAGTGAGCACTCGCACTTTCGATGCTTCACAGACTGCGCGGGTATCGTCGGTAGAGCCATCGTCTACGACAATAATTTCGGCAGATGGATATGTCTGGTACAGGCGCGGCAGAAGAACCCGCAATGCGACAGATTCATTCTTGGAGGGTAACACGATCGAAAGTTCGCAACGGCTCATAACTTCTTATCCAGCAATCTGTAGTCAATTCGCCCTGACGTGACGAGATCATGGCGCTTGTTGCGCGGCTGCGTGCTGACCATCTCGTGCTTTACGAAGAGCGCGCTCGAACTGATCGATGGTCTTTCGTTGACCGTAAAGCCGTGCGTACCAGCTTTGCCCATGTGCGCTACGTGCCTTGTCGACATATTTTAGCGCCCGATCATAATTTCCGGCCGAGGCAAGCCAGGCGGCGCTCTGCATAGCGATTTCATACTTGGGCGTGGCGGCGGCATAGGCTTTGTCCGCTGCAGTGATTGCCTTATCCAGCAAGCCTTCCTGTGCATAGATATACGCAATATCGTAATAAAGCCGTCTTTGCTCGCCGCCCCCTTGGTAATTCGGATTTTCAAGGAGCGTGCGCTCGATGCGTCGAATATCCTCCAGAGTAATGCCCGCGCATTCCTGGATGACCCGCGAACCAACGAGCTCGCGGGGAAGCTTGTGAACCATATGGGTATAGGCGCTCTGTCGCGCTGCGCTCACCAGTGCGCTTGTGCGCATGGTGTCTAGTTGGCCATCCAGGCAGTCTAGATAGACAAGTTGTAGTGCCACGCCAATATTATTGGGATGGTGGCGTTGCGCCCGGACCACATATTGCGTGGCTTGGCCTACATTACCTCGTTCCATCCAGTATCTAGCAGCCGATTGCTGGGCTCGGATAGACGTCGGGTTTTCCTTTGCCATGATGGTCGAAAGTTGCCCAAAGTTGCCCCACATATGACTCGCCTGCCAAGTTGCAACAGCACAGAGCGCAAGGAAGCCGAGTAGCCCACCCACGACGAATCGCCGTACAGACGTAGGGGCGATGAACGCATACCACGCGGCGGCGAACGCGGGGCCGAGCAGAGGCAGATAATTCCGGTGCTCGAAGTAGAGTTCGAGATTGATTGGGCCCGCCTCCAGGACATGGCCCGCAAGAAACCAAAGAATGCCGAACGCGAGCACCGGGTAACTCCGTCGATAGGCAAGGGCTGCAGCGAGCCCGGCTGTCAGAACGATGACTGAAAATAGCGTGGAGACGGGCGTTAGCAGGCCTTTCGAGGGGACATAATCATCATGGAACAGGCCGCTGCCGTTGAGGTTGGGCAACACGGTGAGGCGCAGGTAGTCGATTAATACCCGCGCTTCGGTTAGAAGCCGCTCCCCCATCGTGAAATTCCGGCGCGGCAGTAGGCCGCCGTCTGAAAAGAGCACGCCACGTAGAATATAGGTCGCGAGAAGCGCGATCGGTAGCCAGATGAATACCGCGCGCCAGGCGCGTCGTGGGCGCGCGCTGTTTTGCGCAGAGCCGGAAGCGATCGTCGTCTCGATCACGGCAATGAACAACGGCAGCAGTATGCCGTTTTCCTTGCTCAATACGGCTAGTACGCCGCCTAAGCCCACGCCAATCGACATTAGCACGTAGCCTGTCAATGGTCGTGTTGCAGCAGTTCGGCGGCCGCGAAGATAGGTTACAAGCCCTGCGAGCACGAACAGTGCCGACAGTTCAGTCATTCGCTGAACGACCAGAAATACGGGAGTGAGCTGTAGTGGGTGGACCAGCCAGATCGCTGTCGCGCACAGGGCTACGGCGAGGGTGCGGTTTTCCGGCGCACGGCAAAGTTGGCAGAACTGGCGTGTGAGGGCGAAGATCAGCACGCCGTTGAGAATATGGATCAGCAGATTCGTGTATTTGAAAAGCCACGGATCGCTTGGCCAACTGATGTCGTTCATGGCAAACGACAACAGACTCAACGGCCGCCCGAGCGGGCCGGCGTCACCCGAAAACATGAAACGCGCGAGATCGGGTGCCGAGCGGATACCGCCATCGAACCCAAGAGGCTCAAGATTACGAATGTCGTCGAAAAGAAACGGGCCTGTAAGCCCGTCTTTGAAAAGGCTGAAGCTCAGTATGGCCAACGCCCAAAGACCAAGGCCGAAGACTAATTCTCGTTTACTTTCTAGGTTCAAAATAACTTAACAAGGAGGCAGGGTACGGCTTCAGCATGCTTTGAAACGGGCGGCAGGCAGTAAAAAGCCCTTACCGAAAACCGGCAAGGGCTTTTTTTAGCAACCGCCCAGAAAATCTGGACGTCAAGCTCTTAGCGGCAATTTGCCGGGCGATATTCAGAATCCAGAGTACCGCCGGTACAGGCCCAAGTGATACTGCCAGCACCCGTTGTAGGTGTGAAAATAATCGTTTCGCCGTCGATCGGGGTGCCGGAGTACGTAGTCGTAATAATGCCGCCAGTACCAACAGCGACTTGTCTTACGTTGTTGCCGGTAATGTCGCCCTGGGCAGGGAGGCCAGCTTGGTCATTGCTAGTCGGCAGCGTGCCTTGCGATTGATAGAACTCAGACACACCGGTTTTGGCGCTCGATGCGAGGCTAATACCCTCAGTCACCTTGGCGCGGGTTGTGTAGTTCTGATACTGCGGAATGGCGATGGCCGCCAGGATGCCGATGATCGCGACGACGATCATCAGTTCGATGAGTGTAAAGCCTTGCTGCTTTTGCATTTGGTTTCCCCGTTTAGCGTGAAGAAGAGCGGCGTCTTTATGACGTACTGGCTATTCAGCATGGTCCGTGCCAGCTTTATGCCGCTTTATTTTCAATGGCCTCTGGCTGTAGTGACGCTTTTTGTCATTCTGCGCACGTCAGAAGGTGACGTTTTTTGTCACTAGCGGCCGCGGTAGGTGATACGCCCCTTGCTGAGGTCGTAGGGCGTGATCTGTACCGTGACGGTATCGCCGCGCAGGATGCGGATGTAGTGCTTGCGCATCTTGCCGGAAATATGGGCGGTGACGATATGTCCGTTTTCCAGCTTTACGCGGAAGGTGGTGTTAGGCAACGTCTCGACGACCGTGCCCTCCATCTCGATGTGGTCTTCTTTGGCCATTGACTCCTGATCTCGATTCTGACGGTTTAACCGGTGAATTATCGGTGATTTCGGGTGGCGGTTCAATCCTGCGGGTATGAAAGCCCGTCAGTCGCCAATATGTGCCGCGCTGGCGGGCACGTCGATATCGAACGCCCAGAGGCCCTGGGGTCCGGGTTTGTCGATGGACTGGCGCACGATCTTGAGGAACTTGCTGCGCGGCAGGTCGATCGCGCCCATGCGGTAGAGATGGCCGGATCCCACCTGGCCGTCGAGCAGGGGAAAACCCCAGGCATGCAGTTGTCGTGCAAGCCAGACGAGTGCGATCTTGCTGGCGTCGCGCTCGCGCGAAAACATGGATTCGCCGAAGAACATGCGCCCGATCGCCACGCCATAGAGGCCGCCGATCAGCGAGCCGTCGCGCCATACCTCGATCGAATGGGCGTTGCCCAGCGCGTGCAGCTTGGCGTATGCGGCGCGCATTTCCGGGCCGAGCCAGGTGCCGGGGTTGCCGGCACGAACGGCGGCACAGTGGCTGATGACGCTATTGAAGTCCTCGTCGAGCGTAACCGCATAGTCGGCCTTGGCGAGGGTGCGCTTGAGGCGCCGCGAGACATGCATGGCGCCGGTGTCGAATACGGTCCGCGGATCGGGGCACCACCAGAGGATCGATTCGTCCGGGTTGTACCAGGGAAAGATGCCCTGCGCGTACGCACGGCGAAGGCGCGCGGGCGACAGGTCGCCGCCCATGGCGAGCAGGCCGTTCGGCTCGTCGAGCGCGAGTTCGGGATCGGGAAAGGCGCCGTCGGGCGTATTCGGATCCAGCCAGTACACGCGTAGACCGCTCACGTGTTCGGTGGCGCCTGGCCGGCGAAGTTGCTGCGTTCGCGCTGCTCGTTTTCGAAGGATTCCATCATCGCGGCTTCGCGCAGGCAGAAGTCGTCGATTGCGGCAGCGAGCTGTGGGTGGTCGATGACGTGATAGGACCAGGTCGGTACCGGCTCGAAACCGCGCCGAATCTTGTGCTCACCCTGGGCGCCCGCGTCAAAACAGGCCAGACCGTTTTCGATGCAGTATTCGATGCCGGCGTAGTAGCAGGTTTCGAAGTGCAGGCTGTGATAATCCGTTTCGCAGCCCCAGTGACGACCGTAGAGCGTATCGTCGCCGAGCATCATGAAGGCCATGCCGACCGGGCGGTCCCGGTGGTAGGCGACAAAGAAGCGCACGCGCTCACCCATGCGGTTGCATAATTGGGTAAAGAACTCCGGGGTAAGATACGGGGCCTGGCCGCGAATCGCATAGGTTCGGCCATAGAAAGCATAGAGTGTATCCCAGAGTTCGGCGTCGATTTCGTCGGGGCGTAGCACCTGTACCTGCACGCCGGCATCGTGCATGCGTTTGCGCTCGCGCCGTATCTCCTTGCGGCGTTTCGACGTCAGCTGTGCCAGGAAGGCGTCGAAGTCCGCATAGTCGCGGTTGTACCAGCGATACTGGCAACCGCGCCGCGCGCAGGCCCCGGCTTCGCTGAATTGCCGGGCCGAGTCGGCGTCGACAAACAGGCTATGCAGCGATGAGGCGCGATGTTCGCCCGGTAGGCGGGCCATGGCATGGGCGAGGGCGCGCCGGGCCTCGACATCCCGACCGAGAATGCGTGGGCCGCTGACCGGCGTGAACGGCACGGCGTTGAGCAGTTTGGGATAGTAGTCGAGTCCGACCTGGGCATAGGCATTGGCCCAGGCGAAGTCGAACACGAACTCGCCGTAGGAATGATGCTTTTCGTAGAGTGGGGCTGCGGCGATGGCTTCGCCGTTTTCGTTTTCAAGCAGGCAGTGGGCGGGCACCCAGCCATGGCTCTCGCCTACGCTACCGCTGGCCTCGAGCGCCGCAAGAAACCCGTGCCGAATGAACGGCTGCCCGCTGCCGCATAAACCGTCCCAGGTGGCCGCGGGCACGTCGAGAATGGAATCGACTTGTATGAGTCGGGCCATGAAAGCATCACATCGAAGAATTGAAACGGTTGCAAGCCGATACGTCGACCGGGGCGGCCGATGATGCACGCCGCCGCGCGAACGCTGAAGTGTAGGGTTAGTACTTGGGGCCTGTTAATGCTAACGAAATCGCCGCGCAGCGGGCGATGTTCATGTAAGGCACTGCGCGGTAAGCGTGGTGTCGCTTTGCGACATGAGCGAGCTGCAATGCCGGATCGCGCACCTTGAATCGTTATTCAGGGGCCCCGCGTGCCGACGGGTTGCGTGCGAAAAATTCATCATGCCGCGTCGCGCGTCGTTCATTTGGCTCGCGCAACATGTTCGCTCGCGCCTTGGCCGGCGAATTTCCGGACGGCAACGCGGCGAGTGGCGTGAGTGCTAACAGGCCCTAGGGAAGCTCTGCACAACCTGTCACGG
>DJIE01000167.1:0-9290 GCA_002433465.1 Salinisphaera sp. UBA6602
TAGGTCAGGCTGCCGACCACGGTACGCGGTACGCCGTAGTCGCAGAAAGACGTCGCCTGCGAGCCGTTACAGTAGAGTTTGACCTCGTCGAAGATGTTGCGCCCCGACAGCTGCAGCGTGACGTCGTCGAAGCTGTAGCGCACCGAGGCATCCACCAGCGTGGCCGAGGGATAGCGGGCCTCGTTGGCGGCGTCGGCAAACGAGGAACTGGTGTAGCGCAGGCCGGCGCCCAGGCCCAGGCCGTCCAGCGCGGGCTGCTGGAAGCTGTAGTCGACCCACAGCTTGGCCAGGTGGTCGGGGCGGTCCGGTACGCGGTTGCCGTTGGTGGTCTGGCTACCGCCGGCCTCGACGACTTCGACCTCGTTGTAGGTATAGCTGGCAATGGCCTTCAGACCACGGGCGAGATCGATCTGGGCCGAGGCTTCGGCGCCGCGCGAACGGGTTTCGCCGATCTGGCTCTGTACGGTCGGGTTGCTGGGTAGCGCCACCGTTTCGTTCTGACGCGTGATCTCGAACGCAGCGAGTTCGAACGATGCATTCCAGCCGTCGGGGCGGTAGCGCACACCGGCCTCGTATTGTTCGCCGCTGATGGGGTCCAGGGTCTCACCGGTGACCTCGTTCACGCCGTATTGCGGCACGAACGATTCGCTATAGCTGACATACGGCGCCACGCCGTTGTCGGCCAGATACACCAGCCCGGCGCGCCAGCTGAGTTCGTCCTGGTCGTTCTTGTCGGCGCCCAGCGATTGTTCGTCGACCCAGTCCTGGCGGGCGCCGACCGTGAGCGCCCACTTGTCCGCGAACTTCATATGGTCCTGCACGTAGAGCCCGTACTGGCTGGCTTCGGTGCCGTTCTGGTTGGGTGCGTCCGGGACGGTGAACGACTGCGTGTAGTCGGGATCGTAGAGATCGAGATCCGGCACCGGCGCCTGGCCGCTAACACGCAGAAAGCCGGAGGTACGGCTGTCGTAATCCAGGCTCTTGTAATCGAGGCCAACCAGCAGGTTGTGGTCGATACCGCCGAACTCGACATCGGCGATCAGACGCTGATCGGCGGTCAGGGTGTCGGCGTCGTCGTAGCGCACGCGAATATCGCGTTCCAGCGTGGTGAGGTCGTTGTTGAATGGGGGGCTGGCGCCGAAGTAGTTGCGGAAGACGTCGACCACGTCGTAATCGATCTGGCGATAGCGCACGTTCTGCTCGAAGGTGAGCCGGTCGTTGATGAGGTGCTCGAACAGATAACCGACTTCGTACACCTCGGAATCGTAGCCACCCAGACCGGGCTGGCCGATATAGCGATCTTCGGGAATGCGTTCGCCGGTCGTGGGATTGGGGCGCTTGGTGCCCGCCAGCGGAAAGCCGGTCCAGTAATAGTCGGACTGGGATTTCTGATAGCGCGCCAGCAGCGTGAGTTTCGTGGCTGCATTCGGCGTCCATGACAACGCCGGCGCGATGTACACGCGGTCGTCGTCGATATATTCGATCGGCGTGCCCGACTCCTGGACCAGCCCGGTGAGGCGGTAGCGCCACTTGCCTTCGCTATCGAGCCTGTCGCTGACGTCGGCCTTGAGCTGCTTGTGATGGAATGTACCCATTTCGAGCCCGATTTCGCGCAGCGGCGTGTCGGTGGGCTGTTTGGTCACCAGGTTGATGATGCCGCCCGGCTGGCCCTGGCCGTAGAGCACCGAGGCCGGCCCGCGCAGCACCTCGATACGTTCGACGCCGTAGGCCTCGATGGGGGCATCGTAGGGCAACCCGGCAAACAGGCGCGTACCGTCGCGATAGGTCGCATCCGCGGCAGAAAAGCCGCGGATCTGGATACCGTTGCTGTCGATGACGTCGTTGTTCACGCTGTTGGCGGTATTCACGCCGGGCGCGTATTCGACCGCTTCGGCCAGCGTATCGGCACCGCGGTCCTCGATCTGTTCGCGGCCGATCACGCTGACCGACTGCGGCGATTCGATGAGCGGAATATCGGTCTTGGTGGCGGTAGCGCTGCGCTCGGCCACATAGCCTTCCACTGGCGCATCGGCCCCCTTGATACGGCCACCCTCCACGTCGATCGGCGCAAGCGGCGTCGGCGTGGTAGTGGTCTGGGCGCCGGCAGCCGAAGCCGCCAGGGCCAGGGCAAGCGCGCTGGCAATACGAATGTCGACGTTTCGAAGCCGGAGCCCGGTTTTACTGTCGTGCATGAATCCCCCTGTGAACGATATGGCTATGCAAACTGTTTGTTACGGCGCGCCCGACAACGGGCAGGTTGTTGAGCAAGCTCTGCACAACCTGTCGCGGTCTCGCCGGCCTGCTTGGCGCGTGGCGTGCTCGTTGTAGGCCCGCGAGCCTTGGCGAAGACCAAGCGCGGGCAAAGCCGGCGACCGAAAACGGGTTCGGCCTCAGGTACGCCTTGCCGCGTCTTCTGTGAGGTCTCGAACGCGACCCGCGAGCGGTTGTGCAGAACTTCCTTAATAGACGTCCATGCGGATCCGGCCGGCGTCGTTGAGTTGTTCGAACAGGCCGGCGCCGAGAATGTTCACGAGCGTTGCGGTCACGCCGGTGGCCATGCCGTCATGGCTGCCGCAGATGAATAGATAGGCGCCGTGGTCGATCCAGTCGCGCAGGCGATCGGCGTGCGCGGCCAGCGCGTGCTGGACATAGCGGCCATCGTCGGCGTCGCGCGAGAACACCGCGTCGAGATGGGTCAGGGCGCCGGCCTGGTGCCAGGCGCGGATCGCGTCGCCGTAATAGAAATCCACCGCGCGCTGGCGTTCGCCGAATAACAGCCAGTTGGCCTGTTGCCCGGCGCCGATGCGAGCGATCAGATGGCTGCGCAGTCCCGCCATGCCGGTGCCGTTGCCGATGAAGACCGCCGGCTTTTGGTGGCTGTTCTCGTCGCCGCGAAAGCCGGGGTTGGCGCGCAGGCGCAGTTCGATGACATCGCCGATTGCGGCCCGCTCGATCAGCCAGCCCGAGGCCATGCCGGGGCCGTATTCGTGGCGGGCCAGACGGACAAGCAATTCGATTGCGCCGTCGCCGACGTTAGCGATCGAGTAATCGCGGGCTGCCAGCGGCGCGAGGCTGTCGAACCAGTGCTGCAATTCGTTACCCGTGTCGGGCGGGGTATCCGGCAGGTGCCGATCGCCCAGTGCCTGCTGCAGCGGCCAGGCTTGCCCGTCCCGAACCACGGACATCCGGCCGTCGAGGTCATGACGCTGCAACCAGGCATCGACCGTGGCCTGCGGCTGGCGCGGGCGGATTTCGGCAATGTCGCCGGCCTGCCAGTCCGGGGTGCCGGCGCCGATAGGCTCGAGTCGCAGGCAGGCGGTCGGCCCCCCGAGGCTGCCGGGATTGGCAATGGTGCGCGCGGCCAGCCGCCAGCGATCGAATGCCGGTTCAACGTCGGTATGGGCCGTGCCGAACAGGCCGGCGAGCGCGGCATGCCAGTCGGCCAGGGCCGCGGCATCGGCCTTGTCCACTTCGATCGGCGCGATCAGGGTACGCGCGCCGTGCTCGCGCAGCGCGCGATCGAGTCGCCGGCCGAAGGCACAGTAGCTATCGCCATAGTCGCTATCGCCAAGCGATAGCAGGGCATAGTCGAGGGCTTCCAGGCGCGGCTGGGTGGCACTGCAGAAGCGGCGATCGAAGCCACGGGCCGCTACCGGCGCGTCGCCTTCGCCGTGCGTGCTCACCACGAACAGCGCCTGGCGATGCGCGGCCAGCGAGAGCGGCTGGATGTCGTTGAGGCCGGACATGCGCACCGCGCGTCCGGTTGCTTGCAGCGCGGCCGTGGTCTGGCTGGCGATGCGCTGGGCCAGCCCGCTCTGACTGGCGTATGCCACCAGCAGCGTATCCGTGCCGGGCGGAGCATTCGCCTGCACGGCCGGCGGCGCGGCGACCTGGCGTTTCATACGCCGGCGGCGCAGGTACAGCAACAGGCCGGTGATAAAGAAAACCGGCAGCGAAAAGCTGGCGAGCATCATCACGATCACGCCCGGCGTGCCGAAGAAGGCCCCCATATGCAGCGCATAGAGGCTGGCCAGCAGCTGGTTGCCTGCGGGTTCGTCGGCAAACCGGGCCGCGCCGAGGATCGCGCCGCTGGTTGGATGCACGAACAGCTCGTCGTCGGCGTAGCGATGGAAGGCGTCGCCGGGCACGTAATGGATCTCCACCGGCGCGCGGGGGTCGTCCGGCAGGCGCATGAACACCGACTTTGCATCGACGAGCCGCGGCCCGACCGATGCCCACAACCGGTCGATATCGACGGTCTCGGCGGGCTGCTCGAGTTCGACCTGGGCAGCCGTGTCGCTTTCGAAAAGCGCCTTGCCCGCGTTTCGATACCAGTCGAACGACCACCACAGGCCGGTCAGCGATGCCAGCAGATAAGCCAGCAGCGCCCACAGGCCCAGCACGGCATGCCATTCGCCGGCGAGCTTGCCGCCGAGCGCGCGCGGCCATAGCCAACGCCAGCCCTGGCGCGGGCGTCGTTGCCAGCGAATCCACAGACCGCTGATCGAAAGCACGACCAGTGCGATCGTCGAGATGCCGACGATGAGCTTGCCGGTGGCACCCGCGGCCAGGCGCTGATGCAGCTGGCGAATCAGCCCGAACGTCCATTGGCCGCGCAGCATGCCGATCGGCTCGGCGGTGGTCGGATCGAGCATGGCGCGTTCGCCACGGCGGCCGGTCGTCTCCGGCGTGCGATAGCTCAGAAAGACGGGGTAGGGGCGATCCTGACGCCAGAACAGGCTGCTCACCGCGTGATCGGGATGTTCGGCTTCGTAACGTGCGACCAGAGCCGGCGGGCTCAGGCGCTCATTGCTCTGGTAGTGCGCGACCTGGTCGGCGTTGATCCATTCCAGGATGTCTTCCTGGAACGACATGAGGCCGCCGGTCACCCCGATGAGCATCAGCACCACGCCGGCGGTGATGCCGAGCAGCCAGTGCAGCTGAAAGATGGGGTCGAGCGCCCGTAGTCGGGCAAGGGGCGTCATGTGGACTGAACCGCGCTATGGGGCGCGCGGCGGCTGACCGCAGGCGGATTGCAGCCGCGTGTGCTGCACGGGCAGACGACTGCGTCCCGCGGGACGTGCGAGCAATACATGATGGTGGCCCCCGAATCTAATATCGGTCGACGACGGCCCGACGTTACCGATGACTGTTCATCCGGCGGTCATTAAAAGAGCGCGGCCCGATTCGGGCCGCGCAATCCACCGAGATGAAGGTTTCCCTCCGTTCCATCAGCAACCGCTTGGATGCAAATGCGAACGATTCTCATTTTATATAACAAAACGGGGAGTGCAAGCGCCGTGAGCAGGCGATTAGGTTGTGCGCAAATAAAAAGGCGGCCCCGAAGGACCGCCTTTCGCGGATATCCGCCGATATGGCCGACGCCTACTGCCAGCGATAGCTGACCGTGGCGGTCGTCTCGCGGCCGTAGCCGTAGTAGCAGAAGTTCGAGCTCAGGCAGGAGGCCACGTACTTCTTGTCGAACACGTTCTGCATGTTCAGGCCCACACGCCAGCCCTCGTAGGCCGGATCGAGGCCGCCCAGCTCGTAGTGCAGGGCGGCATCGGCCACCGTGTAGTCGGGCACCTGGTTTTCGTTGTCGTTACTGACCTGCTGCTCGCCGACATAGCGCACGCCGATGCCGCCGCCCGCGCCTTTCCAGGCACCGGCCGGTTGGGTGTAGTCGAGCCAAACCGAAGCCGTGTAGTCCGGGGTACGCTGGTATTCGTTGCCCTGGGTGCCGTCCTCGGCGCTGGTGATTTCGGAATCCAGATAGGCCGCGGCCAGCGACAGGTCCAGACCGTTGGCCAGGCTGGCCTTGGTATCGATCTCCAGGCCCCGTACCCGCACTTCACCGGTCTGCGAGCGCGTGCCGTCCGGCTGCAGCGAGCCGGTGACGTTGGTCTGCTTGAGCTCGAACGCGGACAGCGTGACCAGCGTATTGGTGCCCGGCGGCTGGAACTTCACGCCGCCTTCGTACTGCTCGCCCTCGGTCGGGTCCAGCACGTCGTTGCGGGTGCCGCTGGTCGCTGGTGACTGGAACGATTCGGTATAGCTCAAGAACGGCGCGATGCCGTTGTCGAAGGTATACAGCGTGCCCAGACGGCCGGTGAAGGCCCGGTCGGTGCGCGTATCGCGATTGCTGCCATCGGGGCCAAGGGCAGTGGTGTCGATTACGTCGTAACGACCGCCCGCGAGCATAGTCAGACGACCAATCTTGGCCTGATCCTGAAGATAGAAACCGACCTGATCCTGATCGAATTCGAAGCGATTGCGCTCGATTTCCGGAATGGTCTGGTCGTAGTCGGGGTTGTCGAGCGACAGCGTTGGCGGTGCGGTAGCGGTGCCAGGCTGCCCAAGTCCGTAGTAGCGATCGGCATCCAGATTCTGATAGTCGAAGCCGCCCAGCAGGGTGTGTTTGACCGGGCCGGTATCAACGTATCCGAGCAGCTGGTTGTCGATGAGAATGCCGTTGACGTTCTCCTGCGAGGCCGCCGTGCCACGAATGAGCGTGGTCTGGTCATCGCTCAGCCCGGCGCCGTAGACGCTGCGGTAATCGATTTCGGCATCGCGTAAACGAAAGTTCTGGCGAAACTGCAGGCTGTCGTTGAACCAGTGCGAGAACTCGTAGCCGAGCTGAACCGTCTTGCGGTCGAAGCTTTCGAAGTTCTCGTCGCCGTCGTAGAAGTCGCGCGGCAGCTTGCTGCCGTTGCTGAGCGGATCGACCGTACCTTGATACGGCAGCGCGCCGTAGGAGCCGGAATCCGGATCGTTGCGATACTTGGCCAGCAGGGTGAGCTCGGTCGCATCCGACAGGCGCAGTGTGAGCGACGGCGCGATGGAGAAGTTCGACGTCTCGACGGTCTTCTGCGGGCCGTTGCGCTGGCTGCCGGTGGCAACCACGCGGTACAGAGCATCGCCTTCTTCGTCGAGCGTGCCGCCGATATCGAAGCCCGCGCCCAGCCGGCTGTCGTTGCCGGTTTCGAGATAGAACTCGTTGGTCTGATCCTCGGTCGGACGCTTGGATACCAGGTTGATCAGCCCGCCCGGCGGCGTCTGGCCATAAAGCACCGATGCCGGCCCCTTGATGACCTCGACGCGTTCGAGCAGGTAGGGGTCGGTCTTGGGGATGGTATAGAAATAGCCCAGCTGCTTGAGCCCGTCGAGATAGGTATCGGGCTGGAAGCCGCGCAGCGTGAGCTGATCGTAGCGGCTGGCGACGTTGCCGCGTAGTTCCGGTACCACGCCGGATACATAGCGCAGCACCTGACGAATATCGCGTGCGTTCTGGGCCTGGATCTGGTCGGCGGCGATCACCGAAATCGACTGCGGCGTTTCGGCGATCGACGTGTCCGTCTTGGTGGCCGAACGCGTGCGCTTGGCGGTATACCCGTCCACGGGGCTGGTTGCCGTCTCCACCTCCGATTCTCCCTGAACCTGAATGGTGGAAAGCGTTTCGCTACCGGTCGTGCCCGTTGCGTCCTGCGCCAGCGTGATGCCGCTATACAGAAGGCCGGCGCCCAGGCTCGGCAAGAACACGAAGCCAAGCGCACGCGTTAGGCGTGTAGATGAATACCGCAAGATAATCCCCCAGGATATAAAGCCGAAGCCGAAGATTGTTATTGAGAACGATTCGCAATAATAGTGTGCAGTCGTCGCCTTGTATAGCGTTTGCGCTGACGCTCGCCCGCGAAACCGCTACCATCGTGAAAACCGTCTTTTGGAGAATCGTCGTGCAGCAGACATCGAGCTTCGTATCGGCCCGTTCGGGCGGTACCCGATATGCCGCCTTCGCGATCGCCGCCACCGTCGCGCTCGTGCTCGGCGGCTGTGGCAACAACGACGACGGCGAAAGCGCCGATAGCGCGACCGCGAAAGCCGAAACCGCCACGGCGAGCGGCTTTGCCGACGCCGATACCATTCGCGAACGGGTGATTGGCAATACCGTAACCGGCACCATGTCCCCCGAAAGTGCCTATACCGAGTTCTATGCCCCGGACGGCACGATTCGCGGGCCGGGCTATCAGGCACGCTGGACGATCGAAGACGATCAGATGTGCTTCGACTACGACGAGTCGCCGCAGATCGACTGCTACCGGGTGGCCATCGACGGCCGCGCGCTGGAATGGCATCGCCAGGGTGAAGTCGAAGGCAAGGGCACGCTCGTCGAGGGCAATCCGAACAACTTCTAGTGGCACCGCCGACATGAGGCGGTGGCATGCGCGCGCCCGAGAGCGCCGACAAGGTCAGATATGACGGAAATCGACAGCGCGGCCCACGCGCACAGCGGCGGCCCACGGCGCGTGGTCATGCGCGGCGAGCACCGATACACGCTGCTGGGCACCGCCCACGTCTCGCGCGCCAGCGCCGAAGAAGTGCAGCACGAAATCGAATCCGGCGACTACGACAGCGTCGCCATCGAACTCTGCGACGCTCGCCATGCCGCGCTCACCCGCGCCGGCGAACTCGAGCAGATGGATTTGTTCCAGGTACTGCGCCAGGGCAAGGCCGGCATGGTGGCGGCCAATCTCGCGCTGGGCGCCTATCAGCAGCGTCTGGCCGACCAGTTCGGCATCGAGCCGGGGGCGGAAATGCGCGCCGCGATCAATAGCTGTGCGGCGGCCGATCTGCCCCTCGAACTGGTCGATCGCAATATCGGTATCACCCTGAAACGGGTCTATCGGCGTATTCCCTGGTGGCAGCGCATGAGCACGCTGGGCGCGTTGTTCGCCAGCCTGCTGTCGCGCGAAAAGATCGAGGAATCCGATATCGAGCGGCTCAAGGAAGGCGACATGCTCGAATCGACCTTCAACGAGTTCGCCGCCGAATCCGCCACCATGCACGAAACGCTCATCGACGAGCGCGACCGCTATATGGCCGCCCAGCTGCTCAGGCTGGCACCGGCGCGGCATACGCTGGTGGTGGTCGGCGCCGGCCACTTGAAAGGCTTGGCGCACTATCTCGAAAACGGCATGGACGATCCGAACGCCGTGGTCGCCGAGCTCGATCGCGTGCCGCCCGGCGCGCGCTGGGTGAAATGGATTCCCTGGGTGGTGGTCGCGCTGGTGTTCACCGGCTTCGCGATCGGGTTTTCGCGCAGCGCGGGCCTGGGCCAGCAGATGGTGATCGAATGGGTGATCATCAACGGCGCGCTGTCCGCGCTGGGTGCAGCTGCGGCGCTTGCGCATCCGTTGACGGTGGTCACCGCCTTCATCGCGGCGCCGCTGACCTCGCTCAACCCCACCATTGGGGCCGGCATGGTCACGGCGGCCGCCGAGCTGTGGCTGCGC
>DJIE01000167.1:9599-9870 GCA_002433465.1 Salinisphaera sp. UBA6602
CCGCCGAGCTGTGGCTGCGCAAGCCGCGGGTGGGCGATTTCTCCACGTTGAAAAGCGACGTGACGAAAGCCACCGGCTGGTGGAAGAACCGCGTGTCGCGCACGCTGCTGGTGTTCGTGTTCTCCACCATCGGCTCGGCGGCGGGCACTTATATCGCCGGTTTTCGTATCGTCGGGCAGCTGTTCGGCGGCGGCTGAAGCGGTTTGCGGGGGCCGGTGCCGCCGCGCTTGGCCCGGGCGCGTAGGTTGGCTTAGGCCGAAGGCCGTAAGCC
>DJIE01000167.1:10173-18129 GCA_002433465.1 Salinisphaera sp. UBA6602
TTAGGCCGAAGGCCGTAAGCCAACAAGAACTGCCGAGGGGGTGTTAGCAGCCGAGGGACGAGACGCGGCTTGGCTGCCGCGTTCCATGTTGGATTACGCTTCGCTAATCCACCTACGGCCTACGGTTCATACCGGGCATGCGTTCGTTTTGCGTGCGTTGGCGGACTGATGGCGCCGGCGCGTTCAATAGACGATACGCATCGGCAGATCCTCGCTGTCGTATTCCGGCGCTTCGGGCAGCGTGACGGCCTCGTCGTTGGCAATACGCTCGGCGGTGAACAGGCAGGCAAAGGCATCGGCGATATCGTCGTCGCCGGCCTGCTGCTTCGACACCAGGGCGCGAGCGTTGGCAAAGGCATCGCGGCCGAAGTGGGCGGCGATGAGTTCGCGTCGCTGGAGGTGGCCGGTGCTGCTGCGCTTGGGGTCGGCAAGCGCCTCGCCGCCGTTCATGGCCGCAAAGCTGACTTCGGGATGGGTTTCGTACAGACGCGCCTGCCAGTAGGCCGAACGGCGCAGCAGGTCGTCGAGTTCGCGAATCTTGGGCAGCAGGTTGTAGGTCTGGGCCGACAGGCGCTTGCCACAGTATTCGGCGTTGATGGCGCTGGCCTCGCCGTGATCGCGGCCGAGCAACGCCGCGCGTACCGGGGTTGGAAACACGCTGGTCGCGCGCCGGCCGGCCAATAGCTGGCGCGCGGCATGGTCGCAGCCGCGGGTCTGTTGTTCGTCGGCCAGGCCGATGGGCATGTCGATCGCGACCACGGCCGGAGCCAGGCGGTTGAGCAGGTTGGCCAGATCGCGGTCTACGAAGGCACCTTCGTGCGACACCGCGATCCAGCCGCCCGGACAGCCATCGATGCCCACGCATTCACGCAGCCGCCGCTTGTGGCGTCGGTACTCGGCCAGCGGCGTGGCGAACGACAGGGTATAGCCGTCCGGGTCGTGGATATGGAAATAGCGTTCGTCCCAGGGCGCATCGGCCGGCTCGAAATCCGGCTTGAGTCCTGCCGCGAGCGCCCGTTCGTACTGGGCATCGACGTCGTCGACATAAAATATCGTCAGGCCGCCGCCCGGCCGTGCCTTGTCCCCCGCGCTGAGGTTAAGAAAGCTCTCGCCGGCATGAAAGCTGGAAAAACCCGCCTCCTCGCCGCCGAATTTCAGCTCGAACCCCAGCCCCCGATAAAAGGCACAGCTGCGTGCCATGTCCGTCACGAACAGCGTGACGGCACTGATTTGACGTATCGACATGGCGAGATAGTGCGACGCCCTCGGATTGGAGGCAAGCACTGTATTTCGGACGGCGCCCGGCGGTGCGCTCGTCGCGCGGGGTGGTATGGTCGAAAGCGTTCAACCAAAACTCAGGAGCTGGGTGACATGGCGCAAATGAAGGTGGCTCAGATCAATGCGGCGGGCGGCGACTTCCAACTGGTCGATCGGCATATTCCCGATCCGGGCGCGGCCCAGGTTCGGGTTCGTATCGAAGCCTGCGGGATTTGTCATTCCGATGCCTTCGTCAAGGAAGGCGGTTTTCCGGGGCTCGATTATCCGCGCGTGCCCGGCCACGAAGTCGCCGGGGTGATCGACGCGGTCGGCGACGATGTCGACCACTGGCAGGTGGGCCAGCGCGTGGGCGTGGGCTGGCATGGTGGGCATTGTTTTGCCTGTGACTCCTGCCGGCGCGGCGATTTCGTCACCTGTGCCCATCAGCAGATCTGCGGCATTTCCTACGACGGCGGCTACGCGGAATACATGATCGCGCCGGCCGAGGCGCTGGTTGCCATTCCCGATGCCCTGTCCTCGGTCGCGGCCGCACCGCTGCTGTGTGCCGGGGTGACCACCTACAATGCGCTACGCAACTCGGGCGCGCAGCCCGGCGACGTGGTGGCGGTGCTCGGCGTGGGCGGGCTGGGGCATCTGGCCGTTCAATATGCCTATGCGATGGGCTTTCATACCGTCGCCCTGTCGCGTGGAACCGACAAAAAGGAGCTCGCGCTCGACCTCGGCGCGGATACCTATATCGATACCGAAGCACAGGACGCCGCCGAGGCACTGCAGGCGCTTGGCGGCGCGCGGGTGATTCTGGCCACTGCCCCGAACCCCAAGCTGATGAGTTCGGTTATCGACGGGCTGGGCGTGAACGGCCAGCTGCTGGTGGTGGGGGCTTCGCCCGAGCCGATCGAGGTATCCCCGTTCCAGCTGCTCATGGCACGGCGCAGCGTGGCCGGGCATCCGAGCGGTGCGCCCCAGGATTCCCAGGACACGCTGGGTTTTTCGGCGCTGCGCGATATCGAAACCCGGATCGAGACCTATCCGCTGGCCGAGGTCAACGAAGCCTATGCCCGCATGATCAGCAACGAAGCGCGTTTTCGCGTGGTGTTGACGATGGGCTGAGGCGTACGCATGCGGGGCGCGGCGTAGCTGTCGCGCCCCTGGATATCGGCATGGGGTGCCGGCTTAGTCGAAATCGACAAGCGTCGCCCTACGACGCCGGTTCACGCAGCTCGACCTTGCGGCCATCCGGATCGCGCACGATATAAATCCGTGTGCCATCGAATTCGCGCGTGGTGGTTTCCGGCGCCTGCGCTAGCGATTGCGGTACGTGTTTTACCCTAAAGCCCAGGCGGGTGTTGCCGAGTGCTTCGTTCGCCGCCGCCGGGTATAGCTCGAATACGAAACCAGCGTCCTCGGCGGCATAGTGACGCGGCCCGGTGCCGTGTTTTTCCGCGACGAAGCGAAAGCCGAGGCTTTCGTAGAACTGACGGCTCGTTTCCAGCTGCTGGCAGCGCAATACGAGCAGGTCGAGTTGCATGGGGGCCTAGAACAGCGACTGCTGCGGATCGGGCCGATAGGCGCCAAAGCGGCCGAATTGCTCGCAGGCGCGCGCCAGATGGTTGGCGATGCTCGACAGCGCGGTGATATCGGCAAAGTCGAGTTCGGCGATCAGGCCGTGCACCCGCTCGCGCTCGTTATCGGAGGCCGCCTGCAGCGCCGTGGTGAGCAGGGTCTGATCCAGCGGCTCGAAGCGCTCCGGATATTTCCAGGCCACGAGTTCGGCCGGTCGATCGAGCTGGGCGGCAAAGGCCTGATCGTGCAGTAGCCGGGCCGCGGTTTGCAGGTCCGCGCCGTGGCCGGCCGCGTGCTGGCGCCGGGCGAACTCCTGGCAGGCCTCGGCGTCCACGCTCGCCATGCCGGCCAGCAGGCTGTTCATGGGGGTGTCTTCGGTATAGGCCATGGGCACGCCGGCTGAAAACTGGGAGCGCGCATCATCCGGACACGGGCCCGTGAGTGCAAGGGCCGAATGCCGCTGTGCAGCACGTAGCGCTTGAAAACGGCGTTGACGGGCCACACTCAAGGCTATCAAGGCGATAGTTTGTCGAGTGATCGCCGCCCATACACCGTTCAACAACGATTCAATACCGCCATGAGCGAAAACCAGAACACCGAAACCCGTGGCTTTCAGGCCGAGGTCAAGCAGCTGCTGCAGCTGATGATCCATTCGATGTATTCGAACAAGGAGGTCTTCGCCCGCGAGCTGATCTCCAACGCCTCCGACGCGCTGGATACGCTGCGCTTCGAGGGTCTGAAGAACGATGCCCTGTTCGAAAACGATCCCGAACTCAAGATCTGGATCGATTACGACAAGGACGCCCGTACCGTCACTATCGGTGACAGCGGCATCGGCATGACCCGCGAGCAGGTCATCGACCGCTTGGGCACCATCGCCAAGTCCGGCACGCGCGCATTCCTGGATTCGCTTTCCGGCGATGAGAAAAAAGACGCGCATCTGATCGGCCAGTTCGGTGTCGGTTTCTATTCGGCCTTCATCGTCGCCGAAAAGGTCGTGGTGGATACCCGCCACGGCGGCGAATCCGAAGGCGTGCGCTGGACTTCGGACGGCGGCGGCGAGTACACGCTGGAAGCCAGCGACAAGGAAAAACGCGGTACCGAAGTCACGCTGCATCTGCGCGAAGGCGAGGACGAGTTCCTCGACGACTGGCGTCTACGCCATCTCGTGCGCACCTATTCGGACCATATCGCCTTCCCGATCATGATGCGCGAGCAACTGTCCGAGGAAGACGAGAAAGAGGGCAAGGAAGCCGGCTGGGAACAGGTCAACCGCGGTGCGCCGCTGTGGACCCAGCCCAAGTCCGAAATCTCGGCCGAAGACTATGCCGAGTTCTACAAGCACACCTGCCACGACTACGAAGACCCGCTGACCTGGACCCACAACAAGGTCGAAGGCAGCCAGGAATATACGAACCTGCTCTATATTCCCAAGCGCGCGCCCTATGACCTGTTCGACCCGAACGGCAAGGCGCACGGCGTGAAGCTGTACGTGCAGCGCGTGTTCATCATGGACGATGCCGAGAAGCTCATGCCGCGCTATATGCGCTTCGTGAAGGGCGTCATCGATTCCAATGACCTGCCGTTGAACGTCTCCCGAGAAATCCTGCAAAACAACCAGCTGTTGGACAAGATTCGGGCCGGCTCGGTGAAGAAGGTGCTCGGCCTGCTCGAGTCGATGGCCAGGGACGACGAAGAGCCCGAGAAGTACAAGACGTTCTGGAACGAATTCGGCCAGGTGCTGAAAGAAGGCATCGTCGAAGACCACGAAAACCAGGCCAAGATCGCCAAGCTGCTGCGCTTCAAGACCACCCGCGACGAAAGCGCGGATCCGGGCGTAGCGCTGGACGAGTACATTGCCCGCATGGCCGAAGGCCAGGACAAGATCTACTACATCACCGCGGACACGCTGGCCGAGGCCAAGCACAGCCCGCATCTCGAAATCTTCAAGAAGAAGGATATCGAGGTGCTGCTGCTCACCGACCGCGTCGATGAATGGGTCATGGCCCATATGACCGAATACGAAGGCAAGACCTTCCAGTCGGTTGCCAAGGGTGCGCTCGATCTCGGCGATGCCGAAACCGAGGAAGAAAAGGCCGAACAGGCCAAGCTCGAAGAGGAATCCAAGGACCTGGTCGAGCGCGTCAAGAAGGCGCTGGGCGAACGCGTAAACGAAGTGCGCGTGACCCATCGTCTGACCGATTCGCCCGCCTGCCTGGTGGCTGACGAGCACGGTATTTCGGCGCATCTGGAACGGATTCTCAAGGAAGCCGGTCAGGAGATGCCCAATACCGCGCCGCATCTGGAAATCAACCCGACGCACCCGCTGGTCGAGAAGCTCGCCAGCGAGCAGGGCGAAGACGAGTTCGATGCCTTTTCGCAGCTGCTGTTCGAACAGGCCGTGCTGGCTGAAGGCGGCGAACTGGACGATCCGGCCACGTTCGTGCGCCGCATGAACCAGATGCTGCTGGCGGTATCCAAGGGCGCGGCCGCCTAGGGCCTGTGTACCGGCCGCAAGTCGGTTGGTATGAACGACATACGACCCCGCTGTACACGAGGCCCGCATCCGCGGGCCTCGCTCGTTTGCTACGTTGCAGGCATAGTGCGTGTTAGATGCACGAGTGGGTTCGAGCAACAACGAGGTAGAACGAACATGGCACGACATCTTTGGACTTGTGCGGCGCTTGGTTTGCTGGCGCTTTGTATTGCGCCCCTGGCTTCGGCCCAGACGGTCTCGATCGGCGGCACCAGCCTGGAACTTGGCGCCTCGCGTGCGGATACGCTGGCCATCGCCAATGCCCATTTCAATACGGTGCCGGCCCAGGCCGAGGGCCAGTACATGCTCTTTCCCAAGCAGGGCCCCGTGATCGTCGGCCGCGACACCTACGGCAAACCGGTGGGTACGCTGACCATTCGCGATGATCGGCTCACCCGCGTGTCGCGCAATCTCGGCTCGTTTCGAAGCGAAGACGGCGAACAGGCCATCGAGAATCTGATCGCCACCTTCGCACGTGCGCCCAATCAGGGCGATACGCCTGCAGTTCGCACCGATACCGGTGTCAGCGGCGACGCCAGTACCTCGCGCGTGTACTTCAGCTATCCGGATCGCGCGATTCAGATCGTGCTCTACCGGCCGAACAATCGCTCCGGCCTGGCGACGATCGATATCACCGAGCAGTACGCACTGCGTCCCGGTACGGTCGGCAACGCTCGCAAGCAGCGCTAGGCGGTGATGGGCTGGCTCGCCGCGCTTGCGGTCGTCGTGGTGGTGGCACTCGCCGGCTATGCCGGCTGGCTGTGGTGGCGCGTGCTCAATCAGCAAAAAGAGCGCGAAACCCACAACGCGGCGGTTCTCGCCGAAACCGAGGCCGACCTGGAACACAGCATGGCCATCATTGCCGACAGCCTGCTTACCGGCGAGCTGAATCTCTCCGAAGGCGCGATACGGCTCAAGGTACTGCTTGACCACTACCACGCGCCGGGTGGCGCCCAGGCCGATTATCCGGCGATCTACAGCCTGTTTCTGTCCACGTCCAACATGCCGCGCGGTGAAGCACGCGATGCCTGGCCGCGTGCCGAGATACGGCGTATGGATCGTGAACGCGAAATGCTCGAAGTGGCGGCCAGGGATGCCGTGCTCGACGAAGCGGCCCGACTGCGTCAGCGCTTCGGGGTGCCCAGCGGCCGGGAAGGGCTGGCGTCGGCGCGGCCGGTTGACGCCGCCTGACGGCCGCCGGTCAAATGGTGACCGGTCGAAAGTCTCTGATGTCGGGCTAGGATCTGCCTGAAGCGCAGGGCCGAAGGGACGCGCTATATTTTTCCGCAATCCGGCGTTGCAGCGCGCTCATGTAGCTTCGCTACACAACGCGCACTGCGCTTTCCATTCGAATTGTTGCGGAACAAACGCACGAAGCGGCTTGCCGCGAATCAGCCCTGGCGCGCCTCCAAAGCTTCCCACCGCTCCAGGGCGTTTTCCAGATCGCTCTGCGCCTTGCCCAACGCTTCGGTCTTGCGTTTGATCTCGTCGGCCGGGCGATCGTAGAAGCCGGATTCACCGAACTCGGCCTCGAAGCCTTCGATTTTCGTTTCCAGCTTTTCGATCGTGTCCGGCAGGGTGCGCAGCTCCTTGCGCTCGGCGCTGCTCAGCGGATTGGCCGGCTTGGGCTTGGGTGCGGGCTGGGCAGCCTGGGCGGCGGGTTTGGCCTTCTTGTTCGCTGCCGGCGCGGGCTCGGCCGCGCGCGGACGCTGGCGTAGCCAGTCGGTATAGCCGCCGACATAGTCATTGACCTCGCCGTTGCCTTCGAACACGAGGCTGCTGGTGACCACGTTGTCCAAAAAAGCACGATCATGCGAAACGAGCAGCAGGGTGCCTTCGTAGCTCATCAGCCGTTCTTCGAGCAGCTCAAGGGTTTCCACGTCGAGATCGTTAGTGGGCTCGTCCATGATCAGCAGATTGGCTGGGCGGGTGAACAGCTTGGCCAGCAGCAGCCGGTTGCGTTCACCGCCGGAGAGCACGTGCGTGGGGCTGCGCGCGCGCTTGGGCGAGAACAGAAAGTCCTGCAGATAACTCATCACGTGCCGGTCCTGGCCGTTGATGGTGATCGAGGAGCGTCCCTGCGCCACGTTGTCGAGCACGCTGATGGAGTCGTCGAGCGCGGCGCGATGCTGGTCGAAATGGGCGATATCGAGATTGGTGCCCAGCTTGATGGTGCCGGCATCGGGCTCGATACGGCCGAGCAGCAGGTTGATGAGCGTGGTCTTGCCGCAGCCGTTGGGGCCGATGATGCCGACCTTGTCGCCGCGCTGGATCACCGTCGACAGATTGTTGACGATCGGTTTTTCGTTGCCGGCGTCGCGCCAGGTGTAGGCCAGGTTTTCGGCCACGATCACATGCTTGCCCGAACGTGCGGCGTCCTGGGTGACGATGTTGGCCGTGCCGCCGCGTTCACGACGTTCGGCACGCTCGGCGCGCATGGCCTTCAAGGCACGAACACGGCCTTCGTTACGGGTACGCCGGGCCTTGATGCCCTGGCGAATCCAGACTTCTTCCTGGGCAAGGCGCTTGTCGAACAAGGCGTTGGCCTTCTCTTCGTCGGCCAGCATCTTTTCCTTGCC
>DJIE01000012.1:0-427 GCA_002433465.1 Salinisphaera sp. UBA6602
AGCAGCGCCCGCAGTTGTGTTTGTTCGTCGGCGCCCAGCGGGGCGAGCAGTGCCTGAGTGGCGGCACCGGCCGCGGGCCGTATGTCGGCCAGTGCCGCGATGCCGTCTTCGGTTAGATGTAGACGATGGGCTCGGCGGTCGGCCGGGTCGCGCTGGCGCCTGATCCAGCGGCGCTGTTCAAGGCCGTCCACCAGATAGGTCACCGTGGTGCGGTCCAGGCCCAGCCATTCGGCCAGATCGCTCTGGTGCAGGGCATCGTTGGCTTCGAGGGCAAGCAGGGTGGCGTACTGGCGCGCCGAAACCTGCATGCCCCGGGTATGGGTTTCGAACAGGCGCAGCTGGCGCTGATGCGTCTTGGCCAGCAGATAGCCGAACTGATGACGGATCGAGTCCGGGAGTACATGTGCCACTCGGCGCCTCGCATGGC
>DJIE01000012.1:753-1152 GCA_002433465.1 Salinisphaera sp. UBA6602
GCAGGAGGATCAATCAGGTTATTGTATGTTGCATTAATATAATTGCAAGACTATTAATGTAATGGAATAGCCCCGGCCAACGGCGTTGTCAGCGGTGCGCCAGGGCGTTGCAAGGAGCGGTTGAAAACGGCCGTTCATCCGCGCGCACGAATCGCCTCGTGCCGCGCATGAAGCGGCCGATGTCGGCGGGGCGGCCTAGCAGCCGTCGTCGAGCGCTACGCCTGCGCGCTCGATGAGCCGTACGAAATCCAGCTCGGTATCCAGGGTGCCGTAGGCCAGGCCACGATTGCTGCCGAGGCGGGCCTCGCAGAAGGCTTCGCCCACCCAGCTCGATTCACCGGTAAGCAGGATCTTGGCCTGCAATGCACGCGCGACGGCCTCGGCGACGCGACGCGCCTG
>DJIE01000012.1:1480-1628 GCA_002433465.1 Salinisphaera sp. UBA6602
GTGGGTTGATCGGCAACCGCGCCGAGCATTTTCTTCAGATCGCTGCAATGTCGATCGTAGGCAGGGTGCGCGCCCTGTGCTTCGATCAGTTCTTCGTTGAGTGCATCCAGGGCGGCCGGGCTCTTGGCCATCGCGCGCAGCATGTCCA
>DJIE01000012.1:1970-3345 GCA_002433465.1 Salinisphaera sp. UBA6602
TTACCCGAGCCTTCCCAGATCGAGTTCAGCGGCGACTGGCGAAACAGCCGCGGCAGGATCGATTCTTCGACATAGCCGGCGCCGCCCAGGCATTCCTGGGCTTCGTTGACCAGCGGCGGGGCAGCCTTGCAGATGAGATATTTGCCGACCGGCGTGGCGATACGTGCCAGCAGCTGCTGGCGTTCGTCGTCGGATTCGAAGGCCCGTGCCACGCGCATGGCATAGGCCATCGCGGCCTCCGATTCGAGCGCCATGTCCGCGAGCACGTGTTGCATCAACGGCTGTTCGACCAGGCGCGTGCCAAAGGCCTTGCGATAGCGACAGTGGTGGATCGCCTGTACCAGCGCCTGACGCATCAGCCCGGCCGAGCCCAGCATGCAGTCCAGCCGCGTCTGGGACACCATTTCGATAATGGTAGGTACCCCGCGCCCGGCCGCGCCTACGCGATAAGCCTCGGCATCGAAGAACTCGACTTCGGACGAGGCATTGGCATGATCGCCGAGCTTGTTCTTCAAGCGCTGGATTTCGATTGCGTTGCGCTGACCGGCAGCCGTCCAGCGCGGCAGCAGGAAGCAAGACAGTCCGGCGTCTTCCTGGGCGAGCACGAGAAAGGCATCGCACATGGGCGCCGAGAAGAACCACTTGTGGCCGACCAGGCCGAAGCTGCCGTTGTCGCGCGGCGTGGCGCGGGTGGTATTGGCGCGCACGTCCGAGCCACCCTGCTTTTCGGTCATGCCCATGCCAATGGTCAGTCCGTGCTTTTCGCCCGGCGGGGCGAACGTCGGGTCGTAGCTGTTGGCGAGGATGCCGGGCAGCCACTGTGCGGCCAGATCGGGCGCATGACGCAGCGCCGGCACGCTGGCATGGGTCATGGTGATAGGGCACATCGTGCCCGCTTCCATTTGATTATGGATATAGAACAGCGCCGAGCGCACGACCTGCGCGCCCTCGCGCTGGGCGGTCCAGGTCAGTCCGTGCAGGCCGTGTTCCTTGGCCAGCGCCATGCTGCGGTGGTACGCCGGATGAAAGCGCACCTCGTCGATGCGGTGGCCATAGCGATCGAAGGTGGTGAGTTCGGGGCGGTTCTCGTTGGCGTCGAAGCCGATTTCGATCAGCTCGGTGCCGGCAATGGCGCCATAGGTCTTGAGCCGGTCCTGACCCCAGTCGCCGCCCTCCCGGCGTATGGCCTCGACCAGCGCCGTATCCGATGTGAACACGTTGTAGTGCTCGAGCGGCGGGGGCTGGTTGGTGACGTCGTGCGTGCGCAGATGCTGTCGCGGCTGACGCGGGGTGTCGGGCATAACGGTCATCCGGTTCGGATACGAAGCCGTGATTGTGCCTCATCCACCGGATAGCAACAGGTATCGCGGATTAC
>DJIE01000012.1:3682-14776 GCA_002433465.1 Salinisphaera sp. UBA6602
TGGATACGCCTGCAAGCGCTGCCTGGCGGTGCAGGAAGCTGTCCGCGAATGAACGCGAATAAGCAGGAATGAAACGAGGCAGATCCGCCGACAGCCGTAGTGGCCAGAGGAGCGTCGGTGAACTGTGCGCAAACCGGCGTACGTTGCGCTGATTGGCGTTCATTGGCCGACCGTAAAAACCGGCGCCATAAAAAAAGGCCGACCCTCGGGCCGGCCCGCGTGGCACGGGGCATACCCCCGAAGCCACCCGATACTGGTTGTGATGCCGATCAGCCGTGTTCGGCCTTGAGTGATTCGGCGGTCACCTGCTTGCGATTCTTCCAGTTATCACGCATCGCCTCGAGCTCTTCGGGCGGCAGCGAGATCAGGCCAAGAGACTTGAGCGCACCGCGGTCGCTGGCCATCTGATCGGACAGGAACAGGTCGACATACTCTTCCATGCCGTCGATACGGCCCACGTGGGCGTTCTTGGCGTAGAAGAACAGCGAGCGCGAAACCGGATATTCGCCCGAGGAAATGAGCTCGCGCTTGGGTTCGATGCCGTCCACCTTGGCGGCCTGGATCTTGCCGCGGTTCTCTTCCAGGAACGAATAGCCGAAGATGCCGACCGCCGTGGCGTTCTGGGACAGCTTCTGCACGATCAGGTTGTCGTTCTCGCCCGAGGGCACGAACTTGCCGTCCTGACGGATGCTCGGTTTTTCGCCGTTGTAGCCGTCAATGTTCTCCGCGCCGTGTTCGACGACCAGCTCTTCGAAGGCATCGCGCGTACCCGAGGAGGTCGGCGGGCCGTAGATGAGAATTTCGTGGTCGGGCAGGCTCGGGTCGATATCGCTCCACTTGTTGTACGGGTTATCGACCAGTTCGCCGTCCTGCGGCACCTTTGCGGCAACCGCCTTGGTGAGCTGTTCGCGGGACAGGTCGAGCGGCGGCTCGCCTGCCTTCTGGCCAATCACGATACCGTCATAGCCGACCATGATCTGGGTGATGTCGTCGACGCCGTTGTCCTGGCACATTTTCAGTTCGGACGACTTCATCGGCCGCGAGGCATTGGTGAAGTCCGGGGTGTCCTCGGCTGCACCGCTACAAAACAGCTTGAAGCCACCGCCCGAACCCGTGGATTCCACCACCGGGGTGCGGAAATCGGTGGTCGCGCCCATTTCCTCGGCCACATAGGACGAGAACGGGTAAACGGTCGACGAGCCGACGATACGAATCTGGTTGCGGTCGTATTTTTCGCCGCCGCTGCTGGCCTGGGTATCACCCGAGCTCTGGTTGGACTCGGCGCCCTCGGCGCTGTTCTGTTCCTGGCCCTGGCCGCATGCCGTCAGGGCAAGGGCGGTGGCCGCGATCGTGAGAAACGATTTGGTCTGGTTGTTGAGCAGCGAGGTCAGCATTGAGTCTTCCTGGATTTATTGAGTCGGAATCCGACGCCTGGCGCAAGGCTGTCAGGAAAATATGACGTTTTTATGACAGAGCCGGCCGGGGCGTCGAGGCGCGCGCATCGGCGGGTAGCCGCGTGACCGGCCCGAACTCGCCGACGAACGAAATCTCCGGTGTAAGCCAATAGCCGGTATCGGCCTGTACGCAGCGCTGTGCGTGCATGATCAGGGCACAGACGTCGGCAGCCGAGGCGCGGCCGTGATTGACGATGATATTGGCATGGCGCGGCGAGATCTGGGCATCGCCACAGCGCAGCCCCTTGAGGCCGCATTCGTCGATGAGCCGGCCGGCGCCAATGCCCTCGATCTTGCGGAATATGGAGCCGGCCGACGGCTCGCTGTCCAGCGGCGGGTGGCGCTCGGCGCGCCAGCGCAGGTTCTCCTGCATGATTCGAGTCAGCGTCTCGGCCGGTGCCGGCTCGAGCTCGAAGGTTGCCGACAGCACGATATCGTCGCGCGAATGCAGCACCGACTGGTCGTAGCCGAACTCGAAATAATCCACGTCCACGCGTCGACGTTCGTTGTCGGCGGTCAGCAGCTCGGCGGATTCAAGCACTTCGCCGATGAACATGGTGCGCTCACGAGCCGGGGCCGGGGAGAGAAAATGCAGGTTCTGCCAGAGCGCGCCACCGACCGTCGACGGGATGCCGACATAGTGTTCCAGGCCGGACAGCCCATTTGCTACGGCCGCATCGATCAGGTCGGGATAGACCAGCGCGCCGCTGGCGGCGGTCACGCAGGTGCCATACACGTCGATCGAGCGCGCGTGGTTGGCAATGACGAGCCCGGGAAAGCCACGATCGCCGACCAGGATGTTCGCGCCGCGCCCGAGCAGGAAATAGTCGATCTCGAAGCGCCGGGCCACGCGTATCGCCGTGGCCAGAGCCTCGGGCGTTCTGGCTTCCACATAAAAGGCGGCCGGTCCGCCGATACGAAAGCTAGTGCGCGGGGCCAGCGCCACGTTGCGCTGGAGCGCAGCGCCCAGGTGCTGGGCCAGGGCGCGCTGTTGCGCGGCGGTTGGCTTGCGGGGTTTACGCATGGCGGCAGTAGGACGAACGCAGGCCCGTAATGGTCGATGCACGCCCGCACAAATACAAGAGCGCGTGATTGGGGCTGTGTCGACGTCCGCCGTGTTTGACGTAAGCTGGCTACAAACCGAATCGAAGAAGAGAACGCCTTGTCACAGTCGCAGCGCATCGTCGTGTTCGACCTCGATGTCACTCTCACCCGCTACGACACCTTCCTGCCGTTCGTGATCGGCTATCTGCGCTATCACCGCAAGCGCCGGAGTGTGGGCGCGACCTGGCGGCTGCCCTGGAATCTGCTGCGGTTCTGGCGCTGGGGTGATCGTACCTGGGTGAAAACACAGGTTCTGCGTTCGTTCGTGGGCGGCCAGCCACGCGAGCGAGTGCAAGCCTGGGCCGATCGCTTCGTGGACGAACTGCTCGAAGACGCCATGCGCGAGCAGGGCATGGCCCAGCTGCGCGCCCATCAGGACGCCGGCGATCGAGTGATTCTCGCCTCGGCGAGTTTCGATATCTATGTCGCCCGTCTGGCCGAGAAGCTGCATATCAACGAAGTGCTGGCCACCCGGGTGGCCTGGAACGCGCGCGATCGGGTGGCGGGCATGGACGGCGAGAACTGTCGCGACGACGAAAAGCTGCGCCGCGTCAAAGCTCTCGACGGCATGCCGGAGGATGGCCGCGGCGTGACTGCGTATTCGGATTCGCACGCCGATCTGCCGCTGCTGTCCTGGGCCGAGAACGGGGTGGCCGTGTGTCCCTCGAAGCGGCTTTTTCATCAGGTCGGTGGTCTGGGGCTCGAAGTCGCACGCTGGTGAGCGTTTCGCAGATATTTCTGGTGCTCGCGGTCGGGCTGGCCAGCCTGGCCCAGATCCTGCTCAAGCACGGCATGACCCGGACGGTGGAATCGCGCGTCGGTCATGCCTGGCTGCGGCCACTGCGCGAACCGCTGGTACTGGCCGGCATGGGCACACAGGTGGTGCTGACCTGTCTGTGGCTGGTCGTGTTGTCACACATCGATGTGAGTCTGGCGTTTCCGGTGCTGGCACTCAGCTACGGCGTGGTGGTCGCGTACTCGGCGTTTTCCATGGGTGAGGCGGTTGGCAAGCGTCGCTGGTGCGGCGTTGCGTTGATCGTGGTCGGCGTCGGGGTGCTCGCCTATGCGGCCTGATCTGTCGCCACTGCGTATCAGTCGGCGTTCCTGGGTGAGCATCGGCCTACTGCTGCTGTCGGTATCGTTGATGGCCGCCGGCCAGCTGTGCATGCGTCGCGGCATGCTCTCGTTCGGGCCGATCGAATCGCCGCAGGCATTTTTGAATCTGGTCTGGGGCGGCATCGTTGCGCCCATGAGCATCGGTTTTGTCTGGCTCGGGATGATCGTCTATTCCATCGCGATTCTGGTCTGGCTGCAGGTGCTTTCGCGCATGGATCTGAGCATCGCCTTTCCGATGATGAGCCTGAGCTATGTGCTGGTCTATCTCGGCGCCGCACTATGGCCCGCGCTCAACGAAACGATCACGGTCGGGCGACTCGCGGGCACCGGGCTGATCATGTGCGGCGTGGCGCTGGTGGCGGGTTCGCGGCGCGGCTAGATACCATTTGGCGTGACGCAAGCGCTGCGCGGGTACGCCCGCGGCGCGTTGTATAACGGCTGTATGGGCAGCGGCGTGGCGAGGGCGTACACTTGCGCGCCTTCGAATCGACGAGCAGCCCAAGGCGAGGCGTCATGCCAACGCTGGATTACATCGTAGCGCCGGTCGCAGCCACCGCCCATCGGTTCCGGGTCGTGCTGCACACCGAGGTCCAGGCCGGCGCGCCGGTCGAACTGGCCCTGCCCAGCTGGATTCCCGGCAGCTATGTCATTCGCGACTTTGCCCGGCACCTGCTTTCGATTGCCGCCGAAAGCGATGGCGAGGCCCTCGCCGTGACCGCGATGGATCGACAGCGCTGGCGCTGCAGGCCGACCGGCAACACGCTGACCGTGGTCTGCGAGTTCTATGCCCGCGACGAATCGGTACGCGCGGCGTTTCTCGACGATACGCGGGCGTTCTTCAACTTCACCTCGCTGGCGCTGCGTCCGGTCGGGCGCGAGCAGGACCCGTGTCGCGTCACCCTCGAAGCCCCGACGGGCATCGATAACTGGCAAGTGGTCACCACCTTGCCCGCCCAGGCCACCGACAGCCGCGGTTTCGGCGTCTATGCCGCCGACAACTACTGGGCACTGATCGACCAGCCGGTGGCCATGGGCGCGGCGGTGGAATACGTGCGTTTCGAGGTGCGTGGCGTGCCCCATGCCTTCGTGCTGCTGGGCAGCCACGATGCCGACACCCAGCGCCTGGCAGCCGATCTGGCGGCGGCCTGCGAGGCTCAGGCCGCGGTGTTCGACGAGCTGCCGGCCCGCGAATATCTGTTCTTTGCCCAGGTCACGCCCAGCGGTTTCGGCGGCCTGGAGCATCGCGAATCCAGCGTGCTGCAGGTGGCACGCGATGCGCTGCCAACGCGTATTGCGCCCGACAACGGCGAGGCCACCCGCAGCAGCGCCTACGAGACCCTGCTCGGGCTGTGCAGCCACGAATATTTTCATCTGTGGAACGTCAAACGCATTCGTCCGGCCGCGGTGGCGACCAGCGACCTGCAGTCCGAAGCCTATTTTCGGGATCTGTGGGCCTATGAAGGCGTCACGTCCTACTATGACGACCTGGGGCTGGTCCGTGCCGGCCTGATATCCGAGCAGGGCTATCTCGACCGCCTGGCGACGTTGGCCACGCGCATCGATCGTACGCCGGGTCGCCATCGCCAGAGCCTGGCCCAGTCGAGCTTCGATGCCTGGCTGAAGTTCTATCGGCCCGACGAGAACACGCCGAACGCGGTGATCAGCTACTACGGCAAGGGCGCCCAGTTCGCGCTGGGCCTGGATCTCAAGCTGCGGGTGGAAACCGAGGGCGCGCTTTCGCTCGATAAGGTCATGCGCGAGCTCTGGCAGCGCAACGGCCGCCGCGACGAGCCGGTGCCCGAACACGGTCTGGCCCAACTCGCCGCCGAGCTGTCGGGGCTGGATCTGTCCGAGTTTGTCGAAGCGCATCTCGAAACCACGATCGATGCGCCCTGGGCCGACTGGCTGCGCTATTTCGGTATCGAGGCGATATGCGCGCCTGCTAGCGACGATGCCGCCGTCGTGCACGGCCGGCTGGGCCTGCGCGCGTCCAGCGACGCCCAGCCCCGGGTCGCGCACGTATTCGACGACGGCCCGGCCCAGGCGGCCGGCATCTCGCCCCAGGATCGCCTGGTGGCACTCGACGGTATCGAAATCGTGGGTATGACGCTGGCCACGCGTCTGCGCCGTTATCCCGGCGGCGCGGTCGTGCGGCTGCACCTGCTGCGCGGCGACGAACTGCTGCAGCGCGACGTCACGCTGGCCGCGGCCGCAGCGGGCGAATGGACGCTGCGTATCGACAGCGATGCCGACGCCGCCGCCCAGGCGCGGCGCGCGAACTGGTTGTGTCGTGCCAACGCCCCGGCCTGAATACTGGATCGGCCGCGACGAGGCCGCCACCCTCTGCGATCTGTTCGCCGCCCGCGTGGCCCGCACGCCGGATGCGTTGGCGTATCGCTTCTACAGCCCGCGCCGGCATGAATGGATCAGCCTGAGCTGGGCCCAGGTGGCGGCCCGGGTACAGCGCTGGCAGGCGGTGCTCGCCGAGGCCGGCGTGCAACCGGGCGATCGAGTCGCGATCATGCTGCGCAACAGTCCGGAGTGGCTGTGCGTAGATCAGGCGGCCATGGCGCTGGGTGCGGTGACGGTGGGGCTGTTCTGTGCCGATACGCCGGCCAGCAACGCGCATCTGATCGAAGACAGCGGCGCGCGCGTGCTGGTGGCGGTGAAGACGCGCTGGGTCGAGCGTATTCTCGAGGTCGATAGCTGCCCGCAGCTGGAAACGGCGCTGGTCTTCAACGGCGAGGTCGGTGAGGCCGGGCGTATTCGTGGCGCCGAAGCGGCGTTGGCGCATGCCGCCGAAGATCACCGTGCCGGCATAGCGGTGGAGTCGGATGCCCTGGCCAGCCTCGTCTACACGTCCGGGGCCACCGGGCGTGCACGCGGCGCGATGCTGACCCACGCCAACCTGCTGTTCAATGCCCAGGCCTGTGCCGATGCGTTGCCCCAGGTCGACGATGAGCACGCGCTGTCCTATGTGCCGCTGCCGCATTCCTATGAGCGGGTGGTCAATGCCTATCGAGCGATGATCACCGGCGGGGTGATCACCTTCTGTCGGCATCCGCGCTTTCTGGGGCTGACCCTGGCACGCGCGCCGATCACCACCCTGATCGGCGTGCCGCGTGTATTCGAGCGCTTCTATATCGAACTCAATCGCTGGCTGTCGCGTCGGCCGCGTTTCGTGCGTCGGCTGGTGGCATTCACCATCAGCGTGGGCGAATCGGTGTTCGAGCGCGAGCAGGGGCGCAGCCGCCGGCGCGCGCGTCATCTGCTGTGGCCATTTCTGCGTTACTTCGTCGCCCGGCGCTGCCTGCGCCTGTTCGGCGCGGATATGCAGTACGCCGTGTCCGGCGCGGCCGCGCTGCCGTACCCGGTCGCGCGTACGCTGGTGGGGCTGGGCGTGCCCGTGCTGCAAGGCTATGGCCTGACCGAGGCCGGCCCGGTGGTCAGCGTCAACCGGCTGCACGACAACGCCATCGACAGCGTCGGCATCGTGCTCGACGGGGTGGAAACCAAGGTCGGCCCCGACAACGAGCTGCTGCTGCGCGGGGCCGGCGTGATGCGCGGCTACTGGCAGGACGAGGCCGCCACGCGGCGTACGATTTCGGCCGGCGGCTGGCTGCATACCGGCGACAAGGTCAGCCGCCTGGACAAGAACCGACTGTATCTAACCGGGCGCATGAAAGAGGTCATCGTCATGACCACCGGCGAGAAGGCCTCGCCCGAGCCGCTGGAAGAAACGCTGCGCCTGGACGAACTGGTGGAACGCGCGGTGGTGGTTGGCGAGGCGCGACCGGTGCTGGCCGCGATCGTAAGCTGTCCGGCTGATACGCTGGTTCCGGTCATGCAACGGCTGGGGCTCGACCCGAATACGCCGGCCAGCCTGACCAGCGCGCGTCTGGAGAATTTCTTCATCGCGCGCTTCAGCCAGCTGCTGGCCGGTTATCCGGCCCATGCCCAGGTCCGGCGCGTGGCCATCACCACCGATCGCTGGAGCCAGGGCAACGATCTGGTCACCGCCACCGACAAGACCCGGCGTCGGCGCGTGGCGCGCTGCTATGCTCGCGATATCGCGCGTCTGTACGGCCGGCGTGCGCCGGGTGAGAAGGCGGACGTGTCGCAGAACACGAATCTGGGGTAGCGATGAATTTCAGTACCGTATTGATAGCTGCCGCGGCGCTGCTGCTGGCGTATCTGATCGGCTCCTTGTCGGGCAGCCTGTTGCTGGCCCGTGCCTTCGGGCGTGCCGACCCGCGTACCAGCGGCAGCGGCAACGCGGGTGCTACCAATGCCCTGCGTACCGGCGGTCGCGGCTACGGCGCCGCGGTGCTGGTATTCGATCTGGTCAAAGGCGTGATCGCAGCGCTGGCGGTGCCGGCGATCTGTGGCGTGGGGTTTGCCATGGCGCTGGCCTGCGGCGCGGCCGCGGTGATTGGGCATGTCTATCCCGTGTTCTTCGGTTTTCGCGGCGGCAAGGGCGCGGCCACGCTCATCGGCGTGCTGATCGCACTGCTGCCCGGCGCCTTGCTGCTGGGCGTGGCCGTGTGGGTTGCCACGCTGGTGGCCAGCGGCTATGTGGGCCTGGCCACGCTGCTGGGCATGGTTGGCGTGGCCCTGGCGACGCTGTTCGCGCCCAGCGCGGGCCTGGCGGCCAAGGTGTTCGTTATCGCCATGACGGTGCTCATTTTCTATACCCACCGCGAGAACATCCAGCGTCTGCGCCAGGGACGGGAAAACCGCTTCGAGCGGGTGATGTGGCGCCGGCGTTGAGCGCCGTGTCGCTGGTCGGTCTGCTCGCCGACGGCGCCTGGCATCGCGGCCCGGCGCTGGCCGAGGCGCTGGGCGTATCGCGGGCCGCGATCTCGGGCCGGGTCGCCGAGCTGCGCGAGCTGGGGCTGGTGGTGCATTCGGTACAGGGCCGCGGCTACCGATTGGCCGAACCGATCGAGTTGCTCGACGAAAACCGGATCCGCGGCGAACTCGGCGACCAGGGCAAAGCCCTGGATGCGCTGTATGTTCACGAGCGTATCGATTCCACCAACGCCGAGCTGGCCCGGCGCGGCGGACCGGGCATGCAGGCCTGTCTGGCGGAATACCAGTCCGCCGGGCGCGGGCGTGCGCGGCGACCCTGGACCTCGCCGTTCGGCGCCAATCTCTACGTATCGCTGGCCGCCGATGTGGCTGCCACGCGGGCTCCGCTGGGGGCGCTGAGCCTGGCTGTGGGGGTGTGCGTGATCGAAGCGCTGCGTGATCTGGGCGCAACCGATCTCGCCTTGAAGTGGCCCAACGATATCTGGGCCGGCGGCGACAAGCTTGGCGGCATTCTCATCGAGCATCGCGGCGAGCTGGGCGCTGGCGCGCGCCTGGTCGTGGGCCTGGGCCTGAACGTGGTCATGGACCGCGCGCAGGCCGAGGCGATCGATCAGCCCTGGACCCGGCTGCTTGATCACCTGCCGGCGCTGCCCTCGCGCAACCGCCTGGCCGCGGCGGTGCTGGCTGCGCTGATGCGCGCGGTCGAAGGCTTCGAACAACATGGTTTCGAAAATTTTCGTGCTCGCTGGCAGGCATTCGACGCGGTCCGCGACAAGCCGGTGCGGGTTATCGAAAGCCAGGGCGAGCGCGTGGGCATCGCTCGCGGCATCGCGGCCGATGGCGCGCTCCGGGTTGAGTTCGAAGCCGGCGAGCAGTCGGTCTATTCGGGCGATGTGAGCCTGCGGCTGGCGCCATGAGGCTGCTCGTGGATATCGGCAACACGCGCTGCAAGTGGGCGCTGGCGCGTGAGACTGCGCTGCTCGAAACGGGCGCGTTCTCGCGCGCGGACCCGGAAGACTGGATTGCGGCCTTGCCGCAGGCCCAGGTCGAGTCCATTCATGTATCCAGCGTCGCTCAGCCCGAGGCGTTGGCGCGACTGCGCGCGTTCGCGGTCGATCTCGGGGTCGATCTGAGCGTGGCCGAGAGCAGGGCGCGTTTCGCCGAGCTGACCAATGCCTACCACGACCCCGAACGCCTGGGCGTGGACCGCTGGATGGCCTGTATCGCCGCCTGGGCAGACGCCCCGGGGTCAGTGCTCGTCGCCGATGCCGGAACCGCGCTCACGCTGGATTTTGTCGATGCGCGCGGCGCGCACCGGGGCGGGTTGATCACTCCCGGGGTGGCGACCATGCGCGGTGCGCTACGGCGTCAGACTCAGCTTCGCCCGTCGCGGGAAAACGCCGCCCCGGTATGGCTGGCCCGCGATACCGACAGCGCCATCGCGGCCGGCACGCTGCGTAGCGCGATCAGCCTGCTGGATAACGCCGTTGCCGAGCTGGGCCCGGACCGTCTGTTGCTGACCGGCGGGGGCGGCGCGGAGCTGGCCACGCATCTGGCCGCGGCCTGGGTGCTGCGCCCTCACCTCGTGCTCGAAGGCCTGGCCATTCATGCGCGGGGTTTGCCGCCCACGGGCTAGCCAGCCGGTGTTGTACACGGCAGAATGACGCTCGGCGCGGTCGTCTGATCCGCGCCTTTCGCCCCAAGCCGGCGTAGCTCAGTTGGCAGAGCAGCTGTTTTGTAAACAGCAGGTCATCGGTTCGAACCCGGTCGCCGGCTCCATCTATTGCAGGCGCCTCGCGCGGCGCAGAATCCGTTGCCCGGGCTGCGGCTTGCCTTTGTCGGCCGGGTGCGTGCATGAGAGTTGAAAACGATCGCTCGTAAGCGGTTGACAAGCGTGGCTCGATTGCGAACAATGCGCGGCTCGTTTGTGGAGGGATACCCAAGCGGTCAAAGGGAACAGACTGTAAATCTGTCGGCTCAGCCTTCGGAGGTTCGAATCCTCCTCCCTCCACCACTTGAACAATAGAGGTAAGCAGCAACAACTGGTGGTCGCGGCAAGCGCAAAGCCGGACCGAGGAGGGTTCGAACCGTTAGAGGTTCGACGAGGGCGCGAAGCGACCGAGAACGGTCGCGGCACGCGACCGGCCCGTAGGGTGGGCGCCGCAGGCGCGAATAATCTTCCTCCCTCCACCGCTTGAACAATTCGGAAAGCAGGTCGGAGTTTGCTTTCAGGTGTGAAACGCCAAGCTGGCAGCGCCCTTGCAGGCAGCGCCGGAATTGGCGACAGTCGGGTGGTTGGCAGCGCGGGCGTAGTTCAATGGTAGAACCTCAGCCTTCCAAGCTGATGATGCCGGTTCGATCCCGGTCGCCCGCTCCAGATTTTGCTGCTTCGGTAGCATTGGCAGTTAAGGCCCATGTAGCTCAGCGGTAGAGCACTTCCTTGGTAAGGAAGAGGTCACCGGTTCAAGTCCGGTCATGGGCTCCAGTATTGCCGGCGATGCAATGGCGTGGTCGGCGCGCGATGCGTTTTGCGTCGCGGCTACGGCGAGTTGAACTCACGGCAACAACGACGAAAGGCGAGTAATGTCCAAATCAAAATTCGAGCGTA
>DJIE01000124.1:0-209 GCA_002433465.1 Salinisphaera sp. UBA6602
CGACCGGAATCGCCCAGCGCGCACGGCCGCCGGGCTGAAGCATCGGCGCGGATCAAGCGCGCGCCGTCTGTCCGCGCCGACTCAGCCACAATGCCAGCACGATGATCGCGGCGCCGGCCGCCAGGCGCAACAGATCCGCGTCGTGGTTCCACAGCAGCAGGTTCACCGCCAGCCCGGCCGGTATGAGGGCGTTGTTCATCACCGCCAGG
>DJIE01000124.1:515-3845 GCA_002433465.1 Salinisphaera sp. UBA6602
AGGGCGTTGTTCATCACCGCCAGGGTGGCCGCATTCACGCGGGTGGCGCCGATATTCCAGGCATAGAAGCCAAACCCCGAAGCGCCCAGGCCAAGCCATAGCAGCACGCCCCACTGCAGCGACGTGCCGGGCAGCGCGTCGGCATCGCCCAGCAGACAGAACAGCAGCAGCGACAACGGCCAGGCGCCGGCGAAGAACCAGCCAAACAATGCACGCCGTGGCAACTCAGGGGGCAACGCCAGATGCAGGCGTCGATAACCCACCTGGCCGGCGGCAAAACACAGATTTGCCCCCTGCACGATCAGAAAGCCGTGCCAGTAGTCGGCGCTGATGGGCTGGTAGCGAATCACGGCGGCACCGGCCACCGCGCCGAGGGCGGCGAGCAGACAGCGGCTGTCGAAGCGGCGCTCGAGCGCGTCCTCGAGCAAGGAGATATAAATGGGCGTGAAGATGGTGAACAGCAGTACCTCGGGCACGGAGAGCCAGAGGAAAGACTGGTAGAAAAAGAAATACATCAAACCCAGTTCGACCGCGCCTACGGCCATCAATCCCGTGGCCAGTCGCCAGCCCAACCCGCGCAGGCGCATCATGGGCGCGAACACCAGCAGCGCGAGCGTGATGCGCGTGAGCACGGCAAAGGTGGCATCGACCTGGCCGGACAGATAGACACCGATCAGACTGAACGAAAACGCCCAAAGCCCGGTTACGCCAACCAGTATCCCCATGCCTCGATCTGCTCCGTACAACGTCGGAAAAACCGCGATTATAGAACTGCATTCGCGCCTGGCGGATATTCGTCGGCTGCGCTTTGAAGCCGAACCCGGCCCGGGTTCGCACACCGGCTGGGCCGGCCACGGCGAGGCCGAGGTGGCCGTGAGCGTCGACGCAGACGGCCTGCGCTTTCACGAGAGCGGCCAATTCACGCCCGCTGCCACCGGCACGGCGCTGTCTTTTCGAAACGTCTATCGATGGGTTGTTCACGACGACCGTATCGCGTTGTGGCACGAGCGTTTCGGCTGCGAGGCCGCCGTGTGGTTATTCGATCTCGTGGCGGCCGCCCCCGACAAACTCATCGCGGCCGAACGCCACCTCTGCGGCGAGGATCGCTACGACGCGCGCCTGCGACTCGTCGAGCACGGCTTCGAGCTGGGCTGGTCGATTACGGGGCCGCGCAAGGACGAAAAGCTGGCGTATCGGTATCTTTTTTAAGCGGTAATACGTCGTACCGATAGGCGACAGGACCGAAATTCGGCATTCTGGCTGCGGCATATGCTGGCAACGGCCGCCAGGCGGCGATCGCAAGCCGATACGAGGCCGTGGATACCCATAAACATAAAGAGATATGACCATGGCCGAGCAACACGCTAACAAGACGCTGGAATTCTTCTTCGATTTCGGCAGCCCCAATGCCTATTTCGCCTACGTGCGGCTGCCCGGCGTGCTCGAACGCACGGGCGCACGACTGGTATGGCGCCCGATGCTGCTGGGCGCGGTGTTCAAGGCGACCCACAACCAGTCGCCGGCGCTGATCGAATGCGCGCCCAAACGCGAATACCTGTGGCAGGACATGCAGCGCTTCGTCGACCGCTACGATATCGATTTCCAGCGCAACGACGCCTTCCCGATCAACACCCTGCCGCTGATGCGCGGCGCGATTGCGTATCTGGGCACGCCCAATTTCGAGCCTTACGTCAGCGCGATCTTCCATGCGCTTTGGGCAGACAACCGCAACCTCGGCGACAGCCATGAACTGAAGTCGACGCTCACCGAAGCCGGTCTGGACATCGCCAACTTCGAGGCTCAAATCGAAGACAGCACGACCAAGCAGGCGCTCAACGATGCCACCGCCGCCGCCGTAAGCCTGGGCATCTTCGGGGCGCCGAGCTTTATCGTGGACGGCGAACTGTTCTTCGGCCAGGACCGGCTCGACTTCGTCGAGCGGGCGCTGACCGAGGGCTGACAGACTCGCGTATAGCGGTTGCAGCCGGCGCCGATGCCCGCAATAGTGGGCCACTCAATCGCAAGCCGTGGGCGAGATGCCGAGATGACACAGCCGCACAGCGAAACCGTTCGCCGGGTTATTGACTCCGGCCATGCCATGGCCCAAGAAAGCGGTGAGCGACTGATTCGCCAGTCGTGGCTGCGGTGCGCGCAAGAATATGGCCTGGAGCCCGAGCACAACCCCGGCATCCGCCAGGTAAGCGCAGGCGATCTGCAACAGCGCCGACAGCGACTGGGCGAATATCTGGATATCGCCCGTACCGGAATGGACCAGCTGTACGGCCATATCGCGGGTCAGGGCTATACCACCATGCTGGCCGACAGCGACGGCATTACGCTGGAATGCCGCAGCGACGAGCGCGCCGACCCGGCTCTGCGGGCGGCCGGGTTGCGTGCGGGTACCGTCTGGAATGAAAGCGTGGTCGGGACCAACGGCATTGGCACCTGTATTGCCGAGCAGCAAACGCTGACCTGCCATCGAACCGATCATTTCTATGCCGGCCATCTCGATCTGAGCTGTACTGCGGCCCCTCTCCATGATCCCTATGGTCGTGTCGCTGCGGTACTGGATATATCCGCGTTGTCGGTGCCGGGCGCGCGCGCCGGCCAGCAGCTGGCCTGGCATCTGACTTCGCTGTATGCCCGTCTGATCGAAGATAGCTATTTCAGCCATCACTTTAGCGATCACTGGCTACTACGCCTGGGCCGCAATGCGGCGTTCGTGGACAATCATGCCGACCTGATCCTCGCGCTCGACGACGACGGCCTGATCGTGGGCGCGAACACCGGCGCACGTCAGATACTTCAGCCACCCAGCGGTCAAGACCCGGTAGGCCACGGGATCGGCGCGTTCTTCCGCGATGGCAACGCGCGTGTACACGCACTTAAAAAACGCCAGGACAGCGTACGTATTCGCAGCTGGAGCGACGACAACTTCCATGCGGCGATGTCGCAGCCGCGCCGCGCTGCCACGCGCGGGCGCGCAGCTCGGACAAATGCACGCGCCGGCGCGCTACAGGCCATCGCGGGCAACGACGCCACAATGCAGCGCCTGATTGCCCAGGCGACGCGCCTGGCGAGCAAGCCCATCGACCTGCTTATCCAGGGTGAAACCGGCTCCGGCAAGGAAGTGCTCGCTCGCGCACTGCACGCAGCCAGCGACCGCTCGAACGCTGCGTTCGTCGCTATCAACTGCGCCGCCCTGCCCGAGTCGCTGATCGAAAGCGAGCTGTTCGGCTACGCCCCCGGCACGTTTACCGGCGCACGCCAGCAGGGCATGAAGGGCCTGCTGCAACAGGCACAAGGCGGCACCCTGTTCCTGGACGAGAT
>DJIE01000124.1:4158-4319 GCA_002433465.1 Salinisphaera sp. UBA6602
TTCCTGGACGAGATCGGCGACATGCCGGTGGCGCTACAGACACGCCTGCTACGGGTGCTGGCCGAACGCGAAGTATTGCCGCTGGGCAGCGATACGCCGATTGCGCTCGACGTGCGCTTCATTACCGCGACCCATCGCGATCTCACCACGCTGATCGCGGC
>DJIE01000216.1:0-276 GCA_002433465.1 Salinisphaera sp. UBA6602
TCGGCCGCGCCCATCGCGCCCCAGGAAATGCCGTAGCGGGCCTTGTTCAGGCACGAGAACGGGCCCTTCAGGCCTTCGACGTCGAGCCGATTTTCTTCCGGCACGAAACAGTCGGAGAGCATGATCTGACCCGTGGCCGACGCGCGCAGCGAGAACTTGCCTTCGAGCTTGGGTGTTTCCATGCCGCCAAAATCGCGCTCGACCACGAAACCGTTGATCTTGCCGTCGAGGTTGGCCCAGACGACCGCCACGTCGGCGATCGGCGAGTTGGTGATC
>DJIE01000216.1:686-2142 GCA_002433465.1 Salinisphaera sp. UBA6602
GTTCGGTCAGCCCGAAGCAGCCGACCCATTCACCGCTGGCGAGCTTGGGCAGATATTTCTCGCGCAGCGTTTCGCTGCCAAAGGTATAGATCGGAAACATCACCAGCGAGGACTGCACGCTCATCGCCGAGCGATAGCCGGAGTCCACCGATTCCACTTCGCGCGCCAGCAGGCCGTAGCAGACGTGGTTCAGGCCGGCGCCGCCGTACTGTTCGGGGATGGTGGCCCCCAGCATGCCGAGCTCGCCGAGCTCGTTCATGATCTCGCGGTGGAATATTTCGTGACGGTTGGCCTCGAGCACGCGCGGCATGAGGCTGTTCTGACAATAATCATGGCCCGCATCGCGGATCATGCGCTCGTCTTCGGTGAGCTGTGCGTCGAGCAGCAGCGGATCGGACCAGGCGAAATCTTTCATGACGAGGCTCCATTCGTTCGTTCGATAAGCATGGCAACACCCTGCCCGATGCCGATACACAGGCTGATCAGGGCATAGCGGCCGTTGATACGTTCCAGCTGGCGCAGGCCGGTGAGCGCCAGACGGGCACCCGAGGCGCCCAGCGGATGACCCACCGCGATCGCGCCGCCGTTGGGGTTGAGGCGTTCGTCGTCGCCGGCCAGCCCCAGCTGATGACAACAGCCCAGCACCTGGGCCGCGAACGCTTCGTTAATTTCGATGACGTCCATATCCTTGAGCGTAAGCCCAGCGCGATCGAGCACCTTCTGGCAGGCGCCGACCGGCCCCAGGCCCATGACCCGGGGCGGCACACCCACCACACCACCGGCGATGATACGCCCCCGTGGCTGGATCCCGGCGGCTTCGCCGGCTTTTTTCGACCCAATGATCAACGCGCCGGCGCCATCATTCACGCCCGATGCATTACCGGCCGTGATAATGCCGTCGGCCACGATCGGCGGCAGCTTGGCGAGCTTGTCGACGGTGCTGGTCGGGCGCGGATGCTCATCGGCGTCGACCGACAGCGGCGGTTGCTTGCGCCCCTGGGCCACCTCCAGCGGCATGATTTCTTGGTCGAAGAAGCCCGCTGCTCGGGCGGCCTCGTAACGGGCCTGGGACTGGGCCGCATAGGCATCGGCCGCCTCGCGGCTGATGCCGAAATCGTCGGCGACGTTCTGGGCCGTTTCCGGCATCGCGTCGGCGCCGTATTCGTCCAGAATCTTCGGGTTGGGAAAACGTGCGCCGATGGTCGAATCGAATACCGAGACATTGCGCGAATAGGCCTTGTCGGCCTTGGCCATCACGAAAGGCGCCCGGCTCATGGATTCGACGCCGCCGGCGATGACCAGCGCGCCTTCGTCGACCGTGACCGCGCGGGCTGCGTCCACGGTGGCGGCCAGGCCGCTGCCGCACAGACGGTTGACCGTCTGCCCTGCAACCGACACCGGCAACCCGGCCAGCAGGCCGGCATGGCGGGCCACGTTGCGCGCGTCTTCACCGGCC
>DJIE01000216.1:2453-10912 GCA_002433465.1 Salinisphaera sp. UBA6602
CGCGTCTTCACCGGCCTGGTTGGTACAGCCGGCGATGACGTCTTCGTAGTCGTTGCTATCAAACGGGTTGCGCTCGATCAGCGTACGAATGACCGCGGCGAGCATATCGTCCGGGCGAACCGGGGCGAGCACGCCGCCGTGACGGCCAAACGCGGTGCGCAGGCCATCGTAGATATAAGCGTCGAGCATGCAATCTCCATCAGCAATCGCGACCGATATCCTATCGACCGTGGCGCGCATTCGGCGTTCGGCCTGCGATATCGTCTTTTTATTGTCGTGTTCTTGTTCGTTGGCGGCCTGAGTCGAAACCAGCGCGACTCGTGGCTGAGACGAATACGCGCCTGCGCACGGTGCAGGCGAGGCCAGCTCTACAAGAAGCCGAAACAGCGTTTCAAAAATCGTGAGAAAGAATAGGCTGTGCCCCGCCCCAACGCAACCACAGTACGCACGGCATGCATGATCGGGATGCCCGTACGGTGACGCCCCGGCCGCGCGCGATCCATGAATTGACCGCAACCCAAGCAAGGTCTACTTTGCTCGAACAACGAAATTGTATTTTACGAACTCGCTTTCACGCAGGAGGAGACTCATGGCCCAAGCCGCAACCGATCACCCGGCCCGAATGACCGAAGAAGAATGGCAGGTCCGCAAGGATCTGGCCGCCGCTGATCGTCTGGTATCGCTCTACGGCTGGGACGATCTGGTGTTCACGCATCTGTCCGCGCGCGTGCCGGGGCCGGAACACCACTTCCTGATCAACCCCTACGGCTGGCTGTTCGACGAAATCACCGCCTCCTCGCTGGTCAAGGTCGACGAGGATGGCCAGATCGTCGACCCGGGCGCGACCAACCGCGTTAACCCGGCGGGCTTTACCATTCATAGCGCCGTGCATATGGCACGCGAGGAAGCCGGCGCGGTGCTGCACCTGCACGCCGCCGATGGCGTGGCCGTCAGCGCGCATCCCGACGGCCTGCTGCCGCTGAGTCAGACCGCCATGCTGTGTATTCCGCATATCTGTTTTCACGAGTACGAAGGCGTGGCGCTGAACCTGGACGAGCGCGAACGTCTGGTCGCGGACCTCGGCGATCACGACATCATGCTGCTGCGCAATCACGGCACGCTCACCGTCGGCAAGAACGTGGGCGAAGCCTTCACCTATATGTATTTTCTGATGAAGGCCTGCCAGATCCAGGTGCGCACCCTGGCCATGGGCCCTGGGTACATGCCCTCGCAAGAGGCGTTGGATACCACCGCCCAGCAGGCCCAGAGCCTCGGCGCGGGCCATAAGCTGGCGTGGCCGGCACTGATTCGCAAGCTCGAGCGCATGGGCAGCGACTACGCGACCTGAGCGTTAACCGCGCACACGAAACGCAAACCCCGGCTCGGCGACGAGGCGGGGTTTTTTTATGGGCTAAGCGGCGGCTAGCGCATATCGCGCTCGGCAAAAACCTGGCGCAGACGCGTGCCGCAGGCTTCGAGACAGTCGCGGGCCGTATCCACAACGCCCGGCATGTTGATGAAGCCGTGGATCATGCCCGGATAATGCAGATGTTCCGCTGCGTTGCCATGCGCCCGTAGTTTTTCGTAATAGGCGATATCCTCGTCGCGCAGCGGGTCGTAACCGGCGGATACCACCAGCGCCGGCGGCAGGCCGCTGAGATCGTCGGCATGCAAGGGCGAGGAGTACGGGTCGTTTGGATCCGCCGGCGCGCCCTCGAAGTAGTGGTTCATGAACCAGTCCAGCAGCGAACGCGTGAGCCGATAGCCATCGGCGAGCTCGTTATGCGAAGGCTGACTGCGGGTACGGTCGGTGCCGGGATAGATCAGCATTTGGTAGATGAAGTCCGGCCCGCCTTCGGCACGGGCCTTCAAACAGGTCACCGTGGCCAGGTTGCCGCCCGCGCTGTCGCCGCCGATGGCGATCCGGTCGCGGCGCACGCCCAGCGCCTCGGCCTGATCGACGATCGCGTTCACCGCGGCCCAGCAGTCCTCGAGCGGGCCGGGATAGGGGTATTCCGGCGCCAGACGGTAATCCACCGATATCACCATGCAATCGCCGTTCAAGGCCAGATGGCGGCACGGAATATCGTGGCTATCGAGGCTGCCGATGACATAGCCGCCGCCATGGATATAGATCAGCAGCGGCATGGCCTCGCCGGCCGGATCGCGCGGCGTATAGACGCGCAGGCCGATATCGCCGCGCGGGCCGGCGACCGCGATATCGCGCACCGAAAACAACTGCGGGGCCCGCCCGCCCACCACGGCCGAGCCCTTCTCGTACTGGGCCCGGGCGGCTTCCGGCGACAGGGTTTCCAGCGGCGGCAGGCCGCTGTGGTCGGCGGCCTGCAATACGCGTGCGACTTGAGGATCCAGTGTCATGAGCAGTCTCGATGCGGCCGCACAGAAGCTGCGCTGCCGGTATGGAACAAATACGATTAGTCGATACGCTTGAGGAACGACTCGATCGCGGCGTTGACCGGCTGCGGATGGGTCAGGTTCGCGGCATGCCCCGCGCCCGGCACCGCGACCAGCTCGGCATCCGCGAGACTGCCGGCCAGCTGTTCGGCGCGTGCCATGGGAATGGCCATGTCGGCATCGCCGTGCACGACCAGCGCCGGCTGTTCGATCTCGCCAAGCCGGTCGCTGATGTCGTCGCGCGTGGTCAGGGTATGGAAAGCGGCCAGCAGGTTATGCGCCTGCCAGCCGCGCCACTTGCCCTGCCATTGCGCGGTTTGCTTGGCATCGGCGCCGAGGATGATGCCGGCGATGGTATCGGCGATCTCGTCGGGCAGGCCATGCGTGGCCCAGGTTTCGATCATCTGCGTATAGCCAGGCAGATGGTCCGGGTTTTCCAGCCCCGCCTGGGTATCGAGCAGAATCAGCGCGCGCACCCGATCGGGGTGGGTCAAGGCACAGCGCAGAGAAAGAAAACCGCCCTGGCTCATACCGGCCAGAATCGCGCTTTCGATGCCCAGATGATCGAGCAGGCCGGCCAGATCGTCGGCCGAGTCGTAGTAGCTGAAAGGCGCTGGGGTTTCGTCGCCCGCGGTACGCCCATGCGCGCGTTCGTCCCAGACGATACAGCGATAGCTGTCCTGAAAAGCCGCGACTTGGGGCGCGAACATTTCGTGGTCCATCAGCAGCCCGTGCGAGAACACGATCGCCGGCGCATCGCCGCCGCTGTCCTGATAGAAAATCTGCTGTCCGTTGATCGAAGCAAAAGGCATAGGGCTCTCCTCGTTGGTATCGGTTTTACTCGGGCGCGCGGGCATTGGCGCCCTGCTTGTAAGCCTGCTTGCAGGCCTGGCTGCAAAAACGTATTTCCGGCCAGGCGCGTGCCCATTTTTTGCGCCACGAAAACGGCCGCTGGCAGTAGAGACAGGTCTTGGACGGCAGATCCGCCTTTCTGCGCATTCGAGCCACGTCAGAGACCCTGCCCTCGCGCCGGTTTCATGGATAGCGCAATACGTCTTCGCCGTGAAAACGCTGGCCGGTATCGACAAAGCCGTAGCGTTCGTAAAGCCGGCGTGCGGCAGTATTGTCCGGCGTGAGGCTGATCAGAATCGGCGCCTCGGGGCGTTCATTCTTGAGCGTGTCGATGATGGCCTGCAAAGCCAGTCCGCCATAGCCGACGCCCTGCCAGGCGACATCGATCATGAAGCGCGGGATGTTGTAGGCCTCGTAGCCGGGCAGATATTCCGCCATGACGAAGCCGATGAGCGTTTCGTTGGCATAGATCGCATAAGGCGCACAGCGCGGCTGGACATAGGCTTCGGCCAGCGAATACAGGTTGGAGGCCACGCGCGTGGCCTGTTCGGGCGACAGGCGCAAATGAATGACCTGTTGCCAGTTGTGCAAATCCACGGCGCGCAGGGTGACGACGATTTCGGGGGTGTCGGTACGCATGCCTGGCTCATTCCATGTCGGCAAAAGCCGACCGATGGAATTCCGCGATTTCGGCGACTTCCTCGACCCCGGGCTCGCGCACGGTCGCAGGCGGCGCACCGGCCATCACCTCGAGCACGCGATGGGTGCAACGCGCCAGCGTATCCGGGTTGTAGCCACCTTCCAGCGCCATCACCAGCCGCCCATCGCAGTATTGATCGGCGAGGCGTTGCACGATGCCGGTCATCGCGCTGTAGCCGTCGTAGCTCATGTTCAGGCACAGCTCGGTACGGTGGGCGTCCATACCCGCCGAGACCAGAATCAACTCCGGCTGGAACCATTCGGACGCGGGCACGAGAATGTTCTCGAAGGCGTTGATGACCGCCAGATCGCCGGCGTCCTCGGGCAGCGGCACGTTAACCGTGGTGCCCTCGCCCAGGCCTTCGCCGATTTCTTCGAGATCGCCGGTGCCCGGGTAGAACGGCGCGGCGCGATGGGTATCGAAGAACATCACGCTCGGATCGGCGGCGAAGATATCCTGGGTCCCGTTGCCGTGGTGCGCGTCCCAGTCGATGATCAGCACGCGCTCGATATCCCAATGAAACTGCGCATGCGCGGCCGCCACCGCGATGTTGTTCAACAAACAGAAGCCACGTGCACGCACCGCGTTTGCGTGGTGCCCGGGCGGCCGGCAGATCACGAACGCCGACTGCGCCTTCTTTTCGAACACCGCGTCCACCGCGGCAATGGTCGAGCCGGCAGCCACCACGGCGGCTTCCAGGCTGCCGGCCGAAACGGCCGTGGTATCCACGTCGAGCCATGCCTGCTTGCCTTCCAGCTCATGCAGGCTTTCGAGGTAGGAGGTGGTATGCACGCGGTTGAGCTGCTCCTGCGTGGCGGGCTGGCCGGCGGCGATACGCACGCCGGCAATCGGCTCGGCCTCGAGCAGCTCCCTGACCGCGATCACCCGGCCGGGGTGTTCGGGATAGCTCCATTTGGCTTCCACGCCCAGGCCGTCAAGAATGCCGCGAATCCGTTTGTCCATGCGGCCCGGAAGAAACTCTTCGTTGGCCTCGGGCCGATGCGAAAGCACCCGCTCGTCATATATCACCAGCACATCACGATCGCCCACCACTATAGACACTCCTTGGCATACATCGCCTCAGACTAGCAGCCGCAGCAGGGAATTTAGCGTTTTCGGGCCCATACGCAAAAATATTTCGCTGTAACCACGCCTGTTTATCCGCGCCTATACGGCAGACCACGGCAAAACCATCGAATGCCGGGCAAGCCGACGAATCCGCGCCCGATCTCACTGTATCGCAGCCTTACGTCGGCATGGACAGCCTTATACGGGCTTTCATACTCAAGGTCGTAGGTAAGCGCCGACCTCGTCCGGCGACACCGGCCGGCTCAGATAGAAGCCCTGTGCCAGATCGCAGCCATAGCGGTTGAGCAGATCGAGCTGTTCCGCGGTTTCGATGCCTTCCACCACCACGGTCTTGCCCAGGCCATGCAGCATGTCGATAAGCGAGCGCATCACGATCGCTGCATCGCTGCCCGGCGTTTCGATGCCGTCGACGAAGCAACGGTCGATCTTGACCGTCTGCACCGGCAACTGACGCAGATAGCTGAACGAGGAATAACCGGTACCGAAGTCGTCCATCGACATCCGAACGCCCAGCGCGTTGAGTTCCCGTATCCGCGCGCTTGCCGTCGCCATATCGGTCAGCAACAGGTTTTCGGTGATTTCCAGCTCCAGACGTTCGCCCGGCAAACCGGTCTGTACGAGCGTACGTTGCACCATCTCGACAAAATCCTCGGTCCAGAACTGTTTGGGCGAAACGTTGACCGCAATACGTTCCGGCCGGGCCGACGCCGGGAACGCATGCAGATACTGGTGACAGGCCTGACGCAGTATCCACGCCCCGGCCGCGACGATGAGCCCCGAGCTCTCAAGCGCCGGAATGAACAGCCCCGGCGGCACGATTCCGCGCTCCGGATGGCGCCAGCGCACCAGCGCCTCCACCGCGCCCAGCCCGCCGTTGTCCATGCGTACCAGCGGCTGAAACTGCAGGAACAGCTCTTCGTTGTCGATCGCGTGACGCAGTTCCGCCTCGATCTGCACACGTTCGCGTATGCGCTCATTCATGCGCTTTTCGAAAAAGACATGCCGGCCGCGGCCGCCGTCCTTGGCCTGATACATCGCCGCATCCGCGTGCGCCAGTAGCGCTTCGGCGTCGCGACCGTCGGCGGGATACAGGGCCAGGCCGATGCTGGCACTGACCCGGTGTTCAAGACCGTTGATCACATACGTTTCAGACAGGCGATCGATAAGGCGTCGAGCACAGCGATCCAGGGCCGCGACATCGTCGGCACGCGGCAACAGGACTACGAATTCGTCGCCGCCCCAGCGGGCCACGGTGTCCATGTCGTCGAGCGCGTCAGCAAAGCGCTGGGCTGCCTCGACGAGCAGCGCATCACCGGCGCTGTGGCCTACCGAATCGTTGACGTTCTTGAAATGATCGAGATCGATGAACATGAGCGCGAGCGCCTGCTCGACGCCGGCGGCCAGCGCGATCTGGTGCTCAAGGCGGTCGATGAACAGCTGGCGGTTGGGCAGGCCAGTCAGTCCATCGTAGTGCGCCTGGCGATAGAGTTCCTTTTCGCGCCCCGAAGCGGCCAGCGCCACCGCCAGGCGATCGGCGACCGCCAGCGCCTGCTGTTCGTCCTCCGCGCTTGTATCCGTGCCGCGATAACCTGCGAACAGCGCCGCCCACAGGCGACCGTGCTCGCGTACCGGCGCTACCGTGACCCGGTCGATGTTGAGATCGCGTAACTGCTGCGTGTAGGACAACTCGGCCAGCGCGTCGTCGTCGAGATACAGCAGCCGCTCGTGGCGATCCAGCGCCTCGCGCTCGGTGGCGCCGGGCTGCACGCGATAGCTTTTCACGTGTTCGGGCCGGGCCAGCTCGACGACGTGCAAATGCGCGACCTGCGGCAGGTCGGGGTCGAACAACAGAATCGCCGCGACATCGGCCTGCATGATGCGGTGCAGGCTCTGCAGCATGTTCTCGACCACGGTTTCCGCACCCGCCGAGGTGAGAATGCCGCGGTCGGTCGCCGCCAGGACGTCCAGGGTATGAAACTGCGTGCCCAGGCGTTTCGCCATCGTATTGAAGGCGTCACCCAGCTCTTCGAATTCGTCGCTGCTGTCGATCTCGACCCGGGTCGCGAATTCGCCCTCGGCGATCCTTTGGACACCGGTACGCAGGCGCCGTAGCGGATCGCTGACCCGTCGAATCTGGCTCATTCCGAGCATGCCGGCCGCGATCAGGCTCAGCAGCACCACGAACGGCAGCAGCCGGTAGAACGTCACGGCCGGCTGAGCGGCAGCGGCCCAGGGCTTGAAGCCGATCACCCGCCAGCTCACGCCATCGAAATGGCTGGGAATGAACACGTCCCAGTAAGCCACCAGCGTATCTTCGCCGTCCACCGGTATCCGGCCCGGGGCGGTCAACGTGATAGCCCCGCCCTGTATACGTTCATCATAGACAGACTGCAGATTCGGGCAGTCGAGCATCCGCTGAGTCTGCTGTTCCACTACGCAAAAGCGCGTGTCATTGGGCCAGCGATCGGCGTTGCCGATCACATAGTCGGGGTCGAGCCGCCCCGCCACCATACGCGGCCGACCATCCACCGTCGTCAGCGCACGCAGCATGACCATACCGCCTTTGTTGAGCGGCTGGGCAACCAGGCGGGTCCGCGGCGGCGTCTTTGCCAGCGATGACGGCGACTCTTCGGCGAACGAAACCGGCAACAGCCGCGCGTCGCCGTAGAGCATACGGCGCTCGCCGTCCGAATACAGCGCGACTGCCTCGAAGGCGGGCACGCCGTTTTCAGTATGCCCCCGCGCGGCCGAATCCTCGGCAATGCGTATCAACAGTGCCTCGGCCACCTTGAGCCGGCTGAAAATGTCCAGCCCCTGGTTCTGGCTGTCGTTGGCCAGCCGCTGCGCGGCCTGCTGCGCCACCACACGGCTCGTGTTGAACCAGGCCAGTACGGCGACCGCCACCACCGGCACGAACGCCGCGAGCAGAAAGCGCAGAAAAAGGCGCCGCGCGAACGCGCCGCGGAACGGCCCGATGGTCAAACGCATCAACTGCGGCCCGCCAGCTCGGAGCCCATGCCGATGAATTCACCGTTGAGCCCGCGCACGATATCGTCGTGGCTGGCCTTTGCGGTCAACGGGCGCTGACTCTGTCCGTCCTTGCCCATGCTGTAGAGGTCGTAATCGGTATTGATGGGCACCGTACCCTTGTAGGAACGGAACTGACCCTTGCCTTTGGCGTTGGCGTGGTTGAGAAACTGGTATGGATTCCCCCAGGGATCCTGCTTGCCAGCCATACCGATATCGGCAAGGCTGTCCGGCAGCCGCTGGGTCGCGACGTAGAACCGCTCGATGAGGTTTTCCATCTCGCGGATATCGGCCATTGCCTGGGCACGATCGGCGCGGTCGGTATAGCCCACATACGCCGGATAGGCGATACCGGCGAGCAGGCCGAGTATCGCGA
>DJIE01000053.1 GCA_002433465.1 Salinisphaera sp. UBA6602
GAGGTCGTCGTTCTTGACCGGCTTTTTTGCCGCGGTCTTCCACCCGTTGCGCTTCCAGTTGTGCATCCAGCTGGTGATGCCCTGGCGCACGTAGTTGGAGTCGGTATGCAGCTCGACACGACAGGCGCGCTTGAGCGCGTTCAGCGCTTCGATCGCCGCCATCAACTCCATGCGATTGTTGGTGGTATTGGCTTCGCCGCCACACAGTTCGCGCGTATTTTCGCCGTGGCGCAGCAGCGCGCCCCAGCCGCCCGGGCCCGGGTTGCCGCGACAGGCACCGTCGGTATAGATCACTACGGGTTCGCTCATCGGCGGCATTTTACGCGATGCGAGGCCTGTCGCGCCAAGCCTACGGCCGCGCGTTTGCGCGCGCCCGGCAGCGATTTGCGAATAGGTGTATGCGGGGCGACCTGACGCCGTGCGCACAGCCCATAGGCCTGGGCGCACCAGGCGATACAGCGCGCGCTGCGACGATCCTCGCCAACCCGGTGATAGCCGCCGAAGAACGGAAAACCCAGGCCGTAACGCACCAGACGCTCGGGTTCGAACTCGAGCAGTCGCAGCCAATCGTATAGCCGCGAGGCGCTCGGCGGCGCCGAGCAGGGCCTGAAGCGTGGCGCACGCCGTGTCGGCAGGCCCTGGCGCAGTGCCCATAGCGATAACGGGTTGAATGCGAGAATCACCAGCTGGCCACGGGCGTTGAGCACGCGTGCGCACTCACGCAACAGGGCATGCGGCTCGGCAACCTGTTCCAGCGCATGGGTTAGCACCAGCGCATCAACGCTGGCGCTGGCCAGCGGCAGGTGACGACCATCAAACGCAATATCGGCCCGCGTATCCACGCCGAACCCCAGCTGCCACTGACAGAGCGTGCCGGCATGCGCGAGCGTGGCATGCCCATAGCCCCAGCGGCCGATCTGCACACAGCGATACCCGGTGAGGTTGGGTAGCAGCTGGGTCAGTACGCGCCGTTCATACTGCAGGAACAGCCGCGCACGCGGCGTGGCCAGCCACTCCGCAGAATCCGTGTACTTGCCAGGCAGGAATCGAAACAATTGATTTTGCCTCAGGCGGTTGGCAACATTCGCAGATGCTCGAGATCAAAGCACTTCCGGCACTGTCCGACAACTATATCTGGGTGGTCAAAGCTCAGGACAGCGACACGGTCGCCATCGTCGACCCCGGCGAGGCCCGTCCCGTACTGCAATATCTGTCGGAACATGGGCTTGCCGTGGGTGCCTACTTGATTACCCATCATCACGGCGATCACGTCGGCGGCCTCGACGACCTGCTTGGGAAGCATCCCGCGCCGGTCTACGGGCCGGCAGGCGAGGCGGATCGTATTGCGCAGATCACCCAGGCAGTGGCCGGCGGCGATCAATTCGCGCTCGATTTCCTGGGCGCCGATTTCGAAGTGATCGACGTGCCGGGACATACGCTCGGGCATATCGCCTACGTCACCCCGGGCGTGCTGCTGGCCGGCGACGCCCTCTTTCGCGGCGGCTGCGGGCGCGTATTCGAAGGTACCCATGCCCAGATGCAGGCGTCGCTGGCACGTCTGCGTGCGCTGCCCGAGGCCACCGAAGTCTACGGCGGGCACGAGTACACGCAGAAGAATCTGGCGTTCGCGCAGGCCGTCGAACCCGACAACCGCGCGATTGCCACGGTTATTCGCGAAGTCGATGCGCTGCGCGCCAACAACAAACCCACCCTGCCCGGCACCTTGGCCGAAGAACGAGATATCAACCCGTTTCTGCGCTGGGATCAGCCTGACGTGGTCGCGGCTGCACAACAACGCGCCGGCCGGTCGCTGACCGACGCCGGCGAGATTTTTGCCGTATTGCGTGAATGGAAGGATGCCTCTTAAGGCGGGTGGCGCGCTCGCCGCGCTGATCGCCTCGACCACGCTTGTATTTACCGGCTGCGCCACGCAGACGCCCAACCGTGCCCCGGTGCAGGAAACCGTTCGGCCGAGCAGTGCCACGGTCACGCCTGCCGATACTGCACCCGCGGTCGAAACCGACGATGTCGAAATCGAGGACGATTTCGACGAAGACGCGGAAGACGATCTGGAACTGGCCGGCGCCAGCGCAGCGGACTGGCCGGATCCACAGACCGATCTCTGGTCACAGATCCGCAACGGCTTCGAACTCGACGGCTACGGCAAGCGTTATCGCGTGCGCCGCTGGACACAGCAGTTCGCCACCCATCAACGCAATCTCCAGGCCTCGCTGGATCGAGCCCAGCCGTTCCTGTGGCATATCGTGCAGCGGATCGACGAACGTGGCCTGCCGACCGAGCTGGCCCTGCTACCCATCGTGGAAAGCGGCTACGACCCCTCGGCACGCTCGTATATGGGGGCAAGCGGTCTATGGCAGTTCATGCCGGGCACCGCCGACCATATGGGGCTGTCGCGAGACTGGTGGTACGACGGCCGCAACGACGTGATTGCCTCTACCGACGCGGCCCTGTCCTATCTGGACGATCTGCACCGCCGCTACGGCGGCGACTGGTTGCTCGCACTCGCCGCCTACAACGCCGGTCCCGGCCGCGTCGACGCGGCCCTTGCGCGCGCGCAGCGCGAAGACCCGGACGCGACCTACTGGGATCTCGAGCTGCCGCTGGAAACCACCGAATACGTGCCCAAGCTGCTCGCGCTGCGCCGCATCATGTTCGCGCCCGAACGTTTCGGTTTCGAATGGCCGACGCTGGATAACACGCCGCGCACACTCTCCGTCGAGCTGCCCGCTCAGACC
>DJIE01000190.1 GCA_002433465.1 Salinisphaera sp. UBA6602
GCTCTGCATTTCGCGCAGGCGGCTCGCCGTGCGTTCGAACTCGAATTCCAGCCGCGTGCCCTGATACAGGTCGTCCGGTTCGGCCGCGGCGGTACAGAACAGGTTCACGCGGCGGTCGTAGAATTCGTCGACGGCGTTGATGAAGCGTCGTGCGGCGTTGTTTTCGTTGTCGTCGAATACGGGCACGTTCGAAACCATGATGGTCGAGTATTCGCGCGCCATCTCGATATAGTCGTTGGCCGAGCGATTGCCGCGGCACAGATCCTCGAAATCGAACCAGACCGCGCTGTCGGCGCGACGCAATACCGGAATCTTGCGGCCCAGGATCTTTACGTTGCCGCCTTCGACATCGCGGCCGGTGGCCAGGCGTTCGAAATGGCTGGCCAGCACCGCGTCGGCTTCGTCGCCGGTGGGCGTCTGGTAGGTCGCGGCTTCGTCGATACGATCCAGCCGATAATCGGTGCCGTCTTCGAGATGCATGACCGTGCAGTACTTTTTGATGCGCTCGATCGCCGGCTTGAAGCGCTCGCGCTGCAGCCCGTCCTTGTACAGATCGTCCGGATCCACGTTGGAAGTGGTGACCAGCGTCACGCCGCGCTCGAACAGCTCTTCGGTCAGGCGGGCGAGGATCATGGCATCGGCCACGTCCGAGACGAAAAACTCGTCGAAGCACAGCACGCGGTCGCTGGCCCATTCCTTGGCGATGAGCTTGAGCGGGTCGGACTTGTTCGCGTATTTCTTTCGCGCCTCGTGCACCTTCTGCATGAAGCGATGAAAATGCAGCCGCGATTTTTCCTCGAAGGGCAGGTTCTCGAAGAAGCAGTCCATCAGATAGGTCTTGCCGCGACCGACGCCGCCCCATAGGTAGAGGCCCTTGACCGGTTCACGTTTGTCCTTGCCGAACAGGCGTTTGCTGGTGGGGTTGTCGAGCAGCGCCTCGTGGATCGATTGCAGCGCGTCGACCGCCTTTTCCTGTTCGGGATCGCGGACGAAATCCTCGCGCTCGAGATCGGCGTCGTAGCGCGCGCGCGGGCCGGCGGCGCGGTCGGCCGTAAAACCAGTATCAGCCATGCAACATCTCGTGCTTTAAAACCCATTTATTATACGCTTCTCACCATGGCTGCTATCGACGCGCTCGACGACGACACCGCCCGGGTCATCGAATCCTTTATCGACGGGCTCTGGGCCGAACGCGGGCTGTCCGATGCCACGCTGGGCGCCTATCGCAACGATCTGGCCCATTTCGCCAAGTGGCTGGATCAACGCACACCTCTGGTGAAGGCACAGCGCGGCGATCTACAAAGTTATCTGGCCGCGCGCAACACGCCGGGCTCGAGCCCGCGCAGCGCAGCACGGCTGTTGTCGAGCCTGCGCCAGTTCTATCGTTACCAGCTGCGCGCGAACGCGATCGACGAAGACCCCACCGCGCTCATCGATATGCCCACCCAGGGCCGACGCCTGCCCAAAACACTCACCGAAGCCGATGTGGAGGCGTTGCTCCGGGCGCCGGATACCGATAGCGATATCGGCCTGCGCGACCGCGCCATGCTGGAGCTCATGTATGCCGCAGGCCTGCGGGTTTCGGAGCTGGTCGGCGCGACCCGCGCCCAGGTGAACACGCGTCAGGGCGTGATCCGCGTGACCGGCAAGGGCGGGCGCGAGCGGCTGGTGCCGCTGGGCCTGGCGGCGGTCGAATGGCTGGAGCAGTACATGCGCGAAGCCCGCGGCATTCTGCTGGGCGCGAACCAGAGCGATGCCCTGTTCGTGACCGGGCGCGGCGGGGGCATGACGCGCCAGAACGTCTGGCACCGGATTCGCGGCTATGCCGAGCAGGCCGGGGTACGCCGCGACATATCGCCGCATGCGCTACGCCATGCCTTTGCCACGCATCTGCTCAACCACGGGGCGGATCTGAGGGCCGTGCAGATGCTGCTCGGCCATGCCGATCTGTCCACCACCCAGATCTATACCCATGTGGCACGCGCTCGATTGCAGGCGCTGCACGCCGAACACCACCCACGAGGCTGAACCGATGGCATGCAATATCGAGATCAAGGCGCGGGTCGCCGATGCCGAAGCGCTCAAAGCGCGCGTGGCAGAGCTCGCCGACGAGGGGCCGTGGCGTATCGAGCAGCACGATATATTCTTCAACTGCGCACAGGCGCGGCTCAAACTGCGCTGCTTCGATAACGGCGAGGGGGAACTGATCTTCTATCGCCGTGTGGATACGGCGGGGCCGAAAGCCAGCGAATACGAGCGCAGTCCGGTGGCCGACCCGAACAGCCTGCGGCGCGTGCTGGAACGGGCGAACGGCCTGCGCGGCGAAGTCATAAAGACCCGCACGCTTTATCTGGTCGGGCGCACGCGTATTCATCTCGACCATGTCGCCGGGCTGGGCGAGTACATGGAGCTGGAGGTGGTGCTCGCGCCCGAAGAGGCGAGCGAAACCGGCGAGGCCGAAGCCCGCCAGCTCATGCAACAGCTTGAAATCGAGCCGAACGCGCTGGTCGACGGCGCCTATATCGACCTCATAGAGGCCGGCGAGCGCGCCACCGGCGGATAACTAGCGCTCGAGCAGCTTGAGCTTGTCCGGCTTGTCGGCCCATTCGTCGGCGTCGGCCGGGGCGTCCTTGATCTCGGTGATCACCGGCCACTTGGCGGCCAGTTCGGCGTTGAGCTCAAGGAAATGCGCCTGATCGGCCGGCAGATCGTCTTCCGACAGAATCGCCTCGACCGGGCATTCGGGCTCGCAAAGCGTGCAATCGATGCACTCTTCCGGGTCGATGGCCAGGAAGTTCGGGCCTTCGTGGAAACAGTCGACCGGACAGACTTCCACGCAGTCGGTGTACTTGCACTTGATGCAGTTCTCGGTGACAACGAACGTCATCGTGGATCGAGCCTCGTAACAAAAACCTCAGATACCCGACAGTTTATCAGCTGTCCGTGCTGTGCGAGCGCCCGCTGACCAACGCGGGAGATCGCGTCCGGATATTGCAGCCGATCACGCCATGTGGCGCCTTGATCTGGGTCAGCCGCGCGCAGCCTCAGGCAGAGCCGTCCTGTACGCGCGCCACGCGATCGAGGTTCATTTCGCGCCAGTCGTCGGCGCCGAGGCTGTCGGTGTGCAGCTCGAAGCGCCCACGGGCGCGATCGGCGAAATAATGCGACAGGGCGCGATGAATGGTCGGAAACGCCAGCTGCGACCACTCGATTTCGTCCTCGCGCTGCAGGGTCACGATCTGGCTTTCCTGGCCGGGCGCGTAGTGGCTGCCGGACAGCTGCGCCCGATAGAAGATATGCACCTGACCGATATGGGTGACGTCGATCATGGCGAACAGCTCAGCGTCGCTCACCTCGGCCTGGGCTTCTTCGCGGGTTTCGCGGGCCGCGCCCTCGTAGATGGTCTCGCCGAGCTCCAGAAAACCGGCCGGCAGCGTCCAGAAGCCCAGCCGCGGCTCGATCGCCCGGCGGCACATGAGGATCTTGTCTTCGTGCTCGACGATACAGCCGACGACGTTGCGCGGATTGTCGTAGAAGATCTCGCCGGTCGCGGTGCAGATATTGCGCTTGCGGTCGTCGCCCGGCGGAATCTTGAATTCGGTCGGCGCGCCGCAGTTGGGGCAGTACGTCATGGGCTTGGGCATCGGGCAAGATTAGCAGACAACGAGGGGTAATCCGTGCGCTGCTATTCTGCGATTCGGCACGAACCATGCAACGGCTGAGAACATGAATCCGTCGATCAACGAAAAACACCCGGCCATGAGTGCGACCGACGTCGCTGCCCACGACGAAGCGCTACGGGCACAGGTACGCGCTGCCGGCACGCTGCTGGGCGACGTACTGCGATCGCAGGCCCGCGAGGGCGTGTTCGATACCGTGGAAACGCTGCGGCGTGGCTATATCGCGCTGCGCGAGCACGACGATGCGCAAAAACGCGCCGAGCTGCAGGCGCTGGTGGCCGGGCTGCCGGCCGAAACCATGACCGAGGTCACCCGCGCCTTCGCGATCTATTTCAACCTGGCCAATCTGCTCGAAGAACTGCATGCGCACCGTACCCGGCGCGCGCTGGCGGCCGAGGGCAACCCGCAGTGGATCGGTTCGTTCAACCGCAGCTTCACCGACCTGGCCGCCGAGGGGGTGAGCCTGGAACAGGCGCTCGCGCGCCTCGAGCGGCTGTCGTTCATGCCGGTTTTCACTGCCCATCCCACCGAAGCCAAGCCGCGCGCCGTGCTGGATGCCCTGCGCCGGCTGTTCGAATGGTTTCGCGAACTGGCCTTCGATACGCCCGACGCGCGTCGTCATGCCGAAATCGAGGAGCATATCCGCCAGAACATTCAGGTGCTCTGGAAGACCGAGGAGCTGCGCGGCTCGCGCCCGACCGTGGCCGACGAGATTCGCAACGGCCTCTATTATTTCCGGGCGTCGCTGTTCTCCAGCGTGCCGGTGATCTATCGCAACCTGGAACGCGCGCTGTTCAACGCCTACGGCGAACGCGTCGAGCCGCCGACAGTGCTGGATTTCGGCTCCTGGATCGGCGGCGATCGCGACGGCAATCCCTATGTCACCGCGCGCGAAACCCGCTACGCGCTGCGCATGCAGGCCCGCGAGGTGCTCTCCGAATACCTGCGCCGGATCGATCATCTGGCCAGCCGGCTGTCGTTTTCTGCGCGCTGGTGCACGCCCAGCGATACGTTCTGGCAAAGCCTGGCCGACGACGAACAACGCATTGCCGCACATACCGGCGTACGCGCGGAACGTTTCGCGGCCGAACCCTATCGGCGCAAGCTCTATCTGATGCGCCAGCGTATTTCGGCCATGGTCGATCAGCTGCAGACCGAGCTGCGCCTGCGCGCCGAACGCAGCGAGCGCAGTCCGCTGGCCTACGACAGCGCAGCCGAGCTGGTCGACGAGCTGCGCATCATGCGCGAATCGCTGGCCGGTCACGGCGACCAGGCCATCGCGGACGACGAGATAAAAGACCTGCAGCGGCTGGTGCAGACCTTCGGCTTTCATCTGGCCCGGCTCGATCTGCGTGAGGAATCCACCCGTCATACCCAGTGTATTCACGAGCTGTTTGCCGCGCTGGATATCTGTGCGGACTACGAATCGCTCGACGACGGCGCGCGTACCGAGCTGCTCGCCGCCCAGCTCGCCGTCGACGAGGTGCCCGAAGTGGCCCGGGTCGATGTCTCGGCGGACGTCGGCCATACGCTCGAAAGCCTGGCGGTGGTGCGTGAATTCACCCGCACGCTGGGCGTCGATGCCTTCGGCAGCTACGTGATCTCGATGACGCACAATGTCTCGGACATGCTGGCGCTGCTCTGGCTCATGCGTGCCACGGGGGTTTATGAGCCGGGCGCCGGCACGCCGCCGCTGGCGATCGCGCCGCTGTTTGAAACGGTGGCCGATCTGGAACATATCGAGCCGGTGCTGGACGGCCTGCTGGGCCAGCCGGCCTACCGCGCCTTCCTGGAGGCCCAGGCCCACGACGGCACGCGCCGTCAGGAAGTCATGCTGGGCTATTCCGACTCCTGCAAGGATGGCGGCATCATGGCGTCGCGCTGGCAGCTCTACAAAGCCCAGCAGCTGGCGGTGGCCGTGTGCGACAAGCACGACGTCGACAGCCTGCTGTTTCACGGTCGTGGCGGCACCGTCGGCCGTGGCGGCGGGCCCACCCATCAGGCCATCGTGTCGCAGCCGCCGGGCACG
>DJIE01000152.1:0-11145 GCA_002433465.1 Salinisphaera sp. UBA6602
GAACAGCCTGCGGGGCGGCAGCAGCAAAAAGGCGGCCGCTGACGACGGCACGGATAGCGCCAGCACGCCGGCTGCGCCCGCCGAACAAGGCGAAGGCGGCGATGCCGGGGTAGAGGCAGAGAACCGCGCCGGCGAGAACAACGAGGCCGCCGCGCAGGAAAACGCCCAATCCCCGGCCCAGTAGCGGGCCATGACGGGCAGCCGGGTGCGCGTAGCGGCCTGCGCGGCCGCGCTGGCGCTCGCGCTCGTCGTCGCGGCCGGCCCGGCCGCCGCGGCGGTGATCGAAACCATGCAGGTCGAACGCGAGCACGACCGCTATACCATCGCGGCGTCCATGCGCCTGGCGGTTTCGCAGCGCCAGGCCTTTCGAGCGGCCAGCGATTACGAGCGCTTGCCGGAGTTCAACCCGAGCGTGATCGCCAGTCAGCGGCTGCCGGGCGAGCGCCTGCGTTCGACCATCCGGCTATGCGTGGCGCTGTTTTGCAAGCGTATCGAACAGGTCATGCATTACCAGCAGACGCCGCCGGATTCGATCGCCATGCAGGTCGTGCCGGGCGCGGGCGATATCAAGGCGGGCTTTGCCGACTGGACGTTCAGCGCCGAGGATGCGAACACCACGCGCATGGTGTTTGCCGCCGAAATCCAGCCCGACTTCTGGGTGCCGCCCCTGATCGGCCCTTATCTCATCGCGCGCGAACTGCGCCGCCAGGCGCGGGTGACCGCCGAATCCATCGAACGGCTGGCCAGCGACTATGACGACGACACCGACTCCGGCGATTGAACGCGCCCCGGCTGCGATAGCCGACGCCCTGCTGGCCTGGTTCGATGTCCACGGCCGCCACGACCTGCCCTGGCAGCATCCACGCAGCGCCTATCGGGTATGGGTGGCCGAGGTCATGCTCCAGCAGACCCAGGTGGCCACCGTCATCGATTACTTCAATGCCTTCATGGCACGTTTTCCCGATGTTCAAACGCTGGCAGCCGCGCCCAGCGACGACGTCATGGCGCACTGGGCCGGCCTGGGCTACTACGCACGCGCGCGCAACCTCCACGCTGCGGCCCAGGCCGTGGTCGCCGAGCACGGCGGCGAGTTCCCTCGCGATGTCGAATCGCTGATGGCGCTGCCCGGGATCGGTCGTTCCACCGCCGGTGCGATCGCGGCCCAGGCCTTTGGGGTATGGGCGCCGATTCTCGACGGCAACGCCAAGCGCGTGATCGCCCGCCTGGCCGCGCTCACGGCCACGCCCGGCACCGCCGCCTACGAAAAGCCGCTCTGGCAGCTGGCCGAGCGCTATACGCCGAAACAGCGTGTAACCGACTACACCCAGGCGATCATGGATCTGGGCGCGACGCTTTGTACCCGTAGTGCGCCCGACTGCCCCCGCTGTCCCTTGTCGGAGGGTTGCGCGGCCTATGCGCAGGGCGACCAGGCGCGTATCCCCGCACCGCGCAAGCGCAAGAAGCGCCCGCAGCGCGAAACTCGGGTTCTGGTGGTCACCGATACGGCCGATCGCCTGCTGCTGGAAAAACGCCCGCCCGCCGGCATATGGGGCGGCCTATGGAGCCTGCCGGAGGTGGCAGTGGATGCCGATATCGCCGACGTATGCGCGACGCGTTTCGGATTGGCGGTGGAAAACGCGCAGGAACTTGCGCCCATCCATCACGGCTTCACCCATTTCGAGCTGTTGATTCATGCCACGTATGTGCAGGCCGGGCGTGGGGCACGTATCATGGATGGCTCGCTGCAATGGTTCGAGCCCAACACGCGTCCCGGCGTGCCGGCGCCCATTGCCAAGCTTCTGGACAGTCCGCAACACACGCTAGCGCTATGAGCCACACCGTACACTGCGTCAAACTCGATCAAGAGGCCGAAGGCCTGCCGCGGCCGCCGCTACCCGGCGAGCTTGGCAAACGCATCCACGAGAATGTGTCGATGCAGGCCTGGCAGCAATGGATGACCGAACAGACGCGCCTGATCAACGAGTACGGCCTGCACCTGGCCGACCCGAAAGCGCGCGAGTTCCTGATGGAACAAACCGAGGAATATTTCTTCGGCAGCGGCCAGACCGCCGAAACGCACTACGTGCCGCCCGAACAGTAGCCCACCGATACGTCGCCGAGGTTGACGTTGGGCGCGGGGATCGGTTTAATACGCGCTCTCCAAGATCGCTTGCACGATCTGGCCGGATAGCTCAGTTGGTAGAGCATGCGACTGAAAATCGCAGTGTCGGTGGTTCGATTCCACCTCCGGCCACCATCTCTTTTTCCCCGTGGACTGACCGCATATCGCGCTGAAGCAGCGCTGATGCAAACGGCTGTTCGCGTGCATCTGCGCCCGCGCAAGTCTTACACTTACGTAAGACCCGTTCGGCAGGCTCGCAGGCCATGGCACAACTGACCACCAAGCGCTGCAGCGCCGGTGAAATCCAGGCGCATGTGGATGAGCTCGCGGCATTGCGTATCCGCGTGTTTCGCGATTTCCCCTATCTCTACGACGGCGATCTCGACTACGAGCGCGAGTATCTGGCGACCTACGTGAACTCGCCGCGCTCACTCGCTTTCCTGGTGCACGACGGCGATCGGCTCGTCGGCGCGACCACCGCGCTGCCCCTGGCAGACGAGGAGGCCGCGTTCAAAGCGCCGCTCGCCGAGGCCGGCTTCGACGTTGATCGAGTGTTCTATTTCGGCGAATCGCTGCTGTTGGGCGACTATCGCGGCCACGGTCTCGGGCATCGCTTTTTCGACGAGCGCGAGGCCTGGGCACGACAGGCGGGCGATTTTTCGCATGCCTGTTTCTGCGCGGTCGAGCGTCCCCAAGACCACCCTCTGCGACCGCCCGGCTACGAGCCGCTGGATGCGTTCTGGCAGCGTCGCGGTTTTGCGCGTCGCGACGATATCGGCGCGATTTATCGCTGGCAGGATATCGACCAGGGCCGGGAAACAGACAAGCGCCTGGTCTTCTGGATACGCGCGCTCGACTGAATTCCGAGCGGCTGTTGGGGCGTTGAACGTCGCGGGCAGGGGCCGCACTGGCGTGGAAATTGCGTTAGGGTAGTGCGAGTTCCTGGGGGAAACGTCGGGGGGCGTTTGAGCACTAAATTATCGGTAGAGCACGTCTACAAGGTTTTCGGCGCGCACCCGAAACGCGCGCTGGAGCGCATCGAAAAAGGGCAGACGAAGGACGAAATATTTGCCGCCACCGGCATGACGGTGGGCGTGTCCGACGCCTGTTTCGAGGTTGAGGAAGGCGAGATATTCGTGGTCATGGGCCTGTCCGGCTCGGGCAAGTCCACGCTGGGTCGCATGCTCAACCGCCTGATCGAGCCGACCGCAGGTTCGATTCGTATCGACGGCCAGGACATCACCCGCATGACACGCAAGCAGCTGATCGCGCTGCGCCGTCGTGAGATCAGCATGGTGTTTCAGTCGTTTGCGCTCATGCCGCATCAAAACGTTCTCGAAAACACCGCGTTTGGCCTGGCCGTCGCGGGTGTCGCGCGTGAACAGCGCGAGCAGAAAGCGCTGGCGGCACTGGATGCGGTCGGTCTCAAGGCCAACGCCCATAGTTATCCCGACGAGCTCTCCGGCGGCATGAAACAGCGCGTGGGTCTGGCCCGGGCGCTAGCGGTCGATCCCGGTATTCTGCTCATGGACGAGGCGTTTTCGGCGCTTGACCCGCTTATTCGCACCGAGATGCAGGATGAGCTGCTGCGGCTTCAATCCGAGCAGGCCCGGACGGTGGTGTTCATCACCCACGATCTGGACGAAGCCATGCGGGTGGGCGATCGCATCGCCATCATGCAGGGCGGTACGGTCGTACAGGTCGGCACGCCCGAGGAGATCGTGCGCGAGCCGGCCAACGAATACGTACGCTCGTTTTTCCGCGGCGTGGATGTCAGCCACGTCTTCACCGCTGCCGACGTGGCCCGGCGCGATCAGGTCACGGTCATGGAGCGGCCCGGGGTGAGTCTGCGCGCCGCGCTGGAACGCCTGCGCGGTCACGATGGCTCCGCGGCCGTGGTGCACGATCGCGGCGGTCGTTATCAGGGCGTGGTGAGTATCGATTCGCTCATCGCCTGTATCGACGGTCTGGGGCGACGCGACGACGGGCATATCGAGGATGCCTTCATCAACGAGATCGAGCCGGTTTCTGTCGATACGCCGCTGACCGAGCTCATGACCCAGGTGGCACACAGCCCGTACCCGGTGCCGGTCGTGGACGAGGGCGGGCGCTACAAGGGCACGATTTCACGGGCGACGCTGCTGCATACGCTCGATCGTACGGACAAGGGGGCGGCATGATCAGTCTTTACGCCGGTATCGGCGCGTTCTGGCAGGCGCTCAAGGACGCTTTCGTGGTCGATCTGCCCATCGGCGAGGGCTTTACCGCGGTCGTCGATTTCATGCAGACGCATTTCGACCTCTTCTTTACTGCCATCGCCGATGCGATCAGCTTCGTCGCCGACAACCTCACCGCCTTTTTCAACTATCTGCCGCCGCAGCTGGTGTTCGGCGTGCTCGCCGTACTCGCGCTCTGGCGGGTGGGCTGGCAGTTCGCACTGTTCGTGCTGCTGGGGCTCTATGTGGTCATGGGCATGGATCTGTGGCCGGAGTCCATGGATACGCTCGGGCTGGTGATCGCCGCCACCCTGGCCGCGCTCGGCGTGGGGCTGCCGCTGGGCGTGGCCATGGCCAAGAGCGATCTGCTGGCGGCGTTTGTACGCCCCGTGCTGGATTTCATGCAGACGCTGCCGGCGTTCGTGTATCTGATTCCGGCGGTGATCTTTTTCGGCACCGGCCGCGTGCCGGGCACGATCGCGACGGTGATTTTTTCCATGCCGCCGGCGGTGCGCATGATGAACCTGGGCATTCGCCAGGTACCGGCCGAGAACGTCGAGGCCGGGCGCGCCTTTGGCTGCAATCCTCTACAGCTGCTGTTCAAGGTGGAGCTGCCGCTGGCGCTGCCCTCGATCATGGCTGGCATCAATCAGACCATCATGCTGGCCCTGTCGATGGTGGTAATCGCCTCGATGATTGGCGCCGGTGGCCTGGGCGACCCGGTGCTTGCGGGCATTCAGCAGCTGCGTCTGGGCACCGGCTTCGAAGGCGGGCTCGGGGTGGTGATTCTGGCCATCATCCTCGACCGTCTCACCCAGAGCTTTGCCCAGCGCAGCCGCCAGCGCACCGCGATCAGTACACGGTTGAAAGGGTTTTTCGGGCGCCGACAGGACGCGCCCGGCAACTGATATAGCGCACCGCCAGCCGGGCGTTATCGGGGCATCAGATCATTCGAAGGGAGACCGAGAGCATGCATAAGCATTCATTCAAGCATTGGCTGGGTACGGCCGCGATGGCCGCCGGCCTGACGTTCGGCGCGTTCGGCTCGGCCCAGGCCGCCGACGACACGATCGAGTTCGGCTGGACGGCCTGGGCCGATGCCGAGTTCATCACCAAGCTGGCCAAACAGGTCATCGAGGAACACACCGACTACAACGTCAAGCTCACGCTGTCGGCGATCGGTGTGCAGTATCAGGGCGTGGCCAACGGCGATCTGGACGCCATGCTCATGGCCTGGCTGCCGGACACCCACGGTGAGTACATGGAACGCGTCAAGGACGACGTGGACAACCTGGGCACGATGTACGACGGTGCCCGTCTGGGCTGGGTCGTGCCGAGCTATGTGCCGGAAGACCAGGTTGCCTCGATCGAAGACCTGAAAAAGCCGGAGGTGCAGGACAAGCTCGACGGCAAGATCCAGGGCATCGATCCGGGCGCGGGGCTGATGCAGCTGTCGGACAAGGCGATGGATGCCTATGAACTCGGCGACTATCGCCTCGTGTCGGCCAGCGGTGCTGCCATGACCGCCGCGCTCGCGCGAGCCGAAAAGCGCGACGAATGGATCGTGGTGACCGGCTGGACGCCGCACTGGATGTTCGGACGCTGGGACCTGCGTTTTCTCGACGACCCGAAAGGCACGCTGGGCGAAGCGCAGCACGTCGACGTGATCGCGCGCAAGGGTTTCAAGAAAGACTATCCGGAAGTCGCGACCTTCCTGAGCAACTACAAGCTGGATCTGGAAGATCTCCAGGCCGCGATGTACCAGGCCCAGGAAACCAGTTACGAAGAAGCCATCCAGAGCTATATCGATGAGCATGGCGACCAGATCGATGGCTGGTTCGAAGAAAGCTGATCGCGTTTGCGTATAATGCGCTCGCCAAGGCCCGGCCCAGCCGGGCCTTTTTTGTGGCCGCTCTCGGTGGCCGACGATGTCGCTGCATAATGAAGGCTGTTAGCCTTTGGGCCCGTTCAGTCGCTTGTACGTTGGAACCGACGTGCTGGCCGTTTGCAGGATTATCGAATGACCGAGTCGAATCGATCCACCGCGCTGTTCTTCGGCGCGGCGCTTACGTTCGTCGTCACCATGATGGGTACGACGCTGCCCACGCCGCTCTATCCGATCTATCAGGCAGAGCTGGGTTTTTCGCAGCTGATCATCACGGTGATCTTTGCCGCCTATGCGGTCGGCGTGATCGGGGCGCTGATCGTGACCGGTAGCTGGTCGGACCAGCTCGGCCGTCGGCCCATGCTGGCCCTGGGGCTGATGTTTTCGGCCGCCAGCGCCTGTGCGTTTCTGTGGGGCGGCGGCCTGGCGCCGCTGTTGCTCGGGCGCGTGCTATCGGGTATTTCGGCGGGCATATTCACCGGCACTGCCACCGTGGCCGTCGTCGAGCTGGCCCCAGCAGCCTGGGCCGGCAGCGCGACCCTGATCGCCACCGCCGCCAACATGGGCGGCCTGGGGCTCGGGCCGCTGTTCGCGGGCGTGCTGTCGCAGTACCTGCCGGCGCCGCTCACGCTGTGCTTCGTGGCCGACCTCGTGCTGATTGCGTTGGCGGGCGTGGCCGTCGCACTGGTGCCCGAAACCGCCGAACGGCCGGCGCGGCCACGTCTGCGGATTCAGTCCCTGCAGGTGCCGGCCGCGGTACGCGGCGTGTTCATTCCGGCGGCCATCGCCGGTTTTGCGGGGTTTTCGGTGCTCGGTCTGTTCACGGCCATTGCGCCCGCCTTCATGGGCAAGATCCTGAACTACGACAACCATGCGCTGACCGGCGCGGTGGTATTCCTTTTATTCGTGGCCTCGACCCTGGGCCAGGTCGGTCAGTCGCGCCTGCCCGAGCGCTGGCGCCTGCCGCTCGGCTGTATCGGCTTGATCGTGGGTATTGCCCTGGTGGCACTGGCCATCCTGCAATCGTCGCTGGCGTTTCTGGTTGCCGGCGCGATCGTGGCCGGCATTGGCCAGGGTGTGGCGTTCCGGGCCGGGATGGGGGCGGTGACCGCCGCGAGCCCGGCCGCGCGTCGCGGCGAAGTGGCCTCCACCTTCTTCGTGGTGCTCTATGTCGCCATCTCGATTCCGGTGGTGGGCATCGGTGTGGCCGCGCAAACGCTGGGTCTACGCACCGCCGGCATCGGCTTTTCGATGGCGGTGGCGGTGCTTGCAGCGCTGGCGCTGATCAGCCTGCTCCTGCGGCGTCGGGCATCGGACTGAGCGCCCGGCAAGCCCAGGTGCGATAGGCAGGTTGATAGGCGCTAGCCGGATTCGCGCTGCTGTAGCCGCCACATGGCCGCATAGTGGCCGTTCGCGGCCAGCAGTTCGGCATGCCGACCGCGTTCGATGATACGGCCGTCGTCCATGACCACGATCTCGTCGGCGTCGACCACGGTGGACAGTCGATGGGCAATCACGAGCGTCGTGTGATTGGCTGCCAGCTCGGCCAGCGCGGCGGTGATCGCCTGTTCGGCATGGCTGTCGAGCGATGAGGTGGCTTCGTCGAAGATCAGGATCGCCGGGTTCTTGAGAATGGCCCGTGCGATGGCGATCCGCTGTTTCTCGCCGCCGGAGAGCTTGAGCCCGCGTTCGCCCACGAGCGTGTCCATGCCGTCGGGCAGGCGTGCGATCAGCCCGTCCAAGTGGGCCATGCGGGCGGCGCGGGCCACGGCTTCGGGGGTGGCGCCGGGCTGGCCGTAGGCGATGTTGTATTCGATGGTGTCGTTGAACAGCACGGTGTCCTGCGGTACCACACCGATGGTGTCGCGCAGGCTGGCCAGGCTGAGCCGGCGGATATCGTGACCGTCGACGGTGATACGCCCGGCATCGACGTCGTAAAAGCGAAACAGCAGGCGCGCGAGCGTAGACTTGCCGGCCCCCGACTGGCCGACCACGGCCAGCTTGCTGCCGGGCGCGATGGCGAAGTCGATCCCGCGCAGGATCTGGCGCTCGGGCTGATAGCCGAAGGCGACGCTTTCGAAGCGCACCTCGGGGCGGGTGGCCGCCAGCGGCCGCGCGTCGGGGTCGTCGGCGACCGTGGCTTCGACATCGAGCAGACGGAACATGCGGGCCGTGTCGGCCAGCGATTTCTTGAGCTCGCGATACACGAAGCCGAGAAAGTTCAGCGGCACGAACAGCTGGATCATGTAGGCATTGATCATTACCAGATCGCCGATCGTCATGTCGCCGGAGACCACCCGCGTGCCGGCCAGCATCATCATGGCGGTGATGGCGATGGCGATCACGGTGGCCTGGATGGTGTTGAGCGTACCCAGCGACAGGCGCGAGCGCCGCAGCGCGGCTTCCCACTCGCGCAGCTCGCTATCGTAGCGGTCGGCCTCGTAGCGTTCGTTGCCGAAGTACTTGACGGTTTCGTAGTTGAGCAGGCTATCCACGGCGCGTGTATTGGCGCGGGCGTCGAGCCGGTTGGATTCGCGCACGTGGCGGGTACGCCATTCGGTGAGCAGGGTGGTCGCCGCGATGTAGACGACCACGCTCACCAGCACGATCACCGCGAACCAGGCGCTGTAGTAGAACAGCAGAATACCGGCGACCAGGGCGATTTCCAGCAGTGTGGGAATGATGTTGAACAGCATGAAACGCAGCAGGAAGCTGATGCCGCCAATGCCGCGTTCGATATCCCGCGACAAGCCGCCTGTACGCCGCGACAGGTGGAAGTCCATGTCCAGCGCGTGCAGGTGTTCGAATACGGTGAGTGCGATACGCCGCATCGCGCGTTCGGTGACCCGGCCGAACACCAGGTCACGCAGCTGGCCGAACAAGACCGACGCCAGCCGCAGGGCGCCGTAGGCCAGCAGCAATACCACCGGCAGGGCCACGCGCGCGCTTTCGTTGGCGTCGAGCGCGTCGACGATATGCTTGAGTACGATCGGCAGCAGCACCGTCGCGCCCTTGGCGCCGATCAGCAATGCCAGCGCCAGTCCCACGCGCAGGCGATGCTCCCACAGATAGGGCCAGAGCCGGGACAGGCGGTGCCACTCGTCCCGCGGCGCCTCGCTTTGCGTCGAGTCGTCGTTCAAATCAATCCAGGTCGGGCCGTGCCGGCCTCAGGTGGCCGGCACGGTATCGCAGGTGGTGTGCAGGGCTTGTCTAGCCGTCGTCGCGCGCATCGAGCGGCTGTTGCGGTACCTTGCGCAGCTTGGCGGTGTCGTAGCCGTAGTCGGCGACCTTCTTGACGAGCGAATCGTAGGTGGCCTCGTCGATCTGCGGCGTACGCGCCATGATCCAGACATAGTCGCGCTTGTCGCGGGCCACGATCGTGGTCTGATAGTCGTCGTCGACATAGGAGATGACGTACTGCATGCGCAGCACCCAGTAGAAACGCATCGCCCATACGGCGTTGTTCGTTCCCTCGAGCACGCTGCCCACCGGATGCATGGTCTGCTGTTCGCCGTCGAAGCCGCCTTCGCGATAGGTGAAGGTGGTTTTGATCGTGCCGGGCTCGGTCTGTTCGTAGCGCTCGATCGAGTTGTAGGCGTTTTCGGTCGCGCTCGGCGGAATATGGGCGATGACATACCACTTGCCCATATAGCGGTCGATATCGACGTTGTCTTCCACCGGGAAATCGGCCGGTGGCATGAGGCTGCAGGCTGCCAGCCACAGCGGGGCGAGCAGAACAGCGATTTTCTGAACAGCTGTCATCGAGGTCTTTCGTTATCGGGATTTATTCCGATACTACGCGCTCCGCGCGCGCTGTGGATTCCGCGACGGCGCAATCAGCGTGCTCGGACCACCCGCTCGCGCGTGCCAAGCGCCGCTGAGAGCATCTCGAAGGGGATCGGGCGGGCCACGTGATAGCCCTGCGCATAGTCCACGCCGATGGCGCGCAGCGCATCGAGCATGGCACGGCTTTCCACGTGTTCGGCCACGGTCAGCAGGCCCATGGCCTGGCCGACCTGGTTGATGGCCTCCACGATCGATCGCTCGACCGGATCGGTAAGGATATTGGACACCAGCTTGCCGTCGATCTTGATGAAATCCGATGGCAGATTCTTGAGGTAGGAAAACGAGCTCAGGCCACTGCCAAAATCGTCGAGCGAGAACCGACACCCCAGCGCGCGCAGCGAGTGGATAAGCTCGCCGGCGCGGTGGGTGTTGCTGACTGCCGCGGTTTCGGTGATTTCGAATACCAAACGGCGCGGATCGACGCTGGAGGCTTCGATCAGCCCGCGGGCGTAGTCCACGAAATGTTCGTCGGTGATCGACTGGCCGGAGATGTTGATGCTGTAGTGCTCGATGGCCGCGTGTTCGTCGCCTGCTTTGGTGATCAGGCGGATCGCGCGCCGCAGCACCCAGCGGTCGATACGCGGCGCGGCGTTGTAGCGTTCGGCGGTAATCAAGAAATTCTGCGGCGAGAGAATCGAGCCGTCCGTGTCGCGCACGCGCAGCAGCAGCTCCACGCCGCAACGCTGGTGCTCGCGCCGGTCGATCGGCTGTATGAACTGGGCGAACAGCTCGAAGCCGTCGCTGTCCAGCGCCTCGCTGATCTGCTGCATGCGCTGCATCTCGCCGTGCCAGGTCAGCGTTTCGTCGCTGTCGCCGTGGTAGACGTGGATCTGGTTGCGGCCGCGTTCCTTGGCGAGATAGCAGGCGGTGTCCGCCCGCCGCATCAGCTCGCTGGCGCTGAGCGCCTGATGGTCGATCGCGGTGACGCCGATGCTCACGCCCAGACGGAAGAGCTTGTCCTCCCAGCGAAAGCGGAAGGTGTCGATCTCGGCGCGCAGCGTCTCGGCCTTGGCGGCCGCGTCCTCGAGGGAGAGATTGCGCATGATCACGCCGAACTCGTCGCCGCCCAGGCGTGC
>DJIE01000152.1:11163-11469 GCA_002433465.1 Salinisphaera sp. UBA6602
CATGCGCTGCATGTCGCCGTGGCGAGTGAGCGTTTCGTCGCTGTCGCCGCGGTAGACATAGACTTGATTGCGGCCTTTCTCCTTGGCCATGTAACAGGCGGTATCGGCGCGCCGCAGCAGTTCGGTGGCATCGACCGCCTCGCGGTCGATAGAGGCCACGCCGACGCTCGCGCCCAGCCGGAAAAGTTTGTCGTCCCAGCGAAAACGAAAGCGATCGATTGCGGTGCGCAGATCCTCGGCTTTCGACTGGGCATCGGTGATCGACATGTTGCGCATGATCAGGGCGAACTCGTCGCCGCCCAGCCG
>DJIE01000152.1:11774-11951 GCA_002433465.1 Salinisphaera sp. UBA6602
GAACTCGTCGCCGCCCAGCCGCGCCAGGGTATCGTTGCCGCGAATACAACCGCCGAGCCGCGCGGCGATCTGGCGCAGCATTTCATCGCCGGCGTTATGGCCGCAGGTATCGTTGACCAGCTTGAACTGGTCGAGATCGATATAGCACAGGGCATGGCTGTGCTTGTCGTCCACCTC
>DJIE01000152.1:12332-12574 GCA_002433465.1 Salinisphaera sp. UBA6602
TCGGTCACCAGGTCGTGGTTGGCCTGGTAGGTCATTTCGCGCGAAATCTGCTGCAGGCGGGTGATGTCGTGCAGCACGATCACGGCGCCGCTGACCCGCTGGGCGCTATCGCGGATCGGCGAGATCGTGACCTTCACGGTATGACCGGTCTTTTGCGGTGCGCGATCGTAAAGCGTGAGGTCTTCGTCGTGTTCCTGCAGCGTGCCCTGGGTGAGGCAGCGATTCACGAGGCCGCTGACGGC
>DJIE01000189.1:0-425 GCA_002433465.1 Salinisphaera sp. UBA6602
TCGCCTTCGGATTTCTTGATCTTGTCGGCGGCGGTGGTCGCTGGCCGATAATCGGCGACCGCCGCCGCACCGATGAACACATCGGCGCTATCGATTACCGCCATGACGGCCGCGTGCATATCTGCCGCCGACTGGACGTCCACCCGCTCCACGCCGGGCGGCACGTCGAGCGCGGTCGGCCCGGAGACGAGCGTAACGATCGCGCCCGCATCCACGCAGGCCGCGGCCAGGGCATAGCCCATGCGGCCCGAGGAATGATTGGTGATGAAACGCACCGGATCCAGCGCTTCGCGCGTAGGCCCGGCCGTGATCACCACATGCCGGCCCGCAAGCAGACCATCCTCGCTGGTGGCATCGAAATAGGCCGCGACGGCGTCGCGAATCGCTTCGGGTTCGACCATGCGCCCGGCCCCGGTTTCGCGTTC
>DJIE01000189.1:729-973 GCA_002433465.1 Salinisphaera sp. UBA6602
GCGCCCGGCCCCGGTTTCGCGTTCGGCGAGTTCACCTTCCGCGGGGCCGACCATATGTACGCCGCGTGCAAGCAGTGTTTCGACATTGGCGCAGGTCGCAGGATGGGCCCACATGACGTGGTTCATGGCCGGGGCAACCAGCACATCGGCATGGCTTGCCAGACACAGCGTGGACAAAAGATCGTCCGCGCGCCCCGCGCACAGCCGGGCCAGCGTATCGGCCGTGGCCGGCGCGATCACGATC
>DJIE01000189.1:1281-1423 GCA_002433465.1 Salinisphaera sp. UBA6602
CGTGGCCGGCGCGATCACGATCAGGTCCGCCCAGCGAGCCAGTTCGATATGGCCCATGTTCAGTTCGGCGGTCTCGTCCCAGAGGCTGTCGCGCACGCCGCGACCGGACAGCGCGGCCAGCGTCATCGGCGTGATGAAGCGC
>DJIE01000189.1:1723-2750 GCA_002433465.1 Salinisphaera sp. UBA6602
AGCGTCATCGGCGTGATGAAGCGCTTCGCCGACTCGGTCATCACCACCTGGACCTCGGCGCCGGCCTCCACCAGCCGACGCGTCAGCGCGGCTGCCTTGTACGCGGCGATGCTCCCGGTAACGCCGAGCAGAATTTTGCGATGGGCAAGCATGGACATGCCCAGCATTGTACCTATCTGACTGGACGCCGCCCGCCCCGGACGACAGGATTATCAATTCAGCATGAAGCTATTTTCAGAACATGCTGACGATCAACCGCTGCGACTGACGTTGACCAAAGACAGGGGGCATTGCATGGGTATCTCCGACTGGCCGGCCGCGGAGCGGCCCAGGGAAAAACTGCTGGCGCGCGGCGCGGGCGCGCTTTCCGACGCCGAGCTGCTGGCGATATTCCTGCGCGTGGGCGTACGCGGCGCAAGTGCGGTCGATCTCGCCCGGCAACTGCTCAGCGAATACGAAAGCCTCGGCGCGCTACTGGCCGCCGACCAGCAAACCTTCTGTGCGACCCGCGGCCTGGGCGTGGCCAAGTTCGCGCAGCTGCAGGCCGTGATGGAAATGGCCCGTCGCCACGCCACGGAAACGCTGGCCGAGGTGGACGTGCTGTCCGCGCCCGAGGCCACCCGGCGCTATCTCACCCTCAAGCTAGCGCATGTGCCGCACGAGGTGTTTGCCTGCGTGTTCCTCAATACCCGCAATCACGTCATCGCCTTCGAGGAACTCTTTCGCGGCACCATCGATGGCGCGGCGGTCTATCCACGCGAAGTGGTCAAGGCCGCGCTGCGCCACAACGCCGCGGCCGTCATCCTGGCGCACAACCACCCGTCCGGGGTGGCCGAACCCAGCGCCGCCGACCGCGATATCACTCATCGCCTGGCCGACGCGCTCGCGCTGGTGGACGTGCGCGTACTCGATCACCTGGTCATCGCTGCGCGCCAGACCGTCTCTTTCGCCGAACGCGGCTTGCTGTAACCTCGATAACCCAAGGCATTCAGACACCTTAACGCTCGCGTTAATGTTTCGTTAATTT
>DJIE01000029.1:0-526 GCA_002433465.1 Salinisphaera sp. UBA6602
CGACAAGGGCCTCTACGCCGACGCCACCATGGGGCGCGCAAGCTGGCTGGCCGGGGGCGCGGCGATCGTCGGCGTACTCGGCATCGGGCTGGGGCTTTGGTGGGCCGACTTTATCGCCACCCTGGCGATCGGCGCCGATATCCTGCGCCATGGCGCTCACCATCTTTACACTGCGGTATGCGACCTCATCGACGAGGTGCCGCGCGAACTCGGCAGCAGCCGGGTCGACCCGCTCGGCGGACGGATTCGGGATCGGCTTACCCGCCTGGCCTGGGTCAGCGATGCCCGCGTGCGGCTACGAGAAGAAGGCCGGCGTCTGACCGGTATTGCCTTCGTCTGCCCGCACGCGGATACGCCGGCGCTGGTAGCCCAGCTGGCCGAGGCGAGGGCCGATATCGAAGCCATGGACTGGCGCCTGCTCGACTTCGAACTGGTGCCGGTCACCAGCGCACGCTGTGCGGATGCGATACGCACACCGCGCTGAGGCCGCGGCGGCTTGGGCAGCTCTGCACAACCTGTCACGGTC
>DJIE01000029.1:830-1022 GCA_002433465.1 Salinisphaera sp. UBA6602
CTCTGCACAACCTGTCACGGTCGCGCCGTGTGCTTTACGCGTGATTGACAGACAAGTGAGAGCGTAGCGTGCGCAAGCCCATAAGCACGTTGCACGGTAGCGAACGCTGGCGCCGATCAAGCGCGCGCAAAGCCCTGGCCGTTCAGCGGTTCTGACCTGCCAATAAGGCAGGCGCTGGGCCTGGGCGCCTTG
>DJIE01000029.1:1394-6735 GCA_002433465.1 Salinisphaera sp. UBA6602
TGCCTCGGTAACCGGCGGCGCTCGTGCAGACCGGTCGCGGGCGCTATCATGCGCATCGTTTTGCTCAAGGAATTTGGCGTGCCCCCTGTAAAGATGAGTCGGATGCTGGCCACCCGCCTGCTCTTCGAAGCCCAGAAACAGCCGGATGCCGAGGTGTGCGGCTTTCTCAGCCAGCGCGACGGCATACCCTATGAAATCTACCCGGTCGCCAACGTCGCGGCCGACCCGGCACGGCGTTTCGAGATGGACCCGGCCGGCCAGATCGCCGCGCTTAGAAACATGCGCGATCGCGGCGAGGACATGCTGGCGATCTACCATTCCCACCCCAGCGCGCCGCCCGAGCCCTCGGTCCACGACGTGGAAGGCCTGGGCTACCCGGAGGCGCTGTATCTGATCATCTCGCTTAACATCAAGGGCGTGCTGGAAATGCGCGCCTGGCAGCGCGAAGACGATGCCATGCACGAGCGCGTACTCACGATTCTGGACTGATCGACAAGCCGAACGCGCCGCCCCGCTTTAAGCTGTCGGTCAGCCGCCGCGCTTTTTTGTAGAATCGCGGGCTGACTCGCTCATCGACCCAACCGGCCTTCGCCCATGCGTCTATCCGCCTTTGCCCTGTCCACCACCAAGGAAACCCCGGCCGATGCCGAGATCGTGTCGCATCAGCTGATGCTGCGTGCCGGCATGATCCGCAAGCTCGGTGCCGGCCTGTATACCTGGACGCCGCTCGGTATCCGCGTATTGCGCAAGGTGGAAAACATCGTGCGCGAGGAGATGGACGCGGCCGGCGCACTGGAAGTGCTCATGCCGGCGGTCCAGCCCGCGGAACTCTGGCAGCAGAGCGGCCGCTGGGATGCCATGGGCGACCTCATGCTGCGCATGACCGATCGTGCCGAGCGCCAGTACTGCTTCGGGCCGACCCACGAAGAAGTGATCACCGACTACGCCAAGCGCGATATCAGCAGCTACAAGCAGCTGCCGGTCAACTTCTACCAGATCCAGACCAAGTTCCGCGACGAAATACGGCCACGCTTCGGCCTGATGCGCGCCCGCGAATTCATCATGAAGGACGCCTACTCCTTTCATATGGACGAGGCCGATCTGGATCGCGAATATCAGGTCATGCGCGCGGCCTATGCGCGGATACTCGATCGCATCGGGCTCGACTATCGCATCGTGGCCGCCGACTCCGGCGCCATCGGCGGCGCCAAGTCCGAAGAATTCCATGTCCTGGCCCAGGCCGGCGAAGACGAGCTTGCGGTCGCCGAAAACGGCGCCTATGCCGCCAATATCGAAGCCGCCACCACCCGCGCAAGCGATACGCCGCGCCCGGCGCCGGCTGGCGAGCTGCGCAAGGTCGACACCCCCGGGGTCGCCACCATCGCCGACCTGTGTGCCGCCCTCGATCTGCCCGCCGAAGCCACCGCCAAGGCGATCGTGGTCATGGGCGAGGACGATAAACCGGTACTGCTGGTGCTGCGCGGCGATCACAGTCTCAACGAAATCAAGGCCGAAGGCATCGACGGAATCGCCACCCCGCTGCAGTTCGCTGACGAAGCGATCATTCGCGAACATTTCGGCGCCGGCCCCGGCTCGCTTGGCCCGGTGAACCTCAACCTGCGCGTCATTGCCGACTACGGCGTCCAGAACGCGGCCGACATGGCGGTGGGCGCGAACTACGACGGCGCCCATTTCGTGAACTTCAACTGGGGTCGCGACGCCATCGAACCCGAGTTTGCCGATCTGCGCAACGTCGTCGCCGGCGACCCGAGCCCGGACGGCTCACCGCTGTCGATTCTGCGCGGTATCGAAGTCGGCCACGTATTCCAGCTCGGCGACAAGTACAGCCGTGCGCTGGAGCTGAGTGTGCTTGACGAAAACGGCAAGTCGATCACCCCGCAGATGGGCTGCTACGGCTTTGGCGTATCGCGGATTGTCGCCGCCGCCATCGAACAGTGCTTCGATAACGCCGGTATCTGCTGGCCGACCGCGATCGCGCCGTTCGAACTGGTCATCATTCCGATCAAGGCCGACAAGTCGGCGGCGGTACGCGAGGCCTGCGAGAGTCTGTATGCCGACTGCCGTCGGCTGGGTATCGACGTGGCCCTGGACGACCGCGGCCTGCGTCCGGGTCCGATGTTCGCGGACGCCGAGCTCATCGGCATCCCCCATCGCGTGGTGGTATCCGATCGCGGTATTGAAGCCGGCACGCTCGAATACAAGGGGCGTCGCGACAGCGACAACAGCGAAATTGAATACAGCGTGGAAGCCCTGCGGCAAAAGTTGGGCCGCTAGGCGCCGATAACGCTCAGGATTGCTTACGATAGCCCGCATCGCTGCGGGAACGGATGAGACGTGCGCCGGGGGCACGGTCTTGGCCAAGCGAGGGGGAGCAAGGCTTTGTCGGAAACGTATTCGCTGGCAGGCGTATCCGCGCCGCTGCTGCGTTTGATTTCGCGGGTGGCGCTGGGCTTGGCGTTGTTCGCGAGCACGCCCGCATACAGCGCGGCGGCCCAGCCCGAGACGGTGGATCCGGCGCTGCGCCGGGCGTTGATGACCGCGGTCAAGGATTCGGCCACCTTCTCGAACCGCTTCGAAGCCGAAGTGTGGCTGCTCGACATGTCCACGCGCCTGGAACGGCTGATGCCGGACGTGGGCCGGCGCATGGCCCTGCTCAAGACCGTCCACGCCGAAGCCAGCCGTGCAGGACTCGATCCGCAGGTGGTGCTGTCGCTGATTCAGGTGGAATCGGCGTTCCAGCGCTTCGCGGTATCGTCGGCCGGCGCCATCGGGCTGATGCAGATCATGCCGTTCTGGATCGACGAAATCGGCCGGCCCGACGACAACCTCTTCGACATGCGCACCAACCTGCGCTACGGCTGCACGATTCTGGCGTTCTATCTCGACAAGGAGAACGGCGATCTCACCCGGGCGCTGGCGCGCTACAACGGCAGCCTGGGCGAATACTGGTATCCGTCACGGGTGGCCAGCGCCCTGCAGGCCCGCTGGTACGCGCGCTAGGGATCACGCCGGGCGTTGCGTTGTCGTCGCATGCGCCGCAGGATAAGCCGCCGTTCGCCCATCGGTCGTACCTCATGCGTTTGTACTACAACCCGCGCTGTTCCAAATCGCGCGCCGCGCTCGAGCTGCTCGAGAACACGGGGCACGCGGTCGAGGTGGTGGATTACCTGCAGGCGCCCCCTGCGGCGTCGGAGCTTGCCCGGCTGATCGACGCGCTCGATAGCGCGCCCGCCGCGCTGGTGCGTACCGGTGATGCAAGCTTTGCCGACAGCGGTTATACCCGGTCCGCGCTCGATCGCGATACGGTCATCGCCCTGCTTGTCGCCCAGCCGGCGCTCTTGCAGCGGCCGGTGCTGGAAATCGATACCGCAGCCGTCATCGCGCGCCCGCCCGAACGCGTATTCGAACTCGTCGCATCCGACCAGGAACCCGATTCATGAGCAGCGTTTCCAAGAGCAACGAAATTCTCGTGCTCTATTACAGCCGCAACGGCGCCACCGCCGCGCTGGCCAATGAAATTGCCCGCGGTATTGCCAAGGTCAAGCCCATGCAGGCACGCGTACGCACCGTGCCCGAGGTATCTCCCGATACCGAAGCCAGCGCACCCTCGGTGCCCGAGCACGGCGCGCCTTATGCGACCCACGACGACCTCGAAAACTGTGCTGGCCTGGTCATGGGCTCGCCAACCCGCTTCGGCAATATGGCCGCGCCGTTGAAGTACTTTCTCGACACACTCTCGGGTCAGTGGTTATCCGGCACGCTGGCCGACAAACCGGCTGCGGTATTCACCTCCACCGGCAGCCTGCACGGCGGCCAGGAAACCACGCTCACGAGCATGATGCTGCCGCTCTTGCATCACGGCATGGTGATTGTCGGGCTGACCTATACCGCCGACAATCTCCTGGCCGAGACCGACAGCGGCGGCACCCCGTACGGCGCCAGCCATGTCGCCGGCGTGATCGGCGACAAGCCGCTGGCCGATATCGAAAAACAGATCGCCCGCAACCTCGGTGAGCGCGTCGCGCGCACCGCGCTCAAGCTGAGCGACCACTGATGCGCTGGTCTCGCTATGCCCTGATGCTGGCCGTGCTCGGCAATATCGCCCTGATCGCGAGCCTGTTCTGGATTGCCGGCGTGCATACCATGGAGCGGCTGCTGCTGGCCTCGATCTTCAGCCTGCCGCTGCTGGCCTCACTCAACGGCCTGGCGCGGGCACGCATCTATACCGCGGCCTGGGCATCGATGGCGGCGTTGTTCTATATGGCCTACGCCATGGTCGAATATATTGCCGGCGCGGCGACGCTGGCCGTGGATCTGTGCCTGGGCGCAAGCATCGCCATGTTCGTGGGCACCGTGGTGTTCGCGAAATGGGATTCGCGCGAGCGCGAAGCCCAGGGCCCTGGCGGCTAAGCGTTGCTTGTGCAACCCGATACTTCGAACGCGCTCTAGCGACTGCAAGAAACTCGGTCGGCTGCGCTCGCGGGCACAGGTTGCCCAGCAATGCACGCGTCGCGCGCGCTGGCCGGCTTCAGCCCAGAGTCTGCTTGACGAAGGGAATGGTCAGGCGGCGATGGGCCGCCAGCGAGGCATGATCGAGGGTATCGAGCGCGGCCATTAGCGCCGGCACGTCGCGCTCGCCGTGGCGCAGCAGCCAGCGCGCGGTGGCATCCGGCATTTCCATGCCGCGCTGGGCCGCCCGTTCGATAAGCAGGGCGTGCTTGTCGGCGTCGTCGAGTTCGGCGGTGGCGATCGCGCCGCCCCAGGCCAGGCGGCTGGCCAGATCGGCCAGCGCCAGTCCGAGCTCGGCGGGCGGCTGGCGATCCGCGACCAGCAGCCGTCCACCGCGGGCGCGCAGACCGTCGGTGAGGCTCAACAGCGCGATTTCGGCATCGCGGTCGCCGGCAATCGCGGACACGTTGTCAATACACACGCAGTCCATATCCTGTAGTCCGGCCAGCAGCGACTCGGCCTGATCGGCCACCTGATCCAGCGGTACATAAACGCTGCGATCGCCGGCATCGCCGGCGGCACGACAGGCGGCCTGTAGCAAGTGCGTTTTGCCGCTGGCTTCGGGGCCATGCAGGAACAGGCGTTCGCTGCGTCCATCGACAATCTGTTCGACTGCTGCAAGCACCTGCGCGTTGGTTTCACCCACGAACGCATCCAGCGTCGCGCTCTGCGGCAGCTGGACCCCCAGAATCAGCTGTGTCGCCATCGCCCCGGCCTTTTCTTCGAATGCACCGCCATCAATGATCGAGATAGGCGCGGCTGGAGCGCCACTGGCGGCCGCCGTAGCGCACGATCACCGCCATCGCGGCCG
>DJIE01000029.1:7037-7545 GCA_002433465.1 Salinisphaera sp. UBA6602
CACGATCACCGCCATCGCGGCCGCGACCGGCAAGGCGATCAACACGCCGACGAAGCCCAGCAGCTGGCCACCGGCAAGAACCGCAAAGATCACCCATACCGGATGCAGGCCGATGGCATCGCCGAGCAGCAGCGGCTGCAGTATCACCTGTTCGAGCACCTGGCCAATGCCGAACACCACGAACACCCAGATCAGCTGGAAGGGATCGCCCGTCTGCACCAGCATGGCGACGCTGGATACCAGCAGCCCGCTGATCACGCCCACATACGGCACGAAACTCACCAGCCCCGCGCCGAGACCGATCACCAGCGCCAGGTCCAGGCCGGCCAGCCACAGGCCCACGATATAAATCGAGCCCAGCACCGTCATCACCAGCAGCTGGCCGCGGATGAACTGGCCCAGGACCTGGTCGGTCTCCTGCGCTAGTTCGCTGACCGTGCCGACATAGCGGCGCGGCAGCTGGGATTTGATCCAGGCGACCATGTGGTCCCAGTCGCGCAGCAGATAG
>DJIE01000156.1:0-126 GCA_002433465.1 Salinisphaera sp. UBA6602
CCCGCGTCAGCGGCCTCGGCCCGGACGCCCATCGGCTCGACTGAACGTGATCGTCGAAGCCAGCGCCCCCGGCAAGCTGTTTCTGGTCGGTGAGTATGCGGTGCTCGACGGCGCGCCGGCCCTGCT
>DJIE01000156.1:427-15937 GCA_002433465.1 Salinisphaera sp. UBA6602
CTCGACGGCGCGCCGGCCCTGCTGAGCGCGGTCGATCGGCGCGTGCATGTCGCCTGCGAGCCGGCGCCGGACGGGCACTGGCGGCTCACGGCGGCCAATCTTGGCATTCATGGCCTCGATCTGGGCACCGACCTGGATATCCCGGCCGGCCTCGACGCCGAAACCCGCCGCAGGATCGCCGTCTTCGCGGCCGTACGCGCCCACAGCGCGCAGGCGCTCGGCGCGCATCTGACAGCACAGCACGTCGCCATCGACAGTCAGGCCTTTGCCCAGGACGGCCACAAGCTCGGCCTGGGCTCGAGTGCGGCCGTGGCCGCCGCGCTTACCGCGGCGCTGTCGCAGGCCAGCGGTGAAACGCTCGATCGCGCCGCCTTGACAACGCGCGCGATCGCGGCCCATCGCACAGCCCAGAACGGCCGTGGCAGCGGCGGCGATGTCGCCACCGCCGTCTACGGCGGGTTGATCAGCTATACCCGCGATCAAACCCCGATACCGCTGACATGGCCGGCCGATCTCGCCGCCCATGCTCTGGTGACCGGCACCGGCGCGAGCACGCCCGACCTGGTCGCCCGCGTTGCCGACTACGCCGCCCGGGCGCCCGAGGCATACGGCCGATACCTCGCACAGCTGCACGCGTTGGCCAACCGCGTCATCGACAGCCTGGCCGATAGCCGCGATTTCATCGCCCTCGCAGCCGACTATTTTGCTGCACTTTGTCGACTGGATGCCGCCGCGAATGCGGGCATCGTCACAGCGCAGCATTTCCATCTGGCCGAGCTGGCCGCGCCCCATGGCGGCACGTTCAAGAGCTCGGGTGCGGGAGGCGGCGATGTGGGGCTTGTGTTCACGCATCGCGGCAACGCCGAAAAGCACCTGCGCGAGGCGCTGGAAACGGCCGGCGCACGCTTCGTCGACCTGCAATTTGGCGCGCCCGGCGTGCGCTGCGAAACACGCCCATCGCCGGGCTGACACGCGGGTACGATAAACTGCGCGCCTGATTCCTTCGCGCGAACCCGGCTGCGGCTGGGTTGTGCCTCTTCCTACACGCTTTCGATCGCGATGAGCCAATCCCGGATACCCTCGTTCTACAAGTTCTCCGTGGCCAACCGGCTGCGCGTTCTGCTCGAACGCGAGGTGATCGACGAACGCGAGTACGAAATGCTCGTCGCCGGCACCCACCTGATGAACGCCGATCAGGCCGATCGGCTGATCGAGAACGTCATCAGCGTGTTCGGCCTGCCCATGGGGCTGGGCCTGAACTTCCAGATCAACGGACGCGACTACCTGGTGCCCATGGTGGTGGAGGAGCCCTCGATCATCGCGGCGGTGAGCTCCGCGGCCAAGATCGTGCGCGGCGCGGGCGGCTTCGAAAGCCATGCCGAGCGCCCGCTGCTGATCGGCCAGATCCAGGTCGTGGACGTACCGCATGCCGCCCGCGCCCGCCAGGCGCTGCTGCAAAATGCCCAGGAAATTCTCGACCTGGCCAACAGCCTGCACCCGAACATGGTGGCGCGTGGCGGCGGCGCCCGCGAAATCGAGGTGCATACCCACGGCACGACCGCCGACCACGGTGAAATGCTGGTGGTGCATCTGCTGGTGGATACCCGCGATGCCATGGGCGCGAACCTCGTCAACACCATGTGCGAAGGTGCCGCGCCGCTGGTGGAGAAGATTTCCGGCGGGCGCGTGTTCCTGCGCATTCTCTCCAACCTCACCGATCGCGCGCTGGTTCGCTCGAAGGCGGTCATCCCCACCGATCGGCTGGCCGCGGGTGATTATTCGGGCGAAGAGGTCCGCGACGGCATCATCCTGGCCAACGAGTTCGCCGAACTCGACCCCTATCGGGCCACGACCCATAACAAGGGCATCATGAACGGCATCGATGCCGTGGCGATCGCTACCGGCAACGACTGGCGTGCCATCGAAGCCGCTGCCCATGCCTATGCCGCCCGCACCGGCCGCTACAGCTCGCTGACCCGCTGGTACGCCAACGCCGACGGCGATCTGGTGGGCGAACTGGATATTCCGCTCAAGGTCGGCACCGTCGGCGGCCAGGTCGAGTCCAACCAGGCGGTACGAATCGCGCATCGCGTGCTGGGTATCGAATCGGCCGCGGAGCTGGCGCAGGTGATGGGCGCAGTGGGCCTGGCCCAGAACTTTGCCGCCATCAAGGCACTATCGACCCACGGCATCCAGCGCGGCCATATGACCCTGCATGCACGCAGCGTGGCCATGGCCGCCGGCGCGGATGCGGCGATCTTCGACGACGTGGTCGATCGGCTGGTCGCGGCCGGCGATATCAAGGTCTGGAAGGCACGCGAAATCATCGCCGAGCTCGAAGATACCGCCCGCGTGAAACAAACCGCGGCCCAGCCCCGCCAGCAGGTCATCGAGCACAGCGATACCGCCGGCGATATCGGCTACGGCAAGATCATCCTGCTCGGCGAGCATTCCGTGGTCTATGGCCGGCATGCCATCGCGGCCCCCATTCCGCTGCACGTACGGGCAGAAGTCACTGCCCAGGCGCGCCATATCGAGCTGCTCATCCCGCGCTGGGGCGTGGAAATGCGCCTGGCCGAGCCGGAGCGCGGCGTGAGCTCGCTGCATGCCTCGATCACGCTCATCGCCGAACGGCTGGGCCTGGCCGAGCGCGGCATGCGCATCGACGTGTTCCCGCATATCCCGCGCGCCAACGGGCTGGGCGCCTCGGCCGCGCTCGCGGTGGCCGTAATCCGGGCCATGGCGCGCTGTTTCGGTATCGCGATCAGTGAGCGCGAGATTTCCAACCTGGCCTTCGACTGCGAAAAGATCGCCCACGGCACGCCGTCCGGCATCGACAACACGCTGGCCACCTTCGGCCGGCCGATTCTGTTTCGTCGCGACAACGCGAACAGCCGCGCCGAGATCCAGGATCTGACCACCCCGCAGCCGATACCGGTGATCATCGGCCTGTCGGGCGTGGCCACGCTCACCATGCAGACGGTGGGCAGCGTACGTGCAGCCTGGCAGAAAAACCCCGAGCGCTACGAGTCGATCTTCTCGCAGATCGATACGCTGGCCCTGGCCGGCGCCGAGGCCATGCGCAAAGGCGATCTCGCCGAGCTGGGCGAGCTGATGAATATCGATCATGGCCTGCTCAACGCCCTGCAGGTGTCCTCGCGCGAAATCGAGGAACTGGTGCAGATCGCGCGCGACAACGGCGCGCTCGGTGCCAAACTCACCGGCGGTGGCGGCGGCGGTGCGATGATCGCGATCAGTGAGCCCGAGCGTACGCAGACCATTGCATCCGCCATGCGCAGCGCCGGCTACAACACATTCATTACCGAAATTCGTTAACCCTTCATGTCCGACCCTTCTACCGCCGCCCCGATCGTGTCCTTTGACGACGAGCCGCTCATTCTCGTCGACAGCGAAGACAACGTGCTCGGCTACAAGCCCAAGGCCGAGGCCCACGAAGGCGACGGCGTGCTGCATCGCGCGTTTTCGATCTTTCTGTTCGACGGCGCGGGCAAGGTGTGGCTGCAACAGCGCGCGCCGGGTAAACAGCTCTGGGGCGGCTACTGGGCCAACAGCTGCTGCAGCCACCCGCGCCGCGGTGAAACCGTCGACGCCGCGGCCGGCCGCCGGCTGCACGAAGAACTCGGCGTGAACGCCGACCTCACCTTCCTGTATCGCTTCGAGTATCACGCCCGATTCGGCGATGTGGGCGCCGAACACGAGCTGTGCTCGGTCTATGTCGCGCAATCCGATACGCCCGTGGCCGCCAACGTCAACGAAATCGCGGCGAGCCAGGCAGTCAGCCCCCAGACGCTGGATCGTGAACTCGTCGACAACCCTTCGCTCTACACGCCCTGGCTCAAGCTCGAATGGCCGCGTATTCGTGCCGAGCACTGGCATACGATCGAAGCCCTGCTGGCGAACTGAACCTCGCCCCAGTGCTTTAGACGCGCGGCCCGCCTTCCAGGCGCCGCTCCAGTCCGCCGAACAGCGCTTTGGGCGTATCGCGCGGCATCAGCCTGGCCGTTTCAGGTCCGGAAAAACCGGTGGCCGGGGACACCCCCACGACACGCCACTCGCCCGCGTCGCGAGCCACGGTATAGCGCGTAACCCGGCGCATGCCGTGAGAGTCGATGAGCGCTACTTCCACCTGGCGCGAATCGCGTCCGAGCGATCGCAGACCACAGATATCGAAGCGTTGGCCGGCATAGTGATTGTAGGCATGCGCATAGCGAGCGATCAGCGACTCGCGAAGACGTGCGGTATAGCCCCGGCGTTTGTCCTTGCTCAGCTGCGACCAGCGATCGCCGAGCCGATGACGGGCGATACGACGAATATCGAAATCCTGATCGATGCGCTGGGCAAGCTTGTCGTAGCGATCGTCGAACGAGAGCTGCTCGCCCTGTTTCATGGTGGTCAGCAACAGGCTGTCGAAGCGCTCGACCACCGCCTGGGCCGGCTCGCTTGCGGCCGCGCTCCATACGCCCAGACACACGACGATCACGACGCTGGCCACGATACAGGTTAGGGTCTGCTGCAAAGAGTCGCTATAAACGCCCATGCTCGGCTCCCGGCAATACGATCGATGGGATGAATCACGACAGGAAATCAGACCACGGCCAACGGCCCACAGTTCGCTGCCGGCACGGGCTGTCATCGAATCTTCATGCCGGTGGCCATAGCGGAAAGGCGCGCGGTATTTGACCGCCCCGCACTTTAGTGGCTAGCTAGCGCGCCATCGCTCACTCTCGCGCCGGGCGAACCGGCTTGCCTGAACATGGCCCACGACGCCTCCACCGATATCCGCGCCCGTATCGAGGCAGCCCTCGAACGCGCCCTGCCGGGCGCAACAACCGAACCCGCACGGCTGCACGAAGCCATGCGCTATGCGGTACTCGGCGGCGGCAAGCGCATCCGCCCACGGCTGGTGCATGCCACGGGCGAAACGCTCGGCATCGCCCCCGAACGCCTGGACGCGCCGGCCACGGCGGTGGAACTCATCCATGCCTATTCGCTGGTCCACGACGACCTGCCGGCCATGGACGACGATGCCCTGCGCCGCGGCCAGCCGACCGTGCATATCGCCTACGACGAGGCGACCGCCATCCTTGCCGGCGATGCCCTGCAGAGTCTGGCCTTCGAAGTGCTGGCCGGGGACCCGAGCGTGGCCGACCAGCCGGCGATCGGTGCTGCGCGTACGCATACGTTGGCCCTGGCCTGTGGCTCGCGGGGAATGGTGGGTGGCCAGGTCCTGGATATGGCCAGCGAAGGCCGGGCCATCGATCAGGCCACGCTCGAGCGCCTGCATCGACACAAGACCGGCGCCCTGCTGCGGGCCTGCGTACGTCTGGCCGCGGACACCCAGCCGTCGCTTAACGTCGATTGCCGCGAGGCGCTGGATCGCTTTGCCGATCATATCGGCCTGGCGTTTCAGGTACGCGACGACGTGCTCGATATCGAATCCGATACGCAGACCCTGGGCAAGACCCAGGGCGCGGATATCGCCCATGCCAAGGCCACCTATCCCGCCCTGCTCGGCCTGGACGCGGCACGCGATTACGCAAACCGTCTGTACGAGCACGCGCTCGCGGCACTGGCACCATTCGGCGACGATGCCGACCCGTTGCGGACGATCGCTGCCGAGATCGTCAAGCGCGACCACTAGCCGCGCGCCCCAACCGACTCAGGTACCCACGACTAAAACGCGCTCTGCGTCGACGATCATCGCCTGGGTGTTGCTCAAGGGCCGCAGCGCGAGCTTTGTGCCATAGGTGGCCATGATCCGTTCGGCGGCCTCGGCAAACGGGGCGTTGCCGTAATGCGGAACCGGAAAGAAGTCGATCAGCCCCAGCCCGCTAAAGTCCTCGAGATCGGCGGCTGCCGAGAGGTCGTCCATCGCCTGCGCATATTCGATATGCGGTGCGACGACCATCGCGCCTGCCGATTCACCCAGGTAGGGCGTGCCCGACTCGACTTCTTGAACCAGATCTTGATCGGCGCCTGTCCTTCGCAGTTCCTGGCGTAGATAGAACGTATTGCCGCCGCTGACGTAGATATAGTCGTTGTCTTGCAGCATGCGGCGCCTGTTTTCTGGCGTCACCGTTGAAATATCCAGCATATCGACCTCGAGGCCCTGGCGCTGCAACGCCTGCCGCCCCTGCTCGACGTAGAAATTCACTTTCTCCACCACGCTGGCCGTGGCAATGAAGGTCACGCGTTTGCCTGCGCCGTCATCGCCGACAAATCCTGCGAACGCATCTTCGACCTGGGCAAACGACGAGGACAGGAACAGTTTTTTCATCTGCTTTCACATCCCGATTCTTTCAAAGCCATTCGCTCGACGCGATCGAAGCTCATGTCAGGACTCATCCGAGCGCAGGCCCAGCGTGCGCAGCCGCAGTACCCAGCGGCCAAGCGCGCGCGCACCCACCACGACGCCGAACGCCAGCACGCAGCGCAGGGCGACAACCACAACCTGCAACCACTGGCCCCGTGTCGGCGAGCCTGCACCGGCCTGGCGCTCCAGAAGCACCGCCTGTACCGCGTTCCATATCAGCTGTGGCAGGCCATGGATCAATACCACCATGCCGGCTACAGCGAAAGCGATCGCCGCGACCGACTCGGCAGTCAAACCACCGGTGTCGACAGGCTCGCTACCGGCGCCACTCATGGCGCTGGCAAGCCACGGCGCGCCAAGCCACAGCAAAGCGGCCAGGCTGATCGGCATCACCAGCTGCAGCAGCACGCTCAGCTGCAGCAGCGACGCGTCTTCGACCGGATCACCCGCCCATGCGTACGGCACACTCTGGACAGCCACCAGAAGACCGCGCGCCACCAGGTAGAGAGCGATCAGCCGGATACCAATGACCGCCAGATCGCGCGTGGCCATCGTCTAGTTGGACCAGGTGGCGGTGTAACGCAGCGTCTTGTCGCCGTTGGCAGGCACATCGATCTGCCACTGGGCGGTATTGGCGGGCGCCTCGTCCATGGTTTCGGGCTCGGCCGATTCGACGCTCGCGCCCTGCGGCAGATGTTCGATGACGTTTACCGTGGCCGTATCCGCGCTGGCGTTATACAGCTTGATTTCGATGGTACGACGCTGCTCGTTCTCGCCCGTGTTCTTCTCACCTGTCTTGCGATCCTCGACCAGACGCCGTTCACTGGTCAGATCGAAAGCCGTGCCGAGCGTGAGCGTGACCGGCGCCTTTTTCGGCGTGTCGTCGATGCGATTCTCGCCCATCAGCTGCGCGCTGCCCGCGCTATCGTAGATTCGCACCACGCCGGCCGGCAGCGGTACATCGGCCGTATTCTCGAATGCGAGCCGAATCTGGGCATGACTGCGCTCGCCGTCGCGACTCACCGAATAGAGGCTGTTCTCGACGCGATAGCTGCGCTCGGCCTCGAAGGTCTGCGGGGCCATGATCGACACCGCACGCGTGCCCCCGGCAGCCACGTCGAGCCCGTTGTCGAGGGCGTAGCGATAGCTATCGCCGCTGGCCTCGGGCGCGCCGGCATCGCTTTGCTTGGCTTCGGAGCGGGCCATCATCATCGGCGCCGGCGCATTGCCGCCACTACGCGCCACATCGCCGGCGACCAGCCAGGCCTTGTCGGCGGCCAGACGTGCGCCGCCGCTGTTATCGATCACGGCCATGCTGGCCAGTTCGAGCTGGCCGGCCTTGGCGTCGAAACGCCCGGTATAGCTGGCCTGCCAGCTCGGCCCGTCGATCTGGTAGATCGCGGTCAATGCCTGCTTGCCGGCCTTGTCGGCATCCAGATCCAGTTGCAGCCTGTCGCCGTTGTCCGTATCGGCCGGCCAGGCGACGCGCCAGGGGGAATCACCGGTCAGGCGCTCGATGCGGTCGTCGATACGTACCAGCAGCGTATCGCCGTTGATGCCCACGAGCGTGGCCTCGCGGGATCGCGCATCGCCGGCATCGTTGTCACGCAACAACGTGACCGACTGGCCGATACGCGAAGCCAGCAAGCCCTGGCCGTCGTTGTCGCCTGCATCCGTGCTGAGGCCGGTCAGGCGCACGCCCTCGCCTTCGAGCCAGACGGTATCGGCACGCAGGCGCCCGGCCAGCGGCCAGCCAACGGTCTGGCCGCCGGCTTCGAGCTCGATATCACGCGTGTTCTGGACCACGGCCGCGCCGCGGTTGTACAGCGCCATGGCATCGACGCGATTCGTGTCAGACGAGGCACCAGCCAACGCGGCCAGCGGTGCGAGGCTGGCCGGCAGTACGACGACCAGTGCTTTGAGCCAATATGGTGAATGCTTCATGAAGACGTCGATTCCTGTCGCTTGTGGGCCGGCGTTTCATGCCGGTGGATATAAAACAGGCCTACGGCCAGAACAATCGCCGGAATACCGGCCAGCGCGGTATAGCTGAAAAACGGCATGTATCCGAAGTTGTCGACCACCCAGCCCGAATAGCCGCCGATGTACTTGCCGGGCAAGGTCATCAGCGACGAAAACAAGGCGTACTGCGTAGCCGTGTATTGAGTGTTCGTCAGGCTGGATAAATAGGCGATGAACGCGGACCCGGCCATGCCACCCGAGAGATTGTCCGCCGACACGGTCAGCGCCAGCGACAGCAGGCCGGGATTGCCCGGCTGCCAAGGCATGTTCAACGAAGGCGCCGATAGAAAGGCAGCCGGGTCGGCGCGCATGGCCATATCCATCAGGCCGCTGTTGAACAGCTGCATGGTTTGCGCGTCCGCGCCCTGCGAGGCCAGCCAGGCAAAGGCCAGATTGGTAGACGCGGCCAGAATGGCGCTGGCCAGCAGCGGCTTGAGAATGCCGTAGCGCACGATCAGTATGCCGCCGAGCGCCGCGCCACCCAGCGTCATGGCAATCCCGAACAGCTTGGTTACGCTCGCGATCTCGTTGAGCGAATAGTGCATGTCCAGGTAGAAGGGATTGGCCATTACGCCGAGGGTGATATCCGTAACCCGGAACAGGCTCACGAACAGCAGAATGATGATCGCCGGCACGCCGTAACGGGCAAAGAAATCCACCAGCGGACAGACCACCGCGCCGAGCACCCAGCCATAGGCCTTGCGTAGCGGCTCGGGCAGAAAAGCGCAGCGCTGCAGATGCGCCTGCACCCAGGGTTCTTCCGGCAGCAGCGAGGCCCGGGCCGACGCTTCCGGTTCGGCCACCAGCAGCACGGTGATCATGCCTACGCCCACCAGGCCGGCCATGACCAGATAGGTGAACGGCCACGTTGTGCCGGAGGCGATATAGAACGCCCCCGCGCCGGCGGTGAGCAAAGCGATGCGATAGCCGGCCTGATAGGTCGCCGCCATGGCGCCCTGGATGCTTTCATCCACGGCCTCGATACGCCAGGCGTCGATGGCCACGTCCTGGGTGGCCGAGGAAAACGCGACCAGTAGACCGAACCAGGCGAGCGCGGTCAGATTTTGCGTGGGATCGGTCAGCGCCATGGCGACCAGCCCCACGATAAGCCCGATCTGGGCGAGCAGCATCCAGGCCCGTCGTCGGCCCAACAGCCGGCCCAGCACCGGCAAGGGAAAGCGATCGACCACCGGCGCCCAGAAGAACTTGATCGAGTACATCATCCCGATCCACGAGAAGAACCCGATCGTGGTCTTGGATACGCCTTCCTGGGCCAGCCAGGCCGAGAGCGTGGAAAACACCAGCAGAAACGGCAGCCCCGACGAGAAGCCGAGGAACAGCATGCCGACGACCCGCGGCTGGACATAGACCTCGAGTGCTGCCCGCCAGTCGCGCTTGGGCGGGGTATTCGCGTCGGCAGCGCTAGAACTGGACATCGTAATCGATCGTCAGCGGGGCATGATCGGACAGCCGCTCGGCGCGATACACCGATTCGGCCGTGGCCTTCGCGGCCAGTCCGGGCGTGGCCACGTGATAGTCGATACGCCACCCGACGTTGTTGTCCCAGGCCCGGCCGCGGTTCGACCACCAGGTGAACTGGTCTTCGTTGGGGTTGATCTCGCGAAACACGTCGACCAGTCCCATCTCGCCGAACAGGCGATCCATCCATTCGCGCTCGTGGGGCAGAAAGCCCGAGTTCTTCTTGTTGTTCTTCCAGTTCTTCAGGTCGATTTCCTTGTGCGCGATATTCAGATCGCCACAGACCAGATAGTCGCCGGGCGCGGCGGCGCGTGCAGCCAGCAGTTCGGGGAAATGCACCAGATAGCGCTCCTTGGAATCCTGGCGATGATCGCCCGAGGAGCCGGAGGGCGCATACAGGCTGGCAATGTTCAGATCGCCCTCGGGCATGGCAAAACGCGCTTCGATATAGCGGCCTTCCGCGTCGAACTCGTCGTGGCCCATGCCGCGAATGATTTCATCGGGCTCGCGCTTGGAATAGATGGCCACCCCGGAGTAGCCCTTGCGATTGGTCGCTTCTTCGTAGAAGCAGTGATATCCCTCTGGCCAGAACGCGGCGACGCCCTCCAACTGATGCTGCTGAGCCTTGAGTTCCTGGATACAGACCACGTCCGGATCCTGGGTGGCCATCCACTCGAAGAAACCCTTGCGCTGCGCGGCTCGAATACCGTTGGCGTTGAAGGACATGACCCGCATCGACGACTTCCTTGTTTGACTCATATGACTTCGCGAACAAGCGCTTGCCCGGCGGCTGGCGGTTTGCGAACCGGTCGCCGCGGCTGTGCGCAGGCCTTATCATACGTACTTGCCAAGCCTGCACGATCCGACCACCCCGGGAATCGCCCATGCCTGCCGAGCCGACCGACCCCAGCCAGGATTTTCTGGCCCTTGCCGATAACTACGACGCGCTCAAGTTCGGCGAGTTCAAACTCAAGTCCGGCCGGGTGAGCCCCTACTTCTTCAATATGGGCGCGATCGCGTCCGGCGCCGGCATGCAGCGCCTGGCCGCCGGCTACGGTGCCGCCCTGATGCGTTCGGGCATCGAATACGACAGCCTGTTCGGCCCGGCCTACAAGGGCATACCGCTGGTGGCCACCGTTGCCTGCGCGCTGGCCGACCATGGCCTGGACATCCCGTTTACCTATAACCGCAAGGAAGCCAAGGATCATGGCGAAGGCGGCACTCTGGTCGGCGCGCCGCTGGGCCAGCGCGTGGTGATCGTGGACGACGTCATCACCGCCGGGACCGCCGTACGCGAAGCCATTGCCATGATTCGCAACGCCGGCAGCGAAGTGGCCGGCGTGCTCATCGCGCTCGATCGCCAGGAGCGCGGCGTGGATAAGCGCTCGCCGCTGCAGGCACTGGCCGCCGAGGAGGGCATTCCCACCGTGGCGGTGGCCACCCTCGACGACGTGATCGGCTATGCCGAACGCGCCGGCCTCGCAGAGGACCGCCTGGCCGCAATCAAACAGTATCGCGACGAATACGGCGTGCTGTGAGCGAACACGCAGCGGTCATCGATCACGGCGTTGGCCTCGACCGGCCCACCCGCTATGCGTTGATCGCGCTTGCGCTGGCCCAGGCACTCGCGCTTTATGCGCTGGCACGCGCAAGCGACGCAAACGTCGATCTTCGCTGGCTGTACGGCGGCTGTGCCCTGGCCGGCCTGTTGCCCCCGCTGTTTTACCTGGGCTGCAACCGCCTCTACGACTGGCGCAACCTGGTCGCAGCCTTGCTGGCCGGCCCGCTGCTGTTCGCGCTCGGCTGGCATCTGGGGTGGCTGTACGGCCCGGCCGCTGCCGGCAGCAATCCACCGGACGACTTCATTTTCAGCTTCGCAGCAAGCATGGGCGTAGCGGTTTTCGTGCTCGCCAGCTATCTGCGCGCCTGGTCGGCCTATCGACGACCGGTCTTTCGCTATCCGGAACTGTTGCTCTACACCCACGAGCAGCTGTTCAGCATCGTCCTCGTAGTCGTCTTTTCGGGCATCGCCTGGGCGCTGCTTGCGCTCTGGGCCGCGCTGTTCGACGCGATCGGCATTCGCCTGTTCTCCTGGCTGTTCCAGCAGCCGCTGTTCGTCTGGCTGTGTCATGGGCTGATCGCCGGCATCGCGCTGGCGGTTATCCGTAGCCAGCCGCGGCTGATCGCCACCTTGAGCGCGATGAGCCGTGCCCTGCTACGGGTCCTGCTGGTGCCGGTGGCCACTGCGATCCTGCTGTTCGTGCTGGCCCTGCCCTGGGTTGGCCTGGAACCGATATGGGACACCGGCCAGGCGGCTTCGCTGATGATGGCCCTCAGCCTGGTGCTGCTGGCCCTGTTCGCCACCGCATTTCTGCCCGACGCTAGCGACAGCGGCTATCCCCGGCCGGTACGGGCGCTGATCTGGCTGGCTGTCGTCATACTGCCGATCAACGTGGCCCTGGCCGCCTGGGCACTCGGCCTGCGTATCGACCAGCACGGCCTCAGCGTCGACCGGCTCTGGGCCGCGATCATGCTGGCGTTTATCGCCGCCTACGCGCTCGGCTATGCGCTGGTCATCCTCTGCTCGCCGACAAAGGCCAGCGCGCGGCTGCAACGAATCAACGTCGTGCTGGGGCTGGTGGTAGCCGGCACACTCATTCTGGTCAACACCCCGTTGGCCGATCTGCGCGCGCTGAGCGCCCACGATCAAGCGCAACGGCTGCTCCAATCCCGCATCGCACCGGAGCGCTTCGACTACGCCTATCTGCGCCGCGAGCTCGGCCCCTATGGCATGGCCGAGTTAAAGCGCCTGCGCGACAGCGATTTTGCCGCCGAGCACCCCGCGGCCGCCCAACGCATTGCCCGCGTTATGAAAAGCCCGACGGCTGCAGACCCCGAGCCGTTGCTCGATACCCGCGACCCCGAAGCCGTCGCCGCTGCTTTTGACATCGTGCCGAGCGATGTTCGCGTGCCGGAACAAGTCGCAAAACTGGCCGTGCAGGCAAGCCCGCGCTGCCTGCGATCGCCGCGGCAATGCCGGCTCGTACAGGCAGTGCACGCCGACATGACGTTCTGGTGGGAGATCACGCGCAGCGGCGGTAACAACCGCTACGGCACGGCGTTCGCCGAAATCGATGGCCGATGGCGCAGCGTCGGCTCGGTCGTATCGCGTGGCTGTCGCGACAAGCCGGCATCGGCAGATGACGATCACACCGCCCCTCGTGCCCTGGGCGGCCCGTTCGTCGCGTTTGTCGACGATCACTGTATATACGTCATCGATCCAAGCGCCGATTTCCTGACCCGGCGCGGTGCGCTGCGCTAATTTTGCGCTTTGCAGCATATTCCTAACCGTCGGATTCTTATCGATTCATTGCTGCCTTCGGAGCGGACGAAGAGGCCGTGAAGCCTTTTTACGGCGCGGCTTTCAGGCCACGAGTCCGGCGTATTTGCCGGCTGGATCTGCGACCAAAGCACTATCGGTGCAAATTGCACACAAAAAAAAACTTAAATCAATACCCAATTAGGCCGATAAGAAAATTGTCATCTTCTACCGGCCCATTTAATGCTCAACCGTCTGACTATCGGCTCGCGCCTCGCCCTTGGCTTTGGGCTATTGACGCTGCTCCTGATCATCGATACCGCCGTGGCGACCTACGGCCTTAGACACGTGTCGGCAACCGCCGACCGCGCCATTCAGGTCGATACCCAGGTCGCCCTGAACGCGGTCAAGCTTCAGAACCAGGCGCTGGATGCCCGGCGCTACGAGAAAGACGTCTTGATCAGCATCGACGATGCACAGGAACGTGCGGCGTTCAAGCAGAAATGGGACGACAACTACGCCGCACTGGCCGAGGCCGTGCGCCGTGGCGCGCAAACCGCCGAAAGCGATGAACAACGCGCGCTCTATCGGCAGGCCGCCACACTGCTCGGCACCTACGGCGACGGCTTCAACCGAATCCATGACCGCATCCGGGATGGCGAGCTGGTATCGACCAACGCCGCCGACGCTGCCCTGGAAGAGTACAAGGCGCCCATTAACCAGTTCGAGCAGATCGCGCACGATATAGACATCGAAGCCGAGGCCCATATGGCGGAAATGGTCGAGGTCATGAACGCTCAGCAACAGCAGGCGCTGGTCGCGCTGCTGGCGTTCGCGGCGGTCTGCGTCGTGCTGGCCGTACTGCTGGCGTGGCTGATCACCCGCAGCATCACCCGCCCGGTGCGGTATGCGGTGGGTGTGGTCGAGGATGTGGCAGGCGGCAACCTGCGCCGCGATATATCCGTGGACGGGCGCGATGAAATCGCCCAGCTGCTCACCGCGATGAGCAAACAGCGCCAGACCCTTGCTGCTCTGGTACTCAGCCTGCGCCAGCTCAGCGAAAGCGTTTATACCGGCGCCCGCGAGATCGCGCTGGGCAACGACGAACTGAGTACGCGCACCCAGGAGCAGGCCGCCAATCTGGAAGAAACCGCGGCATCGATGGAACAGATGACCTCGACGGTCAAGCAGAACGCCGACAACTCGGCGCAGGCCGATCAACTCGCGCGCCAGGTGCGCAGCCGCGCGGGCGAAGGCAACGCGGTGGTCCAGACCGCGGTCCAGGCCATGGACGAAATCAACGCCTCGAGCCGACGGATCAGCGAAATCGTGGGGCTGATCGACGATATCGCCTTCCAGACCAACCTGCTCGCACTCAACGCCTCGGTCGAAGCGGCGCGCGCTGGCGAGCAGGGCCGCGGCTTTGCCGTGGTGGCCTCGGAGGTACGCAACCTTGCCAGCCGCAGTGCGGCTGCGGCCAAGGACATCAAGAAACTCGTCGAAGACAGCGCCAACAAGGTGGCCGACGGCTCCAAGCAGGTGGCCCTGTCCGGCGAGGTGCTCAGCGAAATCGTCGAATCGATCAACAAGGTGGGCGATCTCATCTCCGAAATCGCGGCCGCCGGCAACGAACAGGCCAACGGTATCGACCAGGTCAATATCGCGGTATCGCAGATGGATACCATGACCCAGCAGAATGCCTCGCTGGTCGAGGAGTCGGCGGCAGCGAGCGTGTCGCTGGAAGAACAGGCGGCCAGCCTCGACAAACAGATCGCATTCTTCCAGCTGCCCGATCAGGCGACGAACGCGCCAGCGCCTCATGCGGCGGCCGAAAAGACGCCGACGGCCACATCGAGCAAGCCGAGCACCGCGCCTGCGCCTGCAAAACCGAAGCAAAGCGCTGCCAGAGCCCAGTCGAAGCTCGAGGAAGAAGACGCCGACTGGGCCAGCTTCTAGGCCCGATTAAACACCACCGGCAAAGCGCCCGAGCCGGCCTGGACTTCAGGCCGGCTCGGGCTCGTTGGCGGCCGGGGGCTCGGCCGGCTGACGGGTGATCTGGGTGCCCACGCCGGCATCGGTAAACAGCTCCAGCAACACCGCGTTTTCCACCCGGCCATCCACGATATGGGCCGAGGTGACCCCCGAAGCCACGGCATCCAGCGCGCACTGGATCTTGGGCAGCATGCCGCCGTGAATCACCCCGCTGTCGATCAGTTCCCGCACCTGCCCCGGTGCCAGGCCGGTCAGCAGATGGCCCTCGCCGTCGAGCACGCCGGGGGTGTTGGTGAGCAGCATGAGCTTTTCGGCTTCCAGCACGGAGGCAATCTTGCCCGCCACCAGGTCGGCGTTGATGTTG
>DJIE01000156.1:16259-16391 GCA_002433465.1 Salinisphaera sp. UBA6602
GTTGTAGCTGCGCCCGTCCGCGCCCACCCCGATCGGGGCGATCACGGGGATGAAGTCGTCCGCCTCCAGGCGTTTCACGATATGCGGGTCGATATGCGACACCTCGCCGACGAAGCCGAGGTCGGTATCGTC
>DJIE01000144.1 GCA_002433465.1 Salinisphaera sp. UBA6602
CGGTTGACGTCCTTGTACAGCAGATAGCGAAAACGCCCCGGCCCGGCGGCATAACAGGCCTGCGGGCAGAAGGCGCGCAGCCACATGAAGTCCCCGGCCTCGACCTCTACCCAGTCTTCGTTGAGCTGGTAGATCGCCTTGCCTTCGAGCACGTACAGCCCGTGCTCCATCACATGCGTTTCCGAAAACGGAATCACGCCGCCCGGCTCGAAGGTCACGATCGTTACATGCATGTCGTGCGACAGATCGTCGGCGTCCACGAAGCGACTGGTCGCCCACACGCCGTTGCAGTCCGGCATGTAGGCGGGAGCCACGTCGTCATCGTGGGTCACGAACGAGGCCGGCGCGGCGATGCCGGCCACTGGCTCGTAGGCCTTGCGTATCCACTGAAAACGCAGCGGCTCGTCGCCGTCGTTGTGCAGCGACCAAGGAGCATCCGGGGCGAGGAATACATAGCTCCCCGCACGCAGCGTGTGCGTATCGCCGCCAAGCGTTAGCGACCCACGGCCGGCGAGCACGAACAACACCCCTTCCACGCCGGCCGCCGGCTCGCCCTGGTCGCAGCCGCCGCCGGGGGCGACTTCCATCGCGTACTGGGCAAAGGTTTCGGCAAAGCCGGACAGCGGCCGCGCCAGAATCCAGGCCCGCGTATCGCGCCAGTGCGGCAGCTTGCTGGTGATGATATCCCGCATCGTGCCGGCCGGAATCACCGCATAGGCGGTCTTGAACACGGCGCGATCGACCGTGCGATCAGTCTGCGGCGGCAGGCCGCCGGGCGGGAATGCGTAGCTGCGGTCGGTCATCGTGGGTATCGCTCGACGAAAGAGTTATCTGGATACTAACGGTTGACATGATTGGATACAATTCATGGCAGGCACAGTAGACAATCGTCTAAGCCACCGCATCGCATGGCGTGGCCAGCGATAGCAAAGTCCTTCGAGTCGGGCAGTAGAGAGATTGCGCCGCCTCAGGCAGAGGACAGCGACAGCGGCATTACGGGGCGAGTCGATAGGCAGGCCACGCCCGGCTTGCTGCCATCGGTTCAAGTTCTTGCAGCGCTCCGACTCGCGAGATTGCGCGTCGCACTAGCGCCGTTTGACTACTAGACTGCTCGCGTAGTCCAAATGCGTGCAGCAGCTGCCTCACGGTAATAACCGTACCCATTGCACGGCCTTGCATCCGGCGCGCCCTGCGACGAATGGCGAATAATGGCGCGGCCGCGAGTCCCTTCCTTCGCCACGCGTTTTATGGAATGTTGCCGTTTCGGCTTTGGCGACGCGCCTGCGTACCAGCCGGCCCGCGGCGAGCTGCCGCGTGAGACGAGGGGGAGCATGAACTATCCAATCATCGCCGCGCTGGCGTTACTCGCCGGCGCCACCACGGCTGCACAAGCCGACCCCGCCAATGCGCTAGGCCGTGCGGTCGGCAGCTTCAGCAGCGGCGTCAGCCAGGCCGCCATGCAGCCGCTCATAAACAGCCAGCCGCAATGGATCACCATCGCGCCGCGTTCCAAGGAAGAATGTTTCGCCGAATCGAACGGTGTGATTAATGCCACGTTCGTGCGTTGTCGGAGAGGGCGTCAGGAACTGACGCGGTTCGATGCGGCGGGGAACCGGGTGGTATTGAGCGAGCGAGGGATTCCGGAGTGGTGAGCGCTCTAAGTACTCGATACCTAATCGACAAGACTGCGAACTCGTATAGCAATCTGCAAAGCCCTCTGCGGCGCACAGTTCGGCCGCTATGCTGTTGCGACGCGAAAAGTTCTTTAAGCGCTATACGTAGCTTCGTGCGTATATTTGGCGTTAGGCCATTGAAAAGCGGAAAGGAAAGATGCCAAAACAAGTGCGTACGCTTTCAGTCTATAGAAAGCTAATTAAACGCTCGCCGGAGTTTCGACTAGTAAGCCCTGAGTTGACTAAAGATCTAGCCAGCAGAATCGGGTTCGAAGAAATTCCTACCTCTGGTGAAACAATCCTGCCGCAAGTAGTTGGTAAAGCTACGAGCTTCAATTCTCAGGGCAAGGAGATAGTGCGCCGAGATCTGCCAATGGAAACCTACTCGCGCATGATTCATACATCGTGGCAAGACTGGCATGGAAAAGAACATACGGGAATTCAGAACCGTGACTACGAAGCATATCCTCGGGACCTTATTCCGCCCCCGGAAGAAAAACTTACGGCCGTGGAGAAGGACGGCAAACTGGTCGCTGCATCGCGTGTGATTCGCCGTGATGAACCAGAAGCGGACATCGTTGTACTGCTTAATTTATTTCTTGAGATCTTCCCTTCGTTCGACGTAGTAGCTCCCGATTTGGCCGCTCCACTCCAAGTCCGTAGCGTGAAATGGAGTATTCTTCCGCCAGGGGAATTTCCATTCGACCGTGCGCGTAAAGAGCTAGATAGCTATCTTAAGAAGCTTCCAAAGGATGAACGTGCAGTTGCGACTGAACGCATCAGGAAAATCACGCGGCACAGCCCCGACTTCGTTGCGGTTGGGGTTGGAGGGTTCAGTGACTACGTTGTATTCGGTTTTACCGACCAACAAAGGTACGTATTAGAGAGTCCTCATACCGGAAATGCGACTTACGTTTTTCGAGACGACTGGGAGCAAATCAGTGGCTACACCAAACGAGAAATCCTGCAGGGCGGGCTTCAAGAAGAACGGCTTATTCATAACAAGCGTTGGTCTCGTGCCATTGGCGAGCTAATTGATAGGCCTTGAACAAGTGCGCCTAACTTGGCGCTGCAGTTGATGTCGGCTACGCCGCCACAACTGAGCTTAGGCGTTAGATAAAAGAGGGGGAGTACGTTATGAAAGTAAAGCTTGCGCATTTGAGAGAGCGGGCTCGGGCAGGAGGGTGGATTGACTTTGCCGTGTTCGACGCACGGTCGACCTCCAACACAGAATCAGCCAATAGCGAATTGCTGACTGAACTTACTGCCGCCGCAAGAAATGCCGGTCTGAAAGTGGATCAATCTGCATTAGCTTATGGCCAAGGGGGTCGAATTAGGTTTTATGGTGATAAAAACCTGGTTGACTATTTGTCCGGAGGTTGGTCGCCTCAGTGGACCCATGAGATTGATGTTTGATCTTACGAATCGCTGCAGTTGACCGCCCAAAGCGCTACTGCGTATTGGGTTCCGTCCGCGCTTCGGCGACAACGAAGCTTAAGCGTTAGACCTTAACGGATAGCATAGAGAGACCATGGGAAATATCGAACTTGAGCTTAACGGGAAGCTCTATCGAGCTGATTATTCTTTGGACGAGAATGTCGTCACTGTCTACGGAGACCGAGGTTACGAATCGACGCAGCTCGGGGGGCTCTCGGAGCAACAAGTAGCAAAAATGCTTCTTCGCAATCTAATCAAGAAAGGCCATGTCGCTCCTGTTGACGAGCCAGAGGTCTAAGCGTACGGCTGCGCCGCCGGTCAATTCCAGTGTTAGATCAAAGAAACAAGTTTTAGGTCATTTAAATGGAGTAGAAAGAGGGCCGAACGAGTAATGCCCGTCGGCCTCCCGCTCGGCACTACATGTTGAGGACAAGTTGTCTCCGTGATTGATGAAACAAAAGTTAAAGAGTTACTACGCCTCAATGGTGGGCGCTTATATCATCGCGAGGGACAAGAGCTTGAGTTCAAGGAGCAATTTAACCTAGCCGCGTTGGCCGACTACTTCCGAGATTTCGCCGCGTTTGCGAATAATCGAGGAGGCTATCTAATCATAGGGGTGAAAGATGCACCTCGAATCCTGAGTGGAATGTCCGAAAAATCGATCGATCAGTTCGAAAAGATCGATCCCGAAAAGATTACAGGATTTTTGCTCGAAATTTTCTCATCAGATATTGAATGGTCACAGGCGATTGTAGATATCGACAACATGCGATTTGGCGTCTTCCGAGTCTTGCCGGCGCGCGCAAAGCCTGTTATTGCCCGCAAGGACGAGGGTAAAGACCAAACGATCAAAAATGGTGAAATATACTTTCGTTATGGAGGGCGAACGCAACGAATTCAGAGCGCTGAGCTTGAAAATATAATCAGCCATCGAATCGAGCAAAATAATCAGCAGTGGATAGATTTAATGTCCAAAATAGGTCGCGCGGGCCCGCAAAATGCTGCCATTTTGGATACTGAGAATGCTCTCATCGAAAAAGATGAGACGCGAATTATGGTTCTTGATGAGGAGCTCGCCGCTAAGCTGAAGTTTATTAAGCAAGGCGAGTTTGTGGAAAAGGATGGTGCGACAGCATTGCAACTTGTCGGCGACGTAGTGCCGGTGGATCAAGTTGAGGTCATTAAGCATGTCAAAGAGAACTTAACAAAGAACTATCCGCTTTCGGCTATGGAGCTGGCTGCCGAAGTCCAGCGATTGCTGCCCGCCGTGGGTCGCCACCATGTATGGCGATGTATCCAAGAAAATGATCTGAAAAATAATTCCGATTATTCTGCATACAACTTTCGTAACAAGAAACAGGAAGACGAATATCTTGAAACAGGGGAAGTCCCACCTGTTACTCCGATAATCTACAATCACGCTGCCGTAGAGTTCCTTGTCAAAGTTCTAGGCGATAAGAATCGCCAACAGTGAAACATAGGAAATCGGTAATACGGTGACAGTATATTCAAATCGAACGCCTGATCGACGTGCTTTGCGCTGAGCGCGTTTTGAAATAAGGAGTTGCATATACTGTCCTCCCGGATCGCCGGTGAGGGCGGGCAGATAACGTCTGGCTTGGCGGCAACCTGGATCAAGGAGCAAAGCGTCGCGCCATGGGCAACGACGTGATTCTCAGCGGTTTCGATGGCGCATCACAGCTCGATCTGTGGGTGCTTGCACTCAAGATCATGTCCACGGGCATCACGGCGACATTGTCGGTGCTGTTCGTGGTCTTCACGTTGTCTTTACGCAAGCCGGGACAACGGGAACGTCGAGCGGCCTATCATTTCGTGGTCGCCAGCGTATTCGCAACGCTGTATATCGGCGCCGACACGGCGGTTCGCGCCAGCGCGGTACTCGGAAGTGTCGACGATGTGCTGGTGTTTTATCGGCTGGAACTCTGCGCCGTTCCGCTATCGATCGTGGGTTACGTGAATCTCGGTGATCCGGGGACAGTATGTGGAATAGAGTCGCCGGCTGGGGAGCGATCGAATCTCGCCGATCGCGCCGAGAATCCACTACTGTGAGCCCGCCAGGTAAGTTCATTGACCGATTCGCACGTCGTGCCCTGCAACGTACGAGCACTAATGCTCCGCTATTATCCCATTGGGGGGGGCAGTATCTTGGGAAGTAGTCGTGATAGGCGAGGGACGCGAGCGACATGACGCCGGTAGAAGCAATATGCATGTCGTTATAGGCGGTGGCAGCGGGTTCATTGGCACGGCCCTTGCGGAGCGGCTTCGCGAGCGGGGCGATCGCGTCACGCTGATTTCGCGGTTTGCTGGTGAGGGGCGAATTACCTGGGCCCAGGTCAAGGATGAGCCGTTTCCTGCATGCGACGCTGTCGTCAACCTGGCCGGCAAGCATATTCTCGATCTCACCCGCCGTTGGACGCCAGCGTATCGTGATGAAGTGCTGGCCTCGCGCGTTGAAACAACCGAAGCCCTGGTCGCGGCGATCAACCGTATGGCGTCGCCGCCCGAAGTGTTCGTATCCACCGCCGGCAAGTGCTTTTACGGCACGGCCGAGCTCCACGGCGAGCAGGCCTATCCCGAGTTAACGGAAGAGTCCGAGCCGATGGGTATCGACTTCCCGGCCGAGCTGGTCAGCCAGTGGGAGCGTGCTGCGGAAGGTATCGACACGAGCCGTACCCGGCATGTGCAGGTGAGGATCGGCGTGGTGCTCGGCGCCGTGGAGCGCAAGTCCTATATCGGCAAGCTATGGCGAATCGGCCGCGCGCGGGGCTTTCTGCCCATCATACGACTGCCCTTCTGTCTGGGCATGGGGGCGACCATCGGCCATGGCAGGCAGCCGTTCCCCTGGATCCATATCGACGACATGGTGGGCATCCTGCTGCACGTGATCGACAACCCGCAGCTTCAAGGCCGCTACAACGCCGTCGCGCCGGGTATCGTGTCCAACCATGAGTTCACCCATGCCTTCGCGCGGCAGCTGAAGCGACCCGTGGTGTGGGCGGCGCCACGCTGGCTGATTAAACGCGTGGTGGGCGCCGAGCGTGCTTCCATTCTCCTGGAGGGGCAGAACGTAAAGCCCAAGAGAACGCTGGAATCGGGCTACCGGTTCGAGTACTCGACGATCGATAGTGCGTTGGACGACCTCGTTGAGATAACGGTCTGATGCACAGGCGGTTACTGAAGCAAATGGCGCCTCGTTGGTCGTGCATACTCGGGAACGCCTTCGAACGGTCGATTTTGTCTGTCAGTCGACCAGCCCACCTACAAACCCATCAATAGCCACCGCCGTGCGCCGTGGCGCTTCGCGGATCGGCGTATGGCCGACGTCGTCGAAGACGGTGACCGTGGCGTTGGGCAGATTGTCTGCCAGTTCCTGGGTGACTTTTACATCGAAGATGGCGTCCTTGCGGCCCCAGATCACGAGTGTGGGCATGCGCAGGGAGTGCAGCACCATATGGAAGGTGCTGGGCGGCAGGTGGGTCTGGGTGTTGAGCAGGCTGTCGAGTATCTGCGTGTAGGCGGCGCGGTGGGCCACGGCCCGTGTGGCCAGGGCCTGTTGGATGCTGTCGGGGATGAACGGCGGTTTGGCCATGGCCACATTTAGCAGGCGCTGGTAGTCGGCCGTCGTTTCAATCGCCAGCGGGTTGTCGCCCTGGGCGATGGCTTGCATGACCGGCGAGGGGTTGTCGGCATAGACGCCGGCGCTGTCCACCAGCACCAGCCCGCGCACCTGCTGCGGGCGGGCCATGGCGAAGAGTGCGGCGACGCCGCCGCCCATGGAGTGGCCGACCAGCACATAGCGTTGTGCGCCGATGGAATCGACGAAATGGCCCAGGGTCTGGGCCATGCCGTCGGCGGAGGCGTCGTCGGCCAGCGGGGTGCCGCCATGGCCGGGCAGGTCCGGAATGATGACGTGCCAGCGATCGGTCAGATCGCGGGCGACTTCGTTCCAGTGGTTGCGATCGCCGGTGTAGCCGTGCAGCAGAATCAGCGTGGGGGCGTTGGCCGGGCCGCCCTCGGAATAGGGCATACGGCGGCCATCCGGCAGGGTGGCGGTATGGTTGGTCAGCCCCGCCCAGGCGCGTTCCTGCTGCATGAAGGCATCGAGCTGCGCGGTGGCAGACCCGCTGCGCATATGGGCACAGCCGGCGAGTAGCCCAAGCGCGGCAACCAGCAGCAGCCGGCTTAAAACACGGGCGTGATTCGAGCGATGACGCATGGCGATCTCCAGCAGCGCCGGCTGATCGAGCCGGCCTTGTGCATCATGGCACGGGCGCCGTGACCGGCGCGCGGTCGCGGTGTCGGCGGCTGGCATGATCGAAAGGCGATAGCCGACGCGGGTAGCGATGAGGGCGATCGGTCGCGGTGCACGGAGCGCCGACGAGCAGCCGTTATAATCGGCCGCCAATCCATAAAGCCGGCCCGCAAGGTTGTGCGCAGCGTTTGTCGCGGCCTGAGGCGGACCGGGATGCGCGATGACCCCTGCGTTTTTTGCCTTGCTGTTCGTGCTGGTTGTCAGCATTCCGTTGTGGCTTCGCTACCAGCGCCACCGCAGGGTGTCGCGGCGGCTGGCCGCCCAGGATGACGCCGATACGCTGTCGCCGCGGGATCGGCTGGCCGTTGCCCTGGCATATCCGCACGAAGTACTGATCGATGGCCGCGTGCACGCCACTCAAGGCGAGTTCGGCGTCACGGGCGGCCCCGGCCGCGACCGGCGAATTTATATCGGCGATCTATGGGTGCGCGTGCATGAAAGCCTGCTGGAGTCGATCGCGCCGTATTGCACCGCCCGTGTCGTACGCGCCTGGGACAAGTCGCTGGTGGTCGAACTCAACGGGGTGCCCGTGCTGCCTACGCTGGTGGCGGGCGATACGCCGCCGGAAAACCACAAAGACCACGGCGTGCGGTTGCTGGGCGAGCACCGCGAGAGCGGCGCCGATTTTCGTCTGCGCTTGAGCGACAGCGCGGTCGAAACCGGCGGCTTGCGGGTGATAAGCGCGAGCCTGATCGCCCTGGGCGCGGTGATCGTGATGCTGGCCGTGCCGAGCCTGCACCCGGTGTGGTTCGGGGTGGGCAGCCTGCCGCTCGTCTGTGGTTTGCTCGTCTATAGGCCCGGGTCGAGCGTGGGCAGGTACGAGCAGGGCGAGCGCCTGTTTCGGGTACGCGGCCGCGTGAGCGTGGCCGACCGCGAAGCCGATATACCGGGCAGCGAAAGAATCGGCGAGCTAACCGGCGATGAGTCGGCGCGTATATCGCAGATGATGATCAACCAGGCGGCCACCGGGCCGGTTCTCAGCCCGGCCCAGAAATGGCCCGTGGTGCTGATCGGCAATATCGTGTTTCGCTACCCCGAACACTGGCTCGAAACCCTGCGCGAGCGTACGCCAGCGGTCGCCGACGTCACGGTGACACAGCGTGGGCAGGTGATCAGCCATGCGGCGTTGTCGCGCTACAACGAGCTGAGACATTTTCCGCCCGTGGACTGGCTTTCGCACGCGCTGGTGGCCGGTTTGGCCCTGGCGGCTATCGCGATCGCGCTTTTTTGCGCCACGGCGGCCTATCGCACGCCCATGGATCTTGCGGCCAGTGCATCGGCTATGGACTGGCTCGACGGGCTGCCGGCGGCGCTGGCGTTCTATGGCCTGGCAGGGCTTGGCGTGTATCACGGTGTTTGTGCCGTGGTGGGGTTGTTGCGCGGGCGCGATCGCAGCGCGCGCCTGGCGCGCTGGCTGGCTACGCAATAACTTGCCGCGAGCCCGGGCGGGTGGTGGCCTTGCCGTGGGGCACGTGACGATGCGACCGGCAACGCCACGTTCGCGGCGTGCCTGGGCGCCGCTCCCTGCTACGTAGAGCGGTCGAAAAACGCAGTCGATCGCCGCGATCGGGTTAGAGGCACGCCGCCAAGGACGAGCCCGCCGGGGGCGGCGGGCTCGCGCAGCGGCTCAGGCAGCACAAACGGCAGAAGCCGGCGCTGCCTCGTAATGGTCGATAATCGTCTGCCAGCGGTCGCGTTCCTGGGCGATGTTGCAATCGCCGTGGGCGATCACTTCGTCGACGATGGCGCGGAACAGGCCGGCAAACGCGGTCAGGCCGGCGCTCATCTCCGCGGTATCGGGATGCATGAAGTTCAGGTTCGTGCCGTGCCCGACCCGGTTGACCCAGTAATGCACCGACTTGGCATTGCGCCGCGTGCCGATCACGGTAAAGGCATGGGCCGAGAGATCGCGAAAGGTGGGGATCAGCCGGGTATCGATGAACGACAGGCTGGTCATTTCCGGTGGCATGCTCGACAGCGTCGGGTCCACCACCTTCTGGGCCGGGTAGACCGGTACGCCGATCATGCTGCGCGCGGCCTTGTTGGCCTTGCGGGCGGCGGCCACGGTCTCGGCAAAGGAGTCGGCAATCGTGAACTCCAGCGGCACCGGATGCGCGAACCAACCCATGCTGTAGTGCTCGGCCTCGGAAACACGCGTCGAGCGCGGCGTGCAGATGGTAAAGCGCTCGCTGTGGCGCACCAGCCGCTCGATCAGGGCGGCTACGGCCGTGAAGCCGGCGCTGAGCGAGCCGCCTGCTTCGGCACAGGCCGCCTCGAAGGCCTCGGATTCGGCCACCGACAGAAAGTCGGGAATGGTGGTCATGCGACCGGGCGCGAAATCTTCCGGGCCGTTCAGCCCGGTGGCAAAGCAGAAGTCCGGCAATGCGCCGCCGTGCAGGGCCTTGAAGCGCTCCCATTCCGCCACCTGGGGCGAATCGGGCGTCAAGCGGGCGCAGTAGGCGGTATCGCGCCGGGCATAGTCGGCATACGACGCGCTTTCGGGTAGTTGATCGAACGGGTCGCGCCCGGCACGGAATGCTTCGTAGAACATCATGAGCTCTTCGAAAATCATGAACACCGAGAACCCGTCGGTCAGCAGATGATCGAGACAGACGGCGACGGTGAACTCCGGGTTGGCGGTATCGGCGCCGGCGTTTTCGATACCCAGCGCACTGAAAGAGAACAGATCCCATTTCGGAATGCGCGGCTGGCGTGCATCGATCACCGATGCGAAATCGGCCCCGCTACTGCCGGGCGCGGCCAGGTCCACCGACTCGGCGCTGAGCTCGATATCGTGCGCGGCCACGGTGCGGCTGGCCCAGTCGCCGTCGCGATAGTGAAAGCCTGTGTGGTAGACGTCGTGGCGCCGCAGATGCGCTTCGCAGGCTTGTTTGAAGGCCGCGTCGTCGTAGTGGTCGAACACCTTGAACGCAATGCCGAGAATGCGCACCGCGTTGCCCTGCATATAAGCCGAGGTCTCGCGGCTGGAGTCCAGCGCCGCGCGCTGGATCTCCGAAGGCGGCACGCCGTTCTCGGGGGCGCAGGCATGGGCCCGACGGGCGGCGTCGCTGGCGAAAAATAGCCGTGCGGGGCCGGCGGGCGCCGGCCAGTCGCGTAGTAGATTCATCTCCATGGTTAACTCCCTATTACCGATAAACGAATCGAGTGTTCGGGTGTGAACGATCGCTGGTGCGCGATCATTTCATGTCACATGAATTTATCTAAGCAAAATACGCGCCAAGGGCGACGGCTACGACACGTCTGCTTGCAGGCGCGGGCTCTTGTGTATCGATACTGCGTTAGCGATATGACGGTTTTTAGACGCGTGGCCTGTGGGCGGGGGCGAGGCCCCTCTTCGCCCACGCCTGTGAAAAAGTCCGCGCGCCACGGCCACGGGCGGTAAAGCCATTGGGGGATAAGACGCACAGCTGCCGGCGCCGACTTCTAGACGACGTTTAAAACAGCGGGCACGGCCGGCCGTTTTGGTGCCGGGTTGATGGTCAATACCGGCGCCGGCTGTCGCGGCGGCTGCAAGCCCGGTATGAGAACGCGCAGGCGCGCTTGTTATCCGTGCCGGCGAGCGCCGGGCGGCATAGGGGCTCGTTGGACGCGAAAACCGTTTCTTTACGAGCGCGCGGTCAACGCCGGCGCTCGCATCTGCATCGCTACGGTGAAGGATTACACGCCATAGGCAGGCGCGGCCGGCTCATGCGGTGCGTCGGCCCATTGCTCGCTCGGGCGGCGTTCGCTGCGTGCCTGAAATTGTGATGCCGGCTGGGCATTGTGCGAGCTGAGCTTGAACGCGCCGATGATGCGCGCCAGTCGCGTGGCCTCCTGGCTGAGCGAATCGGAGGCGGCCGCCGACTCTTCCACGAGCGCGGCGTTTTGCTGGGTCATTTCGTCGAGCTGGGAGACGGCCTGGTTGACCTCGAGAATGGCCGTGTTCTGCTCCTGTGCCGCGGTGGTGATTTCAGTGATCAGCCCGTTCACGCGATTGACCTGTTCGACGATGGATTTGATCCGCTCGCCCGTGCGCTCAACCAGGGCTTCGCCGTTGGCGGTTTTCTCCACCGAGGTATCGATGAGTGTCTTGATCTCGCCCGCGGCCTGGGTGCTGCGGTTGGCGAGGTTGCGTACTTCCTGGGCCACCACGGCGAAGCCGCGGCCCTGTTCGCCGGCGCGGGCGGCTTCTACCGAGGCGTTGAGAGCGAGCAGGTTGGTCTGGAAGGCGATCGAATCGATCACGGCGATGATCTTTTCGATTTCGCGGGCAGAGCCGCTGATGTCGCGCATGGTATCGACCACCGCGGCCATGGATTGGCTGCCTTCGTCTGCCGCCTGAGCCGCCTCGGAAGACAGGCGTGCCGCATGCCGCGAGGATTCGGCCGAGTTGGCCACGGTGCTGGTGAGCTCTTCCATGGCGGCCGCGGACTGCTCCAGGCTGGCGGCCGTGTTCTCGGTGCGCCGCGACAGGTCCACGCTGCCGGTGGAGATTTCGCCGGAAGCCATTTTCACGTTTTCGCTGCTGTCGCGCACGTCGATCATCACGTGGTCGATCTTGTCGACAAAGGCGTTGAACTGGGTCGCCACGGTGGCCAGCTCGTTGCGGCCGGCGACCGGCAGACGCTGGGTGAGGTCGCCGTCGCCGCTGGCGATTTCGCGCATGCGATCGCCAAGCTGACTCAGCGGACGGGCAATACTGCGGCCTACCATCCAGATCAGGACCAGGCCGAGCAGGGCCACCAGGCCGCTGACGAGAACCATGCCGAGGGTGTCGGCCGTGCGCTGGTCGGCGAGATCGCCTTGCAGCACATCGAGATCGGCCATGACCGCGGCCACCGGCAGCTGCATGACCAGCGTCCAGACGGTATCGGTATTACCGACCCGGATCGGACGATAGGATTCGATCATCTCGCCGTTGGTCGAACGGGCGCTGACCGCTTCGCCGCTCTGGCGGGCCTGGGTCAGCTTTTCGAGCCCTTCCGCGCTCAATACGCTCGTCGCCGGTTGGCCGAGTCGGGCTGCATCGCCGGTGTAGGCGACCAGCCGTCCCAGCGGCGCGACCAGCGCCATGCGCCCCGCGCCTTCATAAAGACCCTGGTTGGACTGGCTGAGCAAGGTCTGGATGAAATCCACGGATACGTCGGTGCCGGCCACGCCCTTGAACGCGCCATCCACCACGATGGGCACGCTGAAGGTGGCTACCATCACGCGCTTGTCGTCGTAGTCGTAGAACGCTGGGTCCACCACACAGGTATCGCCGCCTTCTTTCGGACACAGATAGTATTCGCCGCGCCGGATACCGGACTCCAGCATCTTGGGGTTTTCCATGCCGGTGATATCGAGGGCCGATACTTCAGCGACGCCCTGGTCGTTCTTGAATGCCCAGGGCCGGAAACGGCCGCTGCCATCGTAGCTCTGCGTATTGTTCGCGGGCACGACATAGGCATCGTCGTTGCCGAAGGCGTTCGGCTCCCAGCCGATGAAGGCATCCAGCAGAAAGTCGTTCTTTGCCACGGCCTGTTGGACCAGCGCCGACAGCTCCGGGCGGCCGAATTCGAACGCGGCGCTGTTCGCACCCGGCTCGGCCGCCAGTTCGCTTGCCGCGGCCAGGTCGCGGGCGATGCCCAGGGCCTGTTCCAGCTTGCGGTTGATCTGCTCGCCCTGGGCGTTGGCCAGGGCGGCCAGGCGTTCGTCGATGGCGCCTTCCAGCAGGGCGCCGGTACGTTGCTCCACGAACTCGCCGGTACGCTTGGTGGCGACATAGTTGTAGATCAGCAGGGCGGCGACCACGCTCAGGATACAGGCGCCGGCGGCCAGTACGACGAAGTGTTTGATCGAGGTGAAATGCTTCATGCGGCGAGGTCCGGATATCAGACGAACAGTGGTGTCATCGGATCCGGCTTGCCTCGAGGCGGATGGGCCGGGTCTCTCTCAAGGTAACGACACGGCTAAAGCAAACTTTAAAATCATGCGCTGGGTGGTATGTGCAGCTAAAGCCTTCGTCGATTCTTAATAAAGTGGCGCGAGGAGCGCCAAGCGGGCGCCCTGAGCTAAAACTGGCTGCTGGATGAAAGCCGCTATCTGAGCGATCCCGACAGGTTTCGATCGCTAAATATCTGCCACAAGAACAATTCTCGGTTCAGCCGGCGCGATAACAGGCCGTAATGCTCGGCGCGTGATCAATAGCACAACAGAAGATTGATGTTGAATGCAGTTGTTCGCGGCGTGATATGCCGTATCAAAGACCGGCCAGCCGGCGCTGACCGTACCCGCAGATACAAACGGCCGATACCGTCTCGCGGGCATGAAACGCATGACGGGCGTCGACAAGCACGGCGGCGGGCATGCGACACCTGGCGAACGGGCGAGATTGTTGTCAGTCGGCGGCGACGACCCAGTGGCCATTGCACAGGGTTTGGGCAAGCCAGTCGGCGACCACCCGCAGGCGCGGCAGATGCGCCATGTCCTGATGGCGCACCAGCCAGAGTTCGCGCCCGGCAGGGTCAATATCCAGCATGGCCAGGCCGGGGGTGCGATCGCCGATACAGCGCGGCACGAGGCAGCAGGCGCCGGTGGCCAGTGCCAGCTCGGCGATGATGCCCCCGCGGTTGGCGCGCAGCAGAGTTCGTCGTTCGGGGAAATGTTCGGCCAGCCATTGCTGTTCGGGCTTGTCGATGAAGGCCTCATCCAGATCCACCCACGGCGCGCGGTACGGATCGGCGTTCCTCTCGGCGGCATAAATGCCGTAAGCGAGATCGCCCAGCCGGCGGACATCGAGGGTGGTGCCGGCCGGCCGGGCCAGGCGCAGGGCGATATCGGCCTCGCGCTGGGCAACGCGCAGGTTGCGATTGCCGCCAATCAGGTCGATACGCAGGCCCGGATGCTCGGCGAGCAGGGCATCGATGCGGGGTGCCACTGCGTTTTCGAGCACGCCGTCCACGCCGGTGATGCGTACCAGGCCGGAGACGGGCTGGCGGCCGGGCGGTCTTTCCAGGCCGGTCAGCGTCGCGGCGAGCCGGTCTTCCATGGCACGGGCGGTGTCCAACAACGGTTCGGCGTGGGCGGTGGCGCGGAGGCTTTGGCCGTCCCGGCGCAACAACGGCTGGCCCAGCTTTTGTTCGAGGCGCTGCAGCCGTCGTGCCACGGTGGTCTGGTTCACGCCGAGCTCGCGCGCGGCCGCGCTCATCGTGCCGCCGCGACATACCAGCGCAAACGTTTTCAGGCCTTCCCAGTCGAGCGTGCTCATAACGGCTTTGTACTCTATCGCGGGTCTGCGTTTATGCAGAATATACCTGCAAAACCCCCGATTTTAATTGCGAATTAGCAGATGCATGATGTGCCCGTCCTATCCACCCCGTCCATTCAGGAGAGACAAGATGTCCGCACAAACCATGCTCCAGATCGCCGGCGCGGCGCTGCCGCTCGGCACGCCGAAAAACGCCGCCCTGATCGTGATCGATGCCCAGGAAGAATATCGCGACGGCGCCCTGTCGCTCTCGGGCCTGGCGCCGGCGCTGGATAACGTCGCCCGCCTGATCGCCCACTGGCGCGAAAACGGCGGCACCGTCATCCATTTCGTGCACCACGGCGAATCGGGCGGGCCGGTATTCGACCCGGACGGGCAGTATGTCGAGATCATGTCGGAGGTGGCGGCTAACGAGGGTGAGCCGGTGATCGTCAAGCATGTGCCCAACGCCTTCGGCGGCACCGATCTGGATGCCCGCCTGCAGGCGGCGGGCATCCAGCAGCTCGTGCTCGCCGGTTTCATGAGCCATGTCTGCATATCGACCACCGCACGGGCAGGCCACGAGCTGGGTTATCCGGTCACGATTGCCGAAGATGCCGTCACCACGCGGGATCTGCCGGCCACCGACGGTCGCGGCGCGATCGCGGCCGCGCAACTGCACCGCGCCGAGATGGCGATACTGTCGGATATCTTCGCCCGGGTGACGGCGACCGAAACCATCGTATCGGCCTGAAACAGCCCGGGCGGCACGCCCCGATCGCCGTTGCGGTGGTCGGGGGGTTTGGCCTGGGCGAGCCTAGTCGTGGCCGCCCCAGCGGCGCGGATCCAGCCGGCCTTCGTACATGGGCAGCTCCAGCGCCGGATCGTCTGCGCGCCACTGCGACCACAGCCGGTTGAGGCCGGCGGTGCCGAAGCGGCGCACGCGCGTGACCTCGTCCAGGTTGAGCACGTCGGTCAGCGTGCCGGCGGTGGCGCCAGTCAGCTGCGCGCGCACCCGGCCTTCCGGGTCGATGATCGCACTCTCGCCTACGCCGGAGGGCGTGGCGGCATTGACGCTGACCAGGAACACCTGGTTGAAGATGGCGTTGGCGCGGATGAGTACCTGTTCCTGGGCACGATCGCTGGTGGTGGTGGCCACCGGGTTGATGATCACCTCGGCGCCCATCCAGGCCAGCTGACGACAGACTTCGGGAAACCAGATGTCGTAACAGATCGCCAGGCCGATCCGCCCGACGCCGGGTATGTCGAACACGGTGAACGCCGAGCCGGGCCGATAAGGCTCGAACGGGCGCCACGGAAAACACTTGCGATAAGCCGCCACGCAGTCGCCAGCCGGCGAGAATACGGGCGCTGTGTTGTAAAGGTGGCCGTCCGTGCCGCGTTCGCACAGGCTGCCCGGTTGCAGCCATATGCGATGGCGGCGGGCGATATCGGCCAGCGCGCGCATACGCGGGCCGTCGATGGGCTCGGCCGCGGCCTCGAGCTGGGCACGGCGTTGCTCGGGCGTGCCCGCGTTCGGGCACAGGTGCATTTCCGGGTAGCAGACCAGCCGCGTTGTCGCTTCGGCTTCCGCGCTGAAATTGGGGCCGAAGTCGCTCAGCTGTACGGCGAGCTCCTGCTCGAATGCCTCGTAGTCGTCGCTGTTCAGGGCAGCCTGGGCCGGGCCCTGGATTGCCAGCACGGGTAGAAAACGCGTCATCGGTCGCTCCGCTGCGGGCTATTCTGCGTCGTCGAATTGGACCTGCGGCGGCTGCCGGGTGAAACCGCGGGTCAGATAGGTCAGCTGCGCCAGGCCCAGCGCCAGCCAGATCAGGCCCAGCACGACGGCATGGCTGTCGAGCTGGGTGAGCAGTACCAGGTTCACCAGGGCGCCGATGCCGGGAATGACGAGGCCGCCGATTACGCCGTAGCGATCGCGGGTCGGGCGATCGCGTCGGTACATGAACAACACCGACACGTTGACCATGGTGAACGCGATAAAGGCGCCGAAGTTGATGAACGAAGCCGCCGAGAGCACGTCCAGGAAAATGGCCACGATGCCAATGGCCCCGGTGAGTACGATATTAAACACCGGGGTATGGAAGTTCGGGTGCAGTTTGCCGAACAGCCGGCGCGGCAGCACGGCGTCGCGGCCCATCGCATAGAGCAGCCGCGATGCGCTGGCCTGGGCCGCGATGCCGGAGGTGAACTGGGCCAGCACCATGCCGGCCAGAAAGATCGCGCCGAACAGATCGGCGCCGATCGTGCGCGCAATTTCGAAGGCGGCCGAGTCGGCATCGTCGAAGATCGCGCCCGGGTGGACCAGCTGGGTGGTGTAGCCCACGGCCACATAGATGCCGCCACCGATGAGCGCGGTGAGCATGATGGCGCGCGGTATGTTGCGACGCGGCTCGATGGTTTCCTCGGTAAGCGTGGTCACCGCATCGAAGCCCAGAAACGAATAGGCCGCGATGGCCGCACCGGCGGCAATGCTCGACAGGTTGGACTGATCGTTGAAGAACGGCGTGGTGCTCAGCAGTGCCTCGGCGCCCTCGGCGGCGAATACATGGCGCAGGGACAGCAGCACGAAAAAGGCGACCACGAGCACCTGGAACACCATCAGCAGCGAGTTCACGCGCGCGGCGAGCTTGATGCCGTAGGCGTTCAAGGCGGTGGTCAGGCCGATGAAGCCGAGCAGGAACACCCAGCTGGGGACTTCCGGGAAGCGCGCGTTCAGATAGGCCGCGCCGATCAGCCAGATGACCATCGGCAGGAAGAAATAATCCAGCAGCACGCCCCAGCCGACCATGAAACCCACGCGATCGTCGATGCCGTTGCGCACATAGGTATACGCCGAGCCCGAGGCCGGGAAGCGCCGCGACATGATGCCGTAGCTGTAGGCGGTGAACAGCATCGCCAGGGTGGTCAGCAGATAGGCCGTGGGTACGGCGCCGTGCGTGGCTTCGGCGACCACGCCGAAGGTGCCCAGAACGATCAGCGGCGTCATGTAGGCCAGGCCGAAGAGCACGACGGCCTTGAGCGTGAGCGTGCGTTCGAGTTGCGTATCGGTTTCGGACATGCCAAGTATCCTCGAGTACGCGGCGCAGCAGCGAAGCCGTTGGCTCGCAGCGCCGGCTAGGTTGCGCCTGGCGCAAACCCCAATTCAAACCAGGCCCGAGGCGCGATGCGTTGTAGTCGACACCGTTCGCCAGAGCGCGATCCCAGGTTCCAAAAAAACGATAGCCCTGCGGCGCGGCCGGCGTATATAACCCCGCGGGGGTATGCCAGGGCGCAGCGCGGCGTGTTCGCGTATGGGTGACGTGCAAACGCGGGCGGCCACCGCCCAGACGATACGAGCGCTGGGCACGCCGCAGTTCATGCCCTGTTTCCTGTCGTTGCTGCATACCCTGGCCGCCTTCGACAACCTGATCGTGATCGCCTACTGCGACGAGCAGCGCCCCGAGGCCTTGTATCGCGAATACACCGATCCGGTGGTATATCTGCCGATGGACAGCGAATATCTGGAAGGGGCCTATGTGCTCGACCCGTTCTACCTGCAGCACCGCGAAGGCCGGGCCAGCGGGGTAGAGCGCCTGGCCGATATCGCGCCCGACCGGTTCCGACGCAGCGAGTATTACCGCAGCTACTACCGCCATACCACGCTCATCGACGAGATCGCGATCTTCGCGCGCCTGTCGCCGCTGATCACGCTGACCGCCTGCATGGGCCGGGATCGTTCCAGCGGCACTCGTTTTCTGCCGCGCGAGGTCAACGCCCTCAAACGCCACGAAGCCACTTTGAGCGCCTTGATGGAAACCCACTGGCGCGATTATCAGCCGGCGCTGGGCACGCCGGCCCGGGCGCTGCCGCTGAGTCAGCGCCTGCAGCATGCGCTGGCGCGCGAGCACGGCGTGCAGCTGAGTCCGCGTCAGGCGGAAGTGGCGCTGTATATCCTGCGTGGGCATTCCTCGCAGTCGATTGGCCGGGCGCTGGGTATCAGCGTCCAGACGGTGAAAGTGTTCCGGCGTCAGCTCTATGCCAAATGCGCGGTGTCGTCGCAGGCCCAGCTGTTTGCCCTGCTGTTACCGTTGCTGACCGAACTGGCCGAATAGAGGGCCGGCCCAGCCGGGCGCCGGATTCTGATATAAAACGGGTGGGGCAGCCGGCCCGACCTCGTCGTGTCGGCAGGCGGTCTATTGGGGAAGACAAATGCAGGAACGGTCACTGGAGCCGGCATGTCAGATCACGCCGGCGCGGCGGGTTGGCGCACGCCGTGGCTGGCAGTGGTGGCGCGAGAGTATTGAGCTGTTATCGGTGGATACCGAACGCTGGATCGTTGCCGTCTTGCTTTTGATGGGCATCGGGCTGGGCGTGGCTATCGTCTGCGAGTTCTTGCCCTATATCGGAGATCTGATTACCGGCCTGGTGATGCCGGTGTTTTCGGTGGGGTTTTTGTACCTGGTCTATCGCGTGCTCTACGGCCATACCTTCGCCTATGGCGATGTGCTGATCGGGCTACGCTATCGCACCACGGCCCTGCTGCTCGCCGGGGCGGCCCAGGTGGGCCTGCAGGTCATGGCCGGGGTGGCGTTCTTTTTCCTTTACGGGCTGTTCAATTCGGGCGTGCCCTCTGGCGGTTTTGGCACGCCCGCCGCCGAATTCGCGCGCGGCAGCCTTTCCCTTGCGGTGATGGTGCTCTTCTTCCTGCTGGCCACCTTTCTCTATCTCGCTGCGGTTTGGTTTCAGCCCGCGCTCGTGTTTTTTGGTGAAAGCGGGCCGGTACAAGCGATCAAACAGAGCTTTCACGGCGTATGGATCAACTGGCGTGCGTTCACCCTGTATGGGTTGGTGGGCCTCGGCGTGGCCGTGCTCCCCAGCGCGGTGTTCCTGCTGCTTTTCAGCATGGTCGCTGCATTCACGGCCGGTCTGCTCGCGCTGATTCTTTATGTTGTGGTCGGTATAGCGGCACTTGCGACGTCGTTGTTCTTTCTGGCCGTGATGGGCATGACCACCTATATGGCCTTTCGCGATATCTACGGGCTGGAGGCCGATACGGGCCGTTTTCTCTAGGGAAGCTCTGCACAACTTGTCGCGGTCGCGCCGGGTGCTTTGCGCGCGATTGACAGACAAGGGAGAGCGTAGCGTGCCCAAGCCAAAAACAAGTGGCACGG
>DJIE01000178.1 GCA_002433465.1 Salinisphaera sp. UBA6602
CAGATTCTCGGCTGGCGCGAATTCGTGCGCGGCGTGTACTGGCTGAAAATGCCGGGCTACATCCAACGCAACGCGCTGCGTGCGCAACTGCCCGTACCGCAGAGCTACTGGGACGGCGATACCGATATGGCCTGCGTGGGCGACGCCATGGCCAACGTGCTCGACAACGGTTATGCCCACCATATTCAGCGGCTGATGGTGCTCGGCCTGTTCGCGCTCAACGCCGGCGTGCACCCGCGCGCCTTCCACGACTGGCATATGGCCATGTATCTCGACGCGATCGACTGGGTGAGCCTGCCCAACGCCCTGGGCATGAGCCAGTTCGGTGACGGCGGCGTGCTCGGCACCAAGCCGTATTGCGCCTCCGGCAACTACATCAACAAGATGAGCAACTACTGCAAGAATTGTCGCTTCGACTACCGCAAGGCCACCGGTGACGATGCCTGCCCGGTGACCACGCTGTACTGGGATTTTCTAGACCGCAACGTCGAACACTTCGAGAACAACCAGCGCATGGTCTTCCAGGTGAAGAATCTGGAGAAAAAGCGCAACGACCCCGACCTGATGGACGCGATTCGCGAACAGGCCAAGCGCTTGAAAGATCGCATCCACGCGGGTGAACGCATCTAGTCGCACCAAAGCCCGGTCGGCGTCGGCCTCCGGCGTAAGCCGACCTTGCGGGCCACGGACGTAGGTTGGATTAGCGAAGCGTAATCCAACATCGAACGAAGCCTGAGCTGCCCGCCCCGCACTTCTGGCTGGAAACGACTTTGACGCCCGATTCCTGTCCGCTCACGGCCTGAGGCTTACGCCGACCTCGGGTTTTTACCGCCATGATCTAGACACTTCAGAAAGCCGAGGCATCGGGTGCGGCCACGCTTCCGTATGATCGGCCTTTCGTACGCGCGGCCAGGCGCCGCACTTTTCAGCTAGAGCAAGACCTATGAAAGAACGCGTCATCGTTTGGTTTCGGCGGGATCTACGCCTCGCGGACAACCCGGCCCTGCGCGCCGCTCTGGACGACGATTTCGATGCCATCGTGCCCCTGTTCATCCATGCCCCGCATGAACTGGGCGCATGGGCGCCCGGCGCGGCACAGCGCGTATGGCTGCACGAGTCGCTTGCCGCGTTCTCCGAGGCGCTGGAGGCGCTGGGTTCGCGGCTGATTATCCGCCAGGGCGACACCGCCGACGTACTCGATACGCTGATCGAGGAAAGCGGCGCCACCGCGGTGTACTGGAACCGGCTGTACGACCCGCTCACCATCGAACGCGACAAGAAGGTCAAGCAGCACCTCGAAGACAACGACATCCAGACCGCGAGCTTCAAGGCGCACCTGCTGCACGAGCCGTGGACCGTCGAAACCAAGCAAGGCGGTCCCTACAAGGTGTTCACGCCGTTCTGGAAAGCGGTGAAGAACCGTGCTGTGGATACACCGCTGGCCGCGCCCACATCGCTGCCGGATGTGTGGTCGCGTATCGGCTCGGAGTCGCTGGCGTCACTCGAGCTGCGGCCGAAAATCGAATGGGACCACGGCATCCGCGAGACCTGGTCGCCCGGCGAGGACGGCGCCCACGAAAGGCTTGAGACCTTTCTCGAAGACGTGCTGGAACAATACGACGACAGCCGCGACGAGCCGGCACGCTACGGCACGTCCTATCTGTCGCCGCACTTGCACTGGGGCGAAATCGGGCCCCGTCAGATCGTGCATCGGGTCGAGGAATGGCTGGACGACCATCGCGAAACCAAGACCCTGCGCACCCACGCCGACAGTTTTCTGAGCGAGATCGGCTGGCGCGAGTTTTCCCACCACGTGCTGTACCACTTTCCGAACACGCCCGAGGAGCCGCTCGATGCGCGCTTCAAGGACTTTCCGTGGTCCGGTGACGACGAAGGCCTGCGCCGCTGGCAGCAGGGCCGTACCGGTATTCCCATGGTGGATGCCGGCATGCGCGAGCTTTGGGAAACCGGCTATATGCACAATCGCCTGCGCATGACGGTGGCGTCATTTTTGACCAAGAACCTGCGCGTCGCCTGGCAGCACGGCGAACGCTGGTTCTGGGATACGCTCGTGGATGCCGATTTGGCCAACAACACGCTGGGCTGGCAATGGGCCGCCGGCTGCGGCGCCGATGCCGCGCCGTTCTTTCGCATCTTCAACCCGGCGCGTCAGGGTGAGCGTTTCGATAAACAAGGCGAGTACGTCCGCCGCTGGGTACCGGAACTGGCCGATCTGGAAAATCGCCATATTCACGAACCGTGGAAGGCGCCCGCGAAAGCACTGGAAGCTGCGAACATCACCCTGGGCGAGGATTATCCTGAGCCGATTGTGGATCTGAAGGAGTCACGGCGCGAAGCGCTGGCCGCCTTCGACGAGATCAAGAACGACGATTGAATCAGGTCACATGACGGGTTCGTCACCCAAAATCCGGACAAAAAAAAGGCTCCCTAAGGAGCCTTTAGTCGTCATTCCCGCACATTGTGATTTTTGGTTATCCGTTAACCGGATATCGACGGGAAAGCTTTTGTAGTTGTCGTCGGGTCGGGTGACCGTGGTTCTGCCTCCGAAAGCGCCTGCCGCCTGTTATATGTGTATGGACTCGCGGGTCCAGACGTGCAATTCGTTTCCTTGACCACTTTTGTACACCGATATGATTAGCGCGTCAACTAATGACACGCTCGTCATGTTGGTGAGCCAGTACGGGCTAGATCTTGAGCAGCGTTTCCCGGTAGTAGGCCAATTCCGCCAGCGAGTCGCGAATATCGTCCATGGCGAGATGGGATGCCTGCTTCTTGAACCCTTTCGCCAGTTCCGGCGCCCAGCGTTTCGCCAGTTCCTTGAGCGTGCTCACGTCGATATGCCGATAGTGAAAAAACGCTTCGAGCTCGGGCATGTAGCGAGCCAAAAACCGACGGTCCTGGCAAATGCTGTTGCCG
>DJIE01000116.1:0-6757 GCA_002433465.1 Salinisphaera sp. UBA6602
CGGCGGGCTTCGTCGTTTCAGGCAACCGTTGGCTCACCGCAATGGCCGAGAAACCCACACCCGAACAATCACGCTGGAAAATTCCGTTCGCGCTGTGTGTCGCGGTGCTCGGCGTTTCCTCCTCGGCGCCGCTGGTCAAGCTCGCGGACGCGCCGGCACCGGCGGTGGCGGCCTATCGGATGCTGCTTTCCGCGCTCCTGCTGTTACCGGTGGTGGCCTGGCGGCACCGCGCCGAGCTCGCGACCATGCGCCGCAGCGACCTGCTGCGCTGTATCGCGGCCGGCGTGCTGCTGGGCTTTCATTTTCTGAGCTGGTTCACGTCGCTGGACTACACCACGGTGGCCAGCGCGGTGACCCTGACCACGCTGCAGCCGCTGTTCGCCTTCGTACTGGCCTATGCCATGTTCGGCGAGCGCCTGCGCCTGAAAGCTTTCGCCGGTGCCGCGCTTTCGATCGCGGGCGCCATGATCATCGGCTGGGGCGATATCGCCGTCTCCGGTATGGCCCTGTTTGGCGATGCGCTGGCGCTGCTCGGCGCTGCGCTGGCCACCGGCTATTTCTTTGTCGGCTTTCGGGCACGTCAGCACCTGTCGCTCAACGCCTATACCTTTCTTATCTATACTGCAGCGGCCGGCGTTCTGTTTGCCTACTGCGCCACGCTTGGCGTGCCCCTGGCCGGCTATGCCGATAGCGACTGGGCCGTATTCCTGGGGCTGGCGATCTTTCCCACCCTGCTCGGCCACTCGGTATTCAACTGGAGCATGCGCTGGGTCAGCGCGACCGTGATTTCCATGGTCGTACTCTGCGAGCCGATCGGCGCGTCGGCGCTGGCCTGGCTGATCTTCGGCACCCTGCCCCAGCTCAGCCACTATATCGGCGGCGCCGCCGTGCTCGTCGGCGTGCTGATCTTCATGCGTTATCGAAACCCGCCGCCGGCGGCCAGTGGTGCCGGTTAGTCGACGACCTCGTATTCGCCGAGCTTGAAGCGGCGCATCGACAGCGCGTATTCCGTGGCCAGGCCCGGAAACAGCGTATGGTTTTCGCCGTGCTCGTCGAGATACCAGCTCTGGCAGCCCGAGGTCCATGAGGTATAGCGCATGCGGTTCTGCAGCTTTTCGTGATAGCGCTGCATGACGTCGGGCTTGACCACGATTGCGGTCAGTTCGTCTTCGAGCAGTTTTGAGATCGCCTGGGTGATATAGCGCGCCTGGGCCTCGGTATAGATGAGCACCGAGGTATGCCCCGGCCCGGTGTTCGGCCCGAGCATGAAAAACCAGTTCGGCACCCCGGCCGTGGCCACGCCCTTGTAGGCCTTGCCGCCCGGCCCGCTCCACAGGTCGGCCAGGCGCTGTCCCTGGCTGCCGATGATGGGAAACGGCGCACTGGCGATATTGATCTTGAAACCGGTGGCGGTAACGATCACGTCGGCTTCGATTTCGTGCCCGTTGCTCAGGCGCAGGCCGTTTTCGGTAAAGCGCTCGACGCCGGCAGTTTCGAGCTCGACGTTGTCGCGGGTGAAGGCGGGGTAGTAGTTGCTGGAGAACAGCACCCGCTTGCAGCCGATTTCGTAGTCGGGCGTGAGTTTTTCACGCAGTACGGGATCCTTCACCGCCGAGCGCATATTCCAGAGCGCGAGCTTTTTCATGCCGGTGGCCAGGGGCGAATCCAGAATCACCGCCGGGCCCACCACGCCTTCGGTAATGGCCAGAATCGCGCGCCGAAACGCGGTCTGGGCAAACGGCAGACGCCGGAACGTGGTCTTCATCAGATCCGGCAGCGCCTTGTCGAGCTTGGGCAGCACATAGGGCGCGCTGCGCTGGATGACGGTCAGGCGTTCGACCTCGGGCGCGATCGACGGTATCACCTGAGTGGCGCTGGCGCCGGTACCGATGATCGCCACCTTCTTGCCGGCCAGGGAGACGTCGTGATCCCAGCGCGCGGTATGCATGATCTCGCCGGCGAAATCCTGCATGCCGGCAAAATCCGGGGTGGACGGTTCGACCAACCCGCCCACCGCCGAGATCACGGCACGGGCGGTGTAGCGCGTGCCGTTGTCGCTGGTCAGATGCCAGATACCGCGTGCGTCGTCGAACTCGGCCTGCGCGACGCCCACGCCGAAATGCAGATGGGCATGCAGCCCGTATTTGTCGGCACAGCGCTGGATATAGGCATGAATCTCTGCCGACCCCGAATAGGTGGTCGACCAGTCCGGATTCTGCTCGAACGAGTAGGAATACAGATGCGAGGGCACGTCGCAGGCACAGCCGGGATAGGTATTGTCGCGCCAGGTGCCGCCGACGTCGTCGGCACGTTCGAGAATCACGAAATCCTCGATGCCTTTCTGCTTGAGACGAATACCGGCGTTGATGCCGGAAAAACCGGCGCCGATGACGATTACGTCGTGGGCGATCGCGCTGCGTTCACGTTCTGGGGCCTGCGGCATGATGATGTTCCGTGCCAATCCGACACGCCAGTAGATAACGTGCCATTGCACGCTGTCAACATCAGCGACCCATTCGGCCCCAGGGCAGCACGAGATTGAGCACCACGCCCAGCACGCCGGCCAGGGCAATGCCTTCCAGGACGAATTCCCCAGCCGAGAAGCTCAAGCCACCCACCCCGGTCACCAGAATGATGCCCACGATGGCCAGGTTGCGCGGTTCGGTGAGTTCTTCGTCCGTCTTGGCCAGGCTGTTCATGCCCACCACGATAATGGCGCCAAACAGGAGCACGATGATGCCGCCCATGACCGGCGTCGGAATGCTGGCCAGCAGCGCGCCCAGCTTGCCGACGAATGCGAACACGATGGCAAAGCCCGCCGCCCAGGTCATCAGGGCCGGATTGTAGGCCTTGGTCAGCGTGACGGCGCCGGTCACTTCGGAATAGGTGGTATTGGGCGGCCCGCCCAGAGCGGCCGCCAGCGAAGTGGCCAGGCCATCGCCGAGCATGGTGCGATCGATGCCCGGGTCCTTGAGATAATCACGCCCGGTGACCGAACGAATCGCCACGATATCGCCGAAATGCTCGATCGCCGGGGCGATGGCGACCGGCACCATGAACAGCACCGCCTGCCAGTTCCATTCCGGCGCCACGAAGTTCGGCATTGCAAACCAGGGCGCAGCCGCGATCGGCGCGAAATCCACCAGCCCGAACGGCAGACTGACCAGATAGCCGGCCACCACGCCGCACAGAATCGGCACCAGCGAGAGAAAGCCGCGCCCGAACAGCGACACCGCCACCGTAACCGCCAGCGACACGAACGACACCGTCATCGCCGCCGTCGGCTCGACCAGCTGGCTATTGCCGTTGCCGTCCAGGCCCATCGCCAGATTGACCGCGACCGGCGCAAGCACGAGCCCGATGACCATGATCACCGGCCCGGTGACGATGGTCGGCAACAAGCGCGTGATCACACCCACACCGCGTACACGAATGAGTAGCGACAACAGCATGTAGACGCCGCCGGCCGCCATCAGCCCGCACAGCGTGCCCGGGATGCCCCAGGTTTGGACCCCGTAGATGATGGGCGCGATGAAGGCGAAGGAGGAGGCCAGAAACACCGGCACCCGCCCGCGGGTGACGATCTGGAACACCAGCGTGCCGAGGCCGGCCGTGAACAGTGCCACGTTCGGATCCAGCCCGGTGAGCAGTGGCACCAGCACCAACGAGCCGAAGGCCACGAACAGCATCTGCGCGCCCAGCAGGCCATCGCGTGCACGAAAGCGATAGGCCAGGCCCGCCTCGTCGCCGTGTTTCGGTTCTACCGCCATCACTGCCCCCTTGCTCAGCGGCCCGAACGCACCGACCCGCGGCCGCGCCCGGTGTCTCGTATTACTTGGTGCCGTACATGCGGTCGCCGGCATCGCCTAGCCCGGGCCGGATATAGCCGTGCTCGTCCAGGCGTTCATCGATGGCGGCGGTGAAGATCGGCACGTCCGGATGGGCTTCGCGCAGCGCGGCCACGCCTTCGGGCGCGGCCAGCAGGCACAGGAACTTCATGTTCTTGGCACCCTGCTTTTTCAGATGCGAGATCGAGGCGATGGCCGAATTGCCGGTGGCCAGCATCGGGTCGACCACGATCACGCGGCGCTCGCCGATGTCCTGGGGCACCTTGCAGTAGTACTCGACCGCTTCCAGCGAATCCGGGTCGCGAAACATGCCGATATGGCCGACCCGTGCCGAGGGCATGAGCTCCACCATGCCTTCCAGCAGGCCGTTGCCCGCGCGCAGGATGGATACGAAGCACAGCTTCTTGCCGGCGAGTGTCGGCGCTTCCATCTCCTGCATCGGCGTTTCGATCAGCTCGGTGGTCATCTCGAGATCGCGGGTGATCTCGTAGGTGAGCAGATGGGCGACTTCGCGCAGCAGGCTGCGAAACTTCTGGGTGGACGAGTTCTTGCGGCGCATCAGCGTGAGCTTGTGCGCGATCAGCGGATGATTGATGACGGTAACGTTCTCGTCCATGGGCAGCTTCCTTTGTCGGGCGATTCGCGGGCGAACGCGCGCATTAGACCTGATCGGGCGCGCAATCGAAAACCCCGATCGCGCTACGCGCATCCATAGTACGTACTCACGGCCCCCTCGCGGGACTGCAAGATTCGTGCAACGAGGCATCGCGGCGAAAGCGCGCGGCCTGATCGATCAACCAGTCGGCAAACGCCGCGGCCGCGGCCGGCACTTCGCCCGCCGCCGGCATGAGCAATTCGTAGGAGAACGGCGAGTCGATCACATAGCGCGTACCGAACGGCGCGACGAGCACGCCGCTGGCCAGCCGATCGACCGCCAGTACGCTGGTGGCAAGCGCCACGCCCCGTCCGGCAATCGCCTGGTCCAGTGCCAGCCCGAACAGCGAATAGCGCCGGTGTACGGCAATATCCACATCGTGGGCGCCTGCCGCCTGCAGCCATTCGCGCCAGCCCGGGAACAGCTCGGCCTGGTTCGATAACCATTTCACGTGCAGCAGGGTATGGCCGGCCAGATCCGCCGGCGTGTCGAGGCGCGGCCCGCGTTCCAGAAGCGAAGGCGCACAGACCGGAAAAAGCGTTTCCCGCATCAACGGCTGGCTGCGTACCCCCGTCCAGGGCCCCTGTCCGTAGCGGATGGCGAGCTGGGCACGATCCTCATGCCAGCCCGGCTCGACCAGCTGGGCGCTGGCCTCCAGCGCCAGCGCGATATCCGGATGACGCGTTTCAAAATCGGCGAGGCGCGGCAGCAGCCAGTGCTGGATAAGCGACGGCGAGGCGCTCACGGTGAGCTGAGCACCGCCGCTGACCGTCTTGCGGGCGGCTTCGACGCTGCGCGCCAGGCGCGAGAAAGCCTCGTCGCACTCGTCGGCCAGACGCGCGCCGCGCTCGGTCAGGCTCACCCCCTGCGCATGGCGCACGAAAAGATCTGCGCCGAGCAGCGTCTCCAGCTGCTTGACGTGGCGGCTGATCGCACCGGGGGTGACGTGCAGCTCGAAAGCCGCGGCCTTGAAGCTTTCATGGCGCGCGGCAAACACGAACGCTCGCAGGGCGTTCAAGGGCAGCCGTTCGATCATTGCGGTTGAGTTTTTCTGAGCCTCGGCGGCCAGTTTAATGGTTTGCGCGCATGCCGCCCGGCTGTTCTCCTTGGCGCCACGATTTTTACCGGCCCACCCATGACGACCCGTGCCGCCACACACCCGACCCGGAACACCCCCGCGACCCGGCGCGCGCTGGATATGCAGGGCAGCCTGCTCATGCTCGTATTCTGCCTGGCGCTGGGGTTGCAGCAGGTGGCCATCAAATGGATTGCCGCCGATATCGCGCCGATCGCCCAGATTGCGATTCGTTCGCTTGTGGCCGCGGTGCTGGTCATCGGCGTGGCCTGGGCCCGCGGCGTGCGTCTGGCCGATGCCCGGGCCGTGTTCTGGCCGGGTGTGGCCGTGGGTATCGGCTTTACGGCAGAGTTCTGCTTCGTAGCACTCGGCCTGGAATACACCACGGCATCGCATATGTCGGTGTTTCTCTATACCGCGCCGGTATTCGCCGCGCTCGGGCTGCATTTTCTCGTGCCGGGCGAGCAGCTGGGCGTGCGTCACTGGATCGGTATCGCGATCGCCTTTGCCGGGATCGTGCTGGCGATGGCGCCGACCGGCGGTGGCGCGGCGGGTGGCCCGGCGGTCACCTCGCTGATCATCGGCGATATCCTCGGCACGATGGCCGGAATGGGCTGGGCAGCGACGACCGTCGTGGTGCGTACCACCGCACTGTCCGAACAGCGGCCGACGCTGACGCTGGCGTTTCAGCTGACCATCGCCGGCATCTCGCTGCTGCTCATTGCCGCCGGGCTGGGCCATATCGGCGATATTCGTATCACCGCCCCGGTGCTGCTGAGCATGAGCTTTCAGACCTTCGGTATCGCCTTCGGCGTGCTGTTGCTGTGGTTCGCCCTGCTGCGCCGCTATCTGGCCTCGCGCCTGGGCGTGTTCTCGTTTCTATCGCCGGTGTTCGGCGTGATCTTCGGCGCCCTGCTGCTGGGCGAAGCGTTGACCTGGACCTTCGTGGTCGGCGGGGTGGCCATCATTGCAGGGGTGATCATCGTGAGCGCCCCGGCCCGCCGGACAGCCCCGGAATAGCATTAACCGCCCACAAAAAAAGCCCGGCACCGGCATGATTCACATACCGGGCAGCCGGGCTTTTAACGTCGCGGGCGACCAGGGCCTGTCGTCACGGGATATGCCGTCGCATTGCCCGTGCCGGGCGTGTCAGGCAAGGCGCGGGCCGCCGAGCGTGGC
>DJIE01000116.1:7048-11988 GCA_002433465.1 Salinisphaera sp. UBA6602
GCGTGTCAGGCAAGGCGCGGGCCGCCGAGCGTGGCGGGCCCACGGTCAAGGTCCGCAACACAGCATGGCGCGTCCGGCACGGGCAACCGCCAAAGAATAACAATCGGTCGGCGGCCAAGCCGCGGCAATCCGTCGTTATGGTTCACTGGTTGGCTCGCTAACGCGGAATAACCACGCGGCACTCGCGATGCCTTGTCTTGCCGCGGCTTGGTCGCCGATGCGACGGCTTATCTCGCGACGAGAGGTCCTAGCCCATCTTGGCCAGCTCACGGCCGGTTTCGATCGCTTCCTCGCGGGTCTTGGGCGTGCGGTCGGTGGTCCGGGATTCGGTTTCGTCATCGAAGCGCACTTCGATTTCCCAGCCGCCTTCCTTTTCGATGCCGATGGTTTCGAAGCCGCGGGTTTCGTCGCGTTCCAGGGTTTCCCAATCGGTCAGATTCTTGGTCATAGCGTCATTACGGTCGTATTGAGTGATTCGGCGCAGCCTAACAGGCCGTGGCGATGACCGAATCAGGTTGTTTGCGGAGTCGTGCCTAGTCGGTTCGATGCGACGGTTGTCGCTCGGCCTGGCCGGTGCTGCCCAGCATGAATAACGCCACGGCAATCAGCGCGCCAATGGCGTCGCTTACCCAGCCCGGATAGATCAAGGCGAGCGCGCCTAACAGGGCAAGCACGCGCCACGGCGCGGCCAGCGGCCGGCGCAGATAACCTTCCACCGCTACGGCGAGCAGCCCCACGCCGACCACGCCGGTGACCGCTACCGTGGCCACATTCAGCCAGGTGGCATCGATCATGAGCATGCTGTGGGCGAACACGAACATATAGGGCACGACGAAGCCGGCAATCGCCAGCTTCATGGCCTGGACGCCGGTCGCGTTGGGCGAGCCGCCGGAAATACCGGCCCCGGCATAGGCCGCAAGCGCCACCGGCGGGGTGAGGTTGGCGAAGATGCCGAAATAGAACACGAACATATGGGCCACGAACACGGCCGTATCGTTCGAGCCGGCCAGCTCGCGGAACAGCGGCAGGTTGAGCAGAATCGGCGCGGCCATGGTCGAGGTGATGATGTAGCAGGGAATGCTGGGCAGGCCCATGCCCAGCACGATCGACGCGCCCATGGTCAGCGCCAGCGTCACCAGCAGGCGCAACATGTCCGACGGAATGGCCTGGCCGAGGTTGACCACCGCATCGGCGGCATCCAGCGCGATGCCGGTGAGCGTGGCCACGCCCACCACAATCCCCACCGCCGCACAGGCGATCGCCACAGGGATCGAGTTGCGTACGCCCTCGGTCATGGCATCGCGGCAATCGGCCAGATTCATGACCTCCGATTCCAGCTTCAGCTGGCTGCGGATCGCGTTAATGGCCATGGGCACCGCGATGATGGCGAACAGCCATAACCGCGAGGCCGGCAGGCCGGGCAACGGCCGCGATTCGATCAGCGCCCAGATCTGCGGTTCGAATACGAGGGCGACCAGCACCGCCGCCAGACCCAGCACCAGATTGCGCGTGCCGCAGATCAGAATCGTGGCCGCGATCGACCAGAAGGCAGCAAAGAACGGCGCACGGCCGTCGAAGATCAGCCACAGCAGTACGACCATGGGCAGCAGCAGATGGCCGCGTTCGAGCAGGACGCTTTTCAGCGGCGTGAGCTCGGAACGCGGAATGCCTTCCAGGCCGTTGCGCAGCGCCCGCAGATGGACCTGAAACAAGATCCCCAGATAGAACAGCAGCGCCGGGATAATGCCGGCCAGCATGACCTGGGTATAAGGCACCGACAGCACCTCGGCCATGATGAACGCCGCCGCGCCCATGATCGGCGGCAGGATCTGGCCGCCCACGCTGGCTGCGGCCTCCACCGCGCCGGCGAAGTTGGCGCGATAGCCGGTGCGCTTCATCAGCGGAATGGTGAACGCGCCGGTGGTCACCACGTTGGCGATGGCCGAGCCGTTGATCGAGCCGAGAAAACCGCTGGCGATGACTGCGACCTTGGCCGGCCCGCCGCGACTCGGCCCGGACAGGGCCAGGGCCAGATCGTTGAACAGCCGCCCCAGGCCGGACTTGACCAGAAACGCACCGAACAGAATGAACAGAATGATATAGCTCGCCGACACCGCGATCGCCGTGCCCAGCAGGCCTTCGGTGATATACACGAGGTGCGACACGATCTGGCGCGTGCTCGCGAGCACGATTGATTCGGTCAGCTGCGGATAGAACGACAGCTTGGCGTAGAAGCCGTAGACGAGAAACACGATGGCCAGCCCCGGCAGCCCCCAGCCGGTCACGCGCCGGGCAGCGTCGATGACCAGGGCCAGCGCGGCCAGCCCCACGATCATGTCCAGCGTATTGATCCGCCCGGCCGAGGCGATGATCCGGTCGGCCGACCACACCATGTACAGACCAATGGCAAAGGCGGCCACGGCCAGAACCACGTCGCCCACGGCCACGCGATCGCGCGCGCCGCGCATGGCCCAGGGGTAGAGCACGAAGGTCAGTCCGAGCAGCACGTACAGATGAATGCTGCGTTGGACCACGTCCACGAGCGGCCCGGAAAACGACGTATACAGATGAAACAGCGCCAGCAGCACGCAAAGTACGGTGACGAACTGCATCACCCGCCTGGGCAGCGCATGGCGTACCCGGCTTTCGCGGTCGTATTTTTCCAGTGTTTCCGGGTCGGCGACGGCTGGTTCGACAGCGTCGGGCGCTTGCTTGGCTTGATTCATGGCTTTCCTGTATCCGGGGCCCGCCATGCACCGACCATACCGCGCCACATGGCGATAACGGGCGCCCGGCGTACCGCAAACGTCAGAATCGGCGCCTCGCCGGGCCTCGACAGAGCGAACCAGCGGCCACCGTAGCGCATACGGTAACGCTCGGCGGCGGCCGCCTGTACCGCCAACGGATCGACTATACGATCGATGCCATCCATCACCACCCAGCCGTTCTCCAGGCGCGTTTCGTGCCCGGCATGGTCGGGCACACCGGCACCGAACGTCTTGAACCGGGTCGATACCAGTGCGATCGATCCTTGGTCGATACGAAACGTCTCGACCCAGTTCTCTTTTTCTACCGAATGAGTCCAGGCCAGCGAGAAACGCGGCTGCTGCTGTACGACAAACGCATAGCGCAGCCCTTGGGCATCACGCACCACAAGCCAGGTCCGCGGCCAGCCGGCCAGACCCGCGAGCGCGAGCAAAAACGCCGCGCAGACGCCGAAAGCGCCGGCACGAAAATGCGTCACGGTCTGCGCTAGCGGCTAGCTGGCATCCGTCTCGGTGTCGTTCGGGCTCGCTTGATCCGTATCGCCGCTCGTTTCGTCATCGCCCGAGGCGCCGCTGCCGGTTTCGCCGTTGAGGCTGTCGTAGAACGACTGCGCGCCGGCAGCCAGCGGCACGACCACATCCTGGCCCATGCGCGCGCGATCGAACTGCTTGAGCGCGCCGACCGAGACCTTGTCGGTGCCCAGATAATCGTAGAAACGCTGGGCCAGCTCGCGGCTGACGTCGTCCGACATCGAAGCCGGTGCGATCAGCAGGTTACGGATGGCGACCGTGTTGACGGCGGTGTCGAGGTCGTAACGCTCGGGCGCGCCGGCCGGGATTTCATAGGTTTCGTAGTAGGGATACTTGTCGAGCAGCGTAGCGGCCGTGTCCCCGTCGACGTTGACGAAATTGACGTCGGTGTTCTGCATCAGCCCGGTGATGCTGGAATTGGGCACGCCGGAGGTGAAGAAGGCGGCATCCAGATTGCCGTTGCTCATTTCGGTCACGCTGTCGGCATAGCCGGTATGGCTCACGCGCGCGAGGTCGTCATAGCTCATGCCGGCCGCTTCCAGCACCTTCTGGGCGCTTTGTTCGACGCCGGAGCCGACCTTGCCCACGCCGATACGCTTGCCTTTCATGTCGGCCACGCTCTGGATGTCGCTATTTGCGGTGGCCACCACCTGCACCACGTTCGGATAGAGTCCGGCAATGGTCTTGATATCGGCGGTACGGCCTTCGAACTGGCCCTGGCCGTTGATGGCGTCGTAGGCGACATCGCTCATCACGATTGCGAGCTGATTGGTGCCGTCCTCGATATTGTTGATGTTCTGGACCGACGCGCCGGTGGATACCACCTGCACCTGATCGACCAGATCGCTGTCCTCGAACACCCGCTTGAGCGCGCCGCCAATCGGATAATAGCTGCCCGAGGTGCCGCCGGTACCAAAGATGAGGCTCACCGGTTCGCTGCCCGTGCTTTCGGTCGAGCTGGTCGCATCAGTCTGGCCGGCCTCGTCGCCGTTGCCGCAGCCGGCCAGCAGCAAACCCATGCAGGCAATGCCTGCAACCCACAGCCGGTGTTTCGTGGCCATATCGCTTTCCCTGTTCAATCTTTGTTCGTGGCCGGCACCTGCATGCCGGTAAAGCACCAGAAATACCAGAGGCCCTCGGGGCCGACAATTAGGCCATGGTGGCATCGGCCAGCCAGACGATAACCCGCCCGGCTAGCTCGCACCGCAAACGCGCTCGGGGTGGGTATACACGTTGAAGCGATCGCCTCTGAGGAATCCCACCAGGGTCACGCCGAACTGCTCGGCCAGCGCAACGGCATAGCTGCTGGGCGCGGATACCGCGCATACGATCGGCACGCCGGCCATCACGCTCTTCTGCAGCAGCTCGTAGCTGGCGCGCCCCGAGAGCATGACGATGCAGTCGGATAACGGCAGGCGATCATCGAGCAGCGCCCGACCGATGAGTTTGTCGAGCGCGTTGTGGCGGCCGACGTCTTCACGCACCGCCAACAGCCGGCCCCGGGCATCGAACAGCCCGGCCGCATGAATACCGCCGGTGGATTCAAACACGCCCTGCTCGGCGCGCAGCCGATCCGGCAGGCCCAGCAACAGAGCCGGCGCGACCTGCCCCGGGCCGGCCGCGCTGGGCGAATGCCCGGTCGGC
>DJIE01000203.1:0-348 GCA_002433465.1 Salinisphaera sp. UBA6602
CATGGCCGCGTTCTGCTGGGTCATTTCGTCCATCTGGGCGACGGCCTGGTTCACCTGGCCGATGCCGTCGGACTGCTCGCTCGTGGCATTCGAGATATCGGTCATCAGGCCCTGGGTCTGCTCGACGTGTTCGCCCAGCGTTGCCATGGAGCTGCGTGCCTGCTCTACCCGCTCCGAACCATCGCGTGCCTGTTTGACCGAGCGCTCCGTGAGACTGGTGATGTTCTTTGCCGCCTCGGCCGAACGGGCCGCGAGCTTGCGAACTTCCTCGGCCACTACGGCGAAGCCACGTCCGTGCTCGCCCGCGCGCGCGGCTTCTACCGAGGCGTTGAGGGCCAGCAGGTTGGT
>DJIE01000203.1:661-1351 GCA_002433465.1 Salinisphaera sp. UBA6602
GTTGGTCTGAAAGGCGATGCCGTCGATCACGGTGGTGATCTGGGCGATCTCGTCGGCATTGCTACGAATATGATCCATCGAATCGACCACGTCGCCGACCAGCTGCCGGCTGTTATGCAGCGCCGTGCCGCTTTCGGTGGCGATGGAGCTGGCATGACGCGTCGTTTCGGCGTTGTTGGCGACGGTCGCCGTCAATTCTTCCAGGCTGGCTGCGCTCTGCTCCAGCGCCGCCGCCTGCTGTTGGGTGCGCGAAGACAGATCGGAGTTTGCCTGCGCAATCTCGCGTGCTGCGCCTTCGATGGAGGCACTGCCATCACCGATGCCTGCGATCAGCTGGGCAAGATCCCGGCGCATCTTCTCGACGCTGCCCAGCAGGCTGTTCTCACGCGATGCGTCCAGGTCGAACGAGGTCGCCAGATCGCCGCGGGCCACGTTCTCGAGCTGGGCGCGCGCTTCATAGGTTTCGCCGCCCAGATCACGATAGATCGAGCGAGCAAGGTAGACCAGCATGAGTATCATCAACAGGCCGAACGCACCCAGCACCAGCGCATACTTGAGCAGCTGGTGGCGGAACGTCGCCGAGATGTCGTCGATATAGACGCCTGCGGCGATGGTCCAGTTCCAGGGCTCGAAATGCTCGACCAGGCTCATCTTGGGCAGCTCGGGGCCGCCGGCGACACGCTGGGTTTT
>DJIE01000203.1:1680-2842 GCA_002433465.1 Salinisphaera sp. UBA6602
TAGTAGACGAAGCCCTTGCCCTCGGCGTGTGCCACCTCGTTCATCTGGCGATACATGTAGACGCCGTCCTGGTCCTTTACACCGGACAGATCCTCGCCTGCAGCAAGGCGCGGATGGGCAACGGCAGCCAGATTGGAATCGATGGCAAAAACGTAGTTGTTGCCATTGTCGCCGAAGTGCATGCTGGAAAGCGCTGCGGCCGCTCGGCTCTTGGCTTCTTCCACGCTAATCGTGCCGTTATCGGCCGAAGTCTTGAACCGATCGACGATATGCACGGCCATATCCACGGTGTCGCGCAGGCCCTGTTGGCGAGAATCGTACAGCTGACCCCGCGACTCCCAGGCCACGTCGGCCACGACCGCCGCGAGGCCGAGCACCAGCGCAGCCGCAACCCAGCCAATCTTGTGCTTGAGCGGCGTATTGCGTTTAGGCTTCTTTGTCGGCGCGATCGAAGCGGCCGTATCGGCCGGCGCGTCATCAATTATGGAGGCGGGCGCAAAACCCGCGTCGGCTGCGACAGTTTTCATGATTACCTTTTGCGCATTTCGGTTGCGCGCAATACAAGTTGCGCGGTTAGTATCGGCTGCCCGTACTAAACCTTTAGTCGTATATGAGCGATCCGCGGCCTCAGCCAACGAGCCGGCATTGATGCCACAATGGCGTCGAAACCTGGGCCCGACGGGTTTCACCGGCATACGCCGCCGTGTGGACAATGCCGTCTGGCACCGCGTCAGCCCATTTACATGCCGCAGGGTCTCGCCTTGTCGAATAAAACCATCCTGCGTCTAGCCCTGCTCACGCTCACCGTGCTCGTCTTCGTACTCGGCTCGACCGTATTCGATCTCGGACAACTGTTTCGCGATACGCGCAGCCAGTTCGAGTCGCTTGGCTGGGCAGGCCCAGTGATCTTCGCGCTGGTTTACGGCGCGCTTGGCGCCCTCGCCGCGCCTACCGGCCTGGTGGAGTTGATCGCGGGCGCCATATTCGGGTTCTGGACCGGCAGCGTTGCGGTTATGGCCGGCGCACTCATCGCGGCCAACGTGGGCTTTGTATGCGGGCGCTGGCTGGCACGGGACTGGGTATCGAGCAAGGTGAACAGCAACCGCCTCGCCCAGCAGATCGAAGCCGCCGTGGAGCAACGCGGCTTCTGGATCACGGTGCT
>DJIE01000222.1 GCA_002433465.1 Salinisphaera sp. UBA6602
CGGCGCAGCCTGCGCCATCTCATCGCCCGTGCGCATGGCGATTTTCTGGTCGCCGTGGTGGACGAGGCCGTCGTGGCCGATGTGATCGTGCTCTATCGCCGTGGCAGCCGCGTGGCCCGGCTGTATTCGATCGCGGTCGGCCCGGCCGCTCGTGGCCGGGGCATGGCACGCCGGCTTCTGGAACGCGCGCAGGCCCAGGCTGTCGCAAGGGGATGTGGCTTCATGCGGGCCGAGGCGCGGCTTTCCAACGGCGCCTCGCGCGGCTTGTTTGCCGATGCGGGATATCGCGAAATCGCACGACTTGTCGATTATTATCCGGGCAGCAACGGCGGGCACGAAGACGGTGTGCGCCTGGAAAAACAGCTCAACAACTAGCAGGTAAAACGCGTCTATGGCCGAACCGATCGTGGTGGTGGAATCTCTGCGGGACTGGAAAGCGCCCGCGCCTTCGGTACGGCTGGTGCTCGCCGACGACTATCTGGCCGATCCGGCGTTCGCCGAGGCGGATCTGCACGTCATCAACCTGTGTCGCAGTACGCGCTATCAAAGCCTTGGCTATTACTGTTCGCTGCTGGCCGAGGCCCGCGGGCATCGCGTGCTCGCCTCGGTGGCCACGCTGCAGGACCTGTCGCGCAAGATTATCTACGGCAGTGAAATCCCGGCGCTGGCCGAGTATCTCGATCGGCTGAGCGAGGCCGAACGTGCCAGCCTGCCGGCGGCGTTCAACGTCTACCTCGGCCGCTGCGAAAACCCGTTGCTGGCATCGCTGGCGCGGCGGCTGTTCGAGCAGTTCGCCGTGCCGCTGCTGCATGTCGAGCTGCGCCGGCGCGACGGCAAGGTGGCGGTGGACGGGCTGCGCACGCTCTCGATTCGGTCGCTGGACGCCGAACAGGCAGCGTTTCTTGATCGCGCCCTGCAGGCCCATGTCGCCAAGGGTTGGCGCGGCGCGCGCAAGCGCCGGGCCGCGCGCTTCGATGTGGCCATGCTCGTGGACGCAGACGACCCGCAGCCGCCGTCGAACGTCGCCGCGCTGGACAAGTTCGTGGCCGCCGGCAAGCGTCTGGGCCTGGAGGTGGAAATCATCGGCCGGCGCGATTTCGGCCGGCTGGCTGAGTTCGATGCCCTGTTCATTCGCGAAACCACGCGGCTGGCCCATCACACCTATGCCTTTTCGCGTCGTGCCGAGCGCGAAGGCCTGGTCGTCATCGACGATCCGACCTCGATTCTGCGCTGTACGAACAAGGTCTATCTCGCCGAACTGCTGACCCGTTACAAGGTGGCCGCGCCGCGCGCCTGTATTTTTGGCGAACGCGAGGTCAAGCGCCTGCCCGAGCTGCTGGGTTTTCCGATGGTGCTCAAGGCCCCGGAAGGCGCGTTTTCGAAAGGCGTGTTCAAGGCCAACGATCGCGCCGAACTCGACGCTATCGCCGCGCGGCTACTCGACGATTCCGAACTCGCGCTGGCCCAGGAATTCATGCCCACCGAGTTCGACTGGCGGGTGGGTGTGCTCGCCGGCAAGCCGCTGTATGTCTGCCAGTATGCGATGGCGGGCGGCCACTGGCAGATCGTCAAGCACGAAGACAGCGGCGACTACAGCGAGGGCGATTCGGCCACGCTGGCGGTCGAGGATGCGCCCGCCGAGGTGATCGACACCGCGGTACGCGCGGCCAATCTCATCGGCGACGGTTTGTACGGGGTCGACCTCAAGCAGACCGCCGACGGTATTCGGGTGATCGAAGTCAACGACAACCCGAGCCTGGACGCCGGCATTGAAGACGCCGTGCTCGGCGATGCGCTGTATGACCGCATCATGGGCGAATTCCTGTATCGCCTGCAGCAGCGCACCCGGGCGCCGGGCAAGCGGCGGGCCGGATCGCCGTAAAACCCATGTCGGCAGTGCTTTGTTATGATGCCGGCCTGACAAATTTTCGTGACCGTTCGCCAGAACGGCTGCGTTTGGCACAAGAAAAGGCGTTTTATGACCGACCGTATCGAAAAAGCGGGCCTGCAGATCGGCAAGCCCCTGCATGATTTGATTGAAAAAGCCCTGCCGGGCACCGGCGTCGACTCCGACACCTTCTGGCAGACGCTGGCTTCGCTGGTGGCCGAGTTCGGCGATCGCAACGCGCAGCTGCTTCGTCATCGCGAGGATATCCAGGAAACGCTCGACAAATGGCACCGTGAACACCGCGGCGATGCCTTCGACAAGGGCGAATACCGCAAGCTGCTCGAAGAGCTCGAATACATCGTCGGTGATGTGGGCGACTTCAAGGTCTCGACCGACAACGTCGACCCCGAGATTGCTACCGTGCCAGGCCCGCAGCTGGTGGTGCCGATCACCAACGCGCGTTTTTCGCTCAACGCCGCGAACGCCCGCTGGGGCAGCCTGTATGACGCCCTCTACGGCGCGGACATCATCCCCGAGGATAACGGCGCCGAGAAGGGCACCAGCTACAACCCCAAGCGTGGCGCCAAGGTGGTCGAATGGGCGGCCAAGTTCCTCGACGATACCTTCCCGCTGGCCGATGGCTCGCATGCCGATGCCACTGCCTACCGTATCGATAACGACACCCTGGCCGTGGACGTGGGCGACAGCCACACCACGCTCAAGGACAGCAAGCAGTTCGCCGGCTACCAGGGCGATGCGTCTGCGCCCAAGGCCGTGCTGCTGACCAACAACGGCCTGCATTCCGAAATTCAGATCGATGCCAACGATCCGGTCGGCAAGGACCATGCAGCCGGCGTGAAGGACGTGCTCATGGAAGCCGCCGTCACCGCCATCCAGGACTGTGAAGACTCCGTCGCCGCGGTCGATGCCGAAGACAAGGCGCTGGTCTATGGCAACTGGCTGGGCCTGATGAAGGGCGACCTGCAGGAGTCGCTTGAGAAGGGTGGCAAGACCATCACGCGCAAGCTCAACGACGATCGCGAATACACCGCCCCCGACGGCTCCACGCTCACGCTGCCCGGTCGCAGCCTGATGCTGGTGCGCAACGTCGGCCATCTGATGACCACGCCGGCGGTGCTCGACAGCGACGGCAACGAAATTCCGGAAGGCATTCTGGACGCGCTGTGCACCGGCACCATTGCCCTGCACGACCTCAAGCGCAACGGTCCCCACACCAACAGCCGTGCTGGCAGCGTGTATATCGTCAAGCCCAAGATGCACGGCCCGGCCGAAGTCAACTTCACGGTCGAGCTCTTCGAAGCCGTCGAGAAGGGCATCGGCATGGCGCCGAACACGCTC
>DJIE01000181.1 GCA_002433465.1 Salinisphaera sp. UBA6602
CGAGGAAGCCCCGGCATCGCAAAGTCCCGCCACGACCGTGGCGGCCCGGTAGCCGCGGCCGAACGAGGAGGTCGCGAGCCGGCGAGGCGGCCAGTCAACGCGTGGCGACAAACCTGGCGGTTGATGATGAAGTGCCCGTCGAAGGGCCCTACGGCACTTCGTTTCTGCGCGAAAACATGCCGGCCCGATCGTGGGAACGGCGCTTGCCCGTGGGCTGCAACAGCCCATCCACATCGACCAAGGCGTTCGCACAGCGCGCGATCTGTACTTCGACGGGCATTTTGAAGCGTTGGCCGAACGCCATGCTAACGTTGTCCGAGGCGACAGCGACTGGAGCGTGGCGCACCGGCTGGGTCACTGACGCCGTGGGCCAGGATCTGGCCGATCTCGACAGCTGGAAATCTTACGTCGCGGGCCGCCCGCCATGGTCGACGCGCCGCAGGACCTGCTAACCCAACGTGGTCTGAGGGCCGGCGGTCTGCACGCGGACGCGTTTTTCATCCCGGAAACTGGCTCGGCGGTCGAAGCCTGACCGGTCGAGCCCCCTTTGAGGCATGAGGCGATCATGAACATAGGCCAAGCCGCCGAAGCATCCGGTATCTCCGCGAAGATGATCCGCTACTACGAGCGGGTGAATCTCATCCCGCCCGTAGGCCGCACCGAATCCGGCTATCGCGTCTATACCGATGCCGACATTCACACCCTGAAGTTTATCCAGCGGGCGCGAAGCCTTGGTTTTTCCGTCAAGCAGATGCACGAGCTGGTGTCCCTCTGGCGCGACCGCAGTCGCAGCAGCGCCAACGTCAAGTCCGTGGCTCTGGCGCACGTGGCCGAACTCGAAGACAAGATCGAAGCGCTGAATTCCATGCGGGAGACGCTGCAGCATCTGGCTGAGCACTGCCGCGGCGATCACCGGCCGGATTGTCCCATCATCGAGGGCCTGTCCGAGGGAGAGCAGCCGCCCGAGCCGCCGCAAAATACGAACCGGCGGCGCATGCGTGCACCCGCGGGCGGCCGCCGATCGGGCGTTAACACAAGCCCCTGACCGCGCCGTAAATAGCCGGGCTAGATCCCTTGCTGCAACAAATGTCGCTACCGAATATGGGACCGTGAGTCACCGATGAATTCGACATCGCACCACACGCACACCGGCGGCGCTTCTTTGAACCAGACCGCACTCAGTGCAACCATATACTGCCTGAGCGGCTGCGCTATTGCTGAGGTGGTTGGCATGGTTACGGGGTTCGGTCGCAACTATCGCGATTGCGGTTGTTCTCGCGTTCTTTTTTGGCTATTTCCTGACCATGCTGCAGCTGCTGCTCCGAGCCGGGTTCACTTTCTTTGAGCGCCTCGCTCAAACTCACTCTGGCCGCCGATACCGCGTCGATCGCGATCACGGAGACAGTGGATAATCTCATGATGTTGGTCATCCCCGGCGCGATGGCGGCTGGTGTGGCCTCACTATTGTTCTGCATCAGTATTGTGCTGGCATTGCTTATCGCCGGTGCCGCAGCGTTCCCCGTTAACCGCTAGCTGATCGCCCGTGGCAAAGCGCATGCTGTGGCCAAGCGCCCCATTGATTAAAAACAGTCGCTCGGCGATCAAAACCGCTGCGAACGCTGGACGAGGCTTAGCGTATGATTTTCTCCGTTTCGTGAGTTGGCCCAGAAAGGCGGCTGACCGCATTGATTGGTCAGCCGGTCGGTTGGTGGGACGATCAGATAGAGTACGCTGGCGATCGCGATATTCAGATACAGCACGTTCGCGATCTTGACGTCACCCACGAGTGGCCGACACGAATCAGCTCGGCCGCATTAGACAGCACCTTTATATTCTTGGTCCGTGTGTCGAGCTTGCTGCCGAGGCGCGACGACGCCGCCTGATAGACCGCCCGCAGCTCCTCATCATTCTGGCGGGGCCCAAGGTCCGCCGGAGCGCCCAGGTAGTTCCGCAGATCTTAGCTCTCTTGCATGAACCCAGTTCCTTGCTCGATTGGTCGTGAACGCATCAATTCCGCTTGTTCTACCTGCCAGAGTCCAACGCTAGGGGCTGTCACGATCGATGCCCTCGTGGGGTATATACGGCGTCCGAGGGACAGGCACCGCAAGACCCCGGTAGCCATGCGCTCGTGCGAGCGATAATATAGGCTCATGTGAACGCATCGCGTTTGGAGCCTTTCTATGGAAGACATCACTGCCGTTGAACGCGTGCTCGGATTCGAACACTCCGAACGCTCATCCGTGCTGCTCATGGCTGAGCGCATCCAGCGCGGGTTCCCGGTCAACACGCTCATGCATCTGCAACGCGCGGTGGCACCCGGAGACAAGGGGTTCGTGCACCGCATTGTCGCGCGGCCCACGCTTCAGCGACGGCGCAAGATGCGGCAACCCCTCAATCCTCACGACAGCGAGAAGGCGCATCGCGTTGCGCGAGCCTGGACGGCCGCGGTTCGTGTCTACCAGGACGATGAAACCGCCCGTGCCTTTCTCGAGCGCAAACACCCCTTGTTCGACGACCAGGCGCCGATGGCAGTCGCGATGCAGAACAGCGCCGGTCTGGAAGCCGTTGAGGATCTGCTGGGACGTCTGGAGCATGGCAGCGCCTTGTGAGCGGCCAGCGACTCGATCGAACGCTGTATGCGTATCGAATCGGCGACCCGGACGGGCGCTATCCCATCTTCGACGGCACCGGTTCGACTATCGCGCCGGGGCGATGGAACACGATGACTACCCCCGTCATCTACGCCGGCGAGCACTACTCGACGTCGATGCTCGAAAAGCTCGTTCATGCGAACGGGCTCATGCCACCGAACCAGCACTACATCGAGATCACGCTGCCGGGCGGCTTGTCCTACGAGATCGTGACCAAGGATGCGCTGCCCGGTTGGGACACGGCATTGCCCACGGTCGCCCGCGAGTTCGGCCACGACTGGGTAAAGGGGCGTCGAAGCGCAATACTCATCGCGCCGTCGTTCGTGGCCCGGATCGAGTCGAACATCCTGATCAACCCGGCGCATTCCGAGTGCGCGCAGATCGAGCACACATTGCCCGCGCCGATCTGGTGGGATCGCAGGCTTTTCAGTGCTTGATCGTCATCCAGTGCAGTGGCTCAGATGGGGCCGGGCGGCGCGGAGGTCGATCGCTTGAGTGAATCGACGCGAATCACGCAAGTCATTGAGCCAACCTGCGATCTCAGGCCCGTCAGCGCAGATGAAAAAGGCCACCGCAGCGTCTACTACTCGATCGACGATGCTCAGCGGCTGCTGCCGCTGGTGCCGGCTGTCTGCTGGCGATCGTTCAGGCGACCATCGATACCCGTAACGCCACCGTGCGCTATACGGCGAAGGCGTCCGCGATCGGGTCCTCGGATTGGCTGGCCGGAAAAGAGCCCACCATCTAACAGGACAAGGCAGACCGAGGCGGTTCGGCGATTGCCGTTCCGCTTCGGCTTTCCCGTGCGCGCTAGCGATTGATGGATTATGCTGGCACTGCGAGCAATGCGCAGGAGTGCTAGCAGTGTCAGCCGTCACCATTCGCAACCTTTCCGAAGAAACCCACCGTGCGCTCAAGGTGCGGGCTGCAAAGCACGGCCGCAGCATGGAAGCTGAACTGCGCGCCATTCTCGAAAATGCCGTGCGCCCGAAGACGCGCCTCGGCACAGCGCTCGCCGAGTTCGGCCGGGAAATGGGCGGCGTGGAGTTGCCAACGAACCGCGACGATTCACCCCTCGAGCCAGCGACGTTCGAGTGATCATTCTCGATACCAACGTCGTCTCAGAACCCATGAAGCCCCAGGCGAACCCGCTGGTAAAGCAGTGGCTGGACCGCCAGGACCCCGAGACGCTCTACCTTACGGCCGTCAACCTGGCTGAACTGTTGGCGGGGGTAGAGCAGATGTCGGTAGGCCAACGCCAGAATGATCTGTGGCATGGCCTGACCCGTTTGTTACGGGCGTTGTTCGACCAGCGCATTTTGCCGTTCGACCAGCGGGAGGCCGAGGTGTTCGCTCAGATGAGCGCAACGGTCAGGGCCAGCGGCCGTGTATTGCCTATGGCTGATGGTCAGATCGCCGCGATTGCCGCGACGCACGTTTCAGCGTGGCCACGCGCGACATCGAGCCGTTCGAGGCTGCCGGGGTGCCCGTTATCAATCCGTGGGCCGAGTAGGGCGGCGTTCGGCGTATGAAGGCCATGACCGCCACGAGTGATACCCATGTGCAGCTCAGCCCCCGCTGATCCCAAACCGGCGTGCGCGGAGTGCCAAGAACCGCTGGTGCTCGAGGATGCATCGGGCGACTACTATTACTGGCGCTATCGTGAGCCTTTCTGCAAGGGCGCACGCGTGATGGCACGCAGCGAGCAACACTCCGAGGGATACTGAAGTCAGTGGCGAAACGGGCGCATCTATCGCGCCGCGATCACGGAAGCACGGCGTCGCGCTTTCGATGAAGGTGACGCCGAGCGGCAGGGCACATTCAAGCCCTCTATCGGCGAGTTGTTTTCGAGCCTATGTCGTCGACTGCCGGCAAATCACCGTACGCTGATTTCGACATTCCCAAAGCATCCGACCATCGCGGTCTGCTGAGCCCGGTTTGTATCGAACGCTACAGCGAGGAAATCGACCGTCTTGTCTGATTGGTCGTAGCGCGGCTCACCAGCGAGCTCTAGCGAAGCGACCTCGGCGCTACGGTCATGCTGCTTGAGGTGGCGCACGATATGCGATCGCAGTGCCGCCTTAGTCATGTCGCGACACTCCACATCGAATTGACCCCGCAATCCCGCATCGATATGTGCGGCCACGGGCAGGACGCAGGCTACGAGCACGAAGAAGCCGAGTACAGCCAGGATAAAGGCGAGTACGGTCGTTACCAGGGCGTTGGAGACCCGGCGAAGCATAGAAGAACTGTGGCGGTCGGCTACACGGTCGGGGCAACTCGGTGGGTCGGTCGGGGTAAATAGTTGTAGTGCGCTCAGCAACCGGTACGCGGTTTAAAAAGGACCCAGCCTCACTATGACCCTTCTACAAAATTTCCAGTTTGTCAGACTCAGCCGTAAGCGATCCAAGAGCCATTCGTTGAACCGTTGCTAGAAACGTGGGGGGATGACGCCGAAAAGGCGATTCTGCATCTGCGTATTTCTGGGCTTCCAGCGCCCTAACAGCCTGCGCTGACGGTACCCAAGGCATAAAGAGCCATATAGTTGACCGAGGGCGGTAGTAATACTCGATGAGGAAGGGGCAGGCCCCGTCTATCGCTCGCGGGTTTGCTACTCTTAACTATCGAAGTACGTCGCGGAGACCTGCTATGGCGACCTATGTGATCCTGGCGATCCAGCTCCTTGCCGTTCTTCTGGGCCTTGGAGTTCTGTATATCTCAGTGATTTCCAAGCGCGAGGAACAGCAGGAACGTTTGCGCAAAGATCAGTCTTCGAAGCATTCACACTTCGTCGATTGTAAGTCCCGACCTGGACGCTAGCAGAAGATCGATCCGGCGCACTGGTGTGTCTCGGGTTTTTCGGGCCAGCAAACTTAGTAGCGGCGCGTCCAATCCCTGATAGCGTTACTTTTATCTCGCGCGCAGTCCTTACAGCGCCTCGGCACGCATCAGTCGCAAACGTTTCGAGTCCACCGATTAGTAAGTGACTACTCTTCTAACCCTCGCCATAGCTCGTGGGCTGTTCCTCATATCGAATGAGCGCCGGTAGTGCCCGACTGGGCCCCGGCAGGGGCCCAGTCGGGGCCCTAAGACGGCCGATTCGAACCACGCTAAACGCAAAAGGCCCCAATCGGGCCCCGGCCGGGGCCCGATTGGGGCCCTCGTGGGTTCACGCGTCTAGTTCTGTGCCGAAGCAAGATACGTTTTGGGCAGGCCGTTGCCGGATTTACGCGTTCGCGTCTTAACCTCGAACGCTTGTCGAACGGCGTAACGGGTCTGCCTCTGTAACCAGCCCGTTCCAACGAACTTATAAGTACGCGCTTAAGAGCGCCCGTTACGTAAGGGGGGCTACATCCCCAGCGCCCTCTATTTCGCACTCGCGCATACGCGAGGTCTGCGAACCGTTACACCCAATGTACATAGCGGTATTCGCTGCGCGAGCGGAACGTTGCCGCCTTGAAAAGTCGAAAAGTTACGAAAATCGGAACTTTGCGCCCTCGCAACTATTTGCCCGGACGGCAAGATATCTGAAATGGCTAATCCATTATGAAGGAGGTCAAAGAAAGCAATAACCCCTTATTCGTAAATGGTTAACTGAACCTCTCACCCTTTACGTAATTGGGTGCCATTTCAATAGGCAGTAAAAACGGAGTCAGAACCGGAGTCTGGCAGGCACCCGAAATATCTCCTTCATAAAGGGGTTCTTACTCCAAACACCCTTTACTTCCGCGCGCGCGTGCGCAGGAAGGATATCTGGCCCAACGCCCCACTTGATAGTGAAGTGGGCAGGGCACCGCTACACGATCGAGGCGATATAGTGAACGACACAGAAGACAAGCTAGGACAGGGGCTCGACCAAGCCTACGAAGGGGCGCTCGCAGGCGCTCAGTTTCTCTACGAGCGCGCATTCGCGGCGGCCGAAGCGTTCTGGGAGGCACATCACCGGAACCATAAACTACGGCCGAAACACGAATGGGGCTTTATCGGCGTGAGAGTGCGCCTACGCAACGGCTCAGTACAGATCGAATGGTTTCGCGCGAAGTATTGGCAACCGCGCTACCGTTCTGGCAACCACACTAGGCGACAGCCCGCCTTGCAATACCTGCCGCGGGGCAAGTCCATGCGTTACTCTGCCGCTGCGTTTCGCCGTGTTCGAGCCAAAGAGTGGGAAATCGACTTGGCGATGCTATTCGAAAATGAGTTCGAGGCGATTCGTCGACAGAGCCAAATGCTCGGTAAGGTACGTCGGTACATTATTGAGACGCGAAAGGCAGCCGCTGCCGAGCGCGCGTTGCCAGCAAGCGACGATGCGCTATCCCCTATTTGCGATTGAGATCGCGTAAGCGCATATCCGTATGGGTGCGATGGCTCTGGCAAGCTAACCATCGCACTGTTGTCACGGCCAAGCGGATCGATCGCATGATCGAGCAGGCCAAAGCGCCCGCATGACGGCTCGCAGCCAGCACCCGGTCTGGCTCACAATACGCATCGATTCTTCTTGTACGCCGTCCTCATGAACCACGACACGCCCATGGCCGAGGTCATCGCCGGCATGGCCCGGGCCGAACACGCCGCCTGCTACGAGTTCGTGCGCCGCCAGACGCGCGAGGATCAGCAGACCCTCGAGACCGGTGCAACAATGCTGCGCGATATCGCCACAGATCTGCGCGCCCGCGATGTCGCGGCCCTGATGTCGTGGAAATCACCCGAGGCTTACGAGCCCGTGCCCGAGGCACTGCTCAAGCAGGCCCTCAAGAACGCGGCCGGCAACGACCCGGCGCGTGTTCGCGCCGCGCTCGAGCCCATGGCCTTCGCTGATCTGTGCGCCATGGCCACCGCGGCGGACTATCTGCGCCAGGCCGCCCAGCATCTGCGCCTCTACGGCGGTCACGGCAACGCCGCGAAGCCCCAACGCGAGCTGATCTGAGAAAATTCTTAGGCATTTTTGATCAAAAATGCGACCGCCTGAAACGCCCGCCATATAAGGCTTTGCGCCGATCGCGCGCGCGAGTTCCACGCGGGAATTTCGACCACGGATAGCCGATGAAACTCTTCGATCTGCGCACTGCGATCGCGTTCTATCGCGGCAAGATTCGCGCCTAGGTCAATCGCGATCCGATCTACGCCGACGAATACATCATCGTGGTCCGTTTCGGCAGCGAAGAATGGGCGGTTGTGGAAACGGGCGCCGGCGCCTACCGGCCTTCAAGACGATCGATGCCGTCATCCGCGTCGTTCACCAGCTCGGCCTGTCCCATGCCGAGGTCGAGACACGCCCACGATAGAGCGTCTGCCGTTCGGGCCGAACAGGGCGCAGTCAACTCACGCATCGGCTGTGTCGGTAACTGTGCACTTAGTTCTGAGGTTGGATTCTGGGGCCGCGAAGAGTCGCCGTAGCTAACCTGTCGTTTCCGTGGTACCCCGTGGGATGTAAAAGGGGGGGCAATAACCAGTTCCTCAATGATCGATATGGGTCGTTAAATGACCCACCGCTTCGGTATGCTTGCGTGAAAGAAAAAAACTAAAGAACAGTGGACTTGCGACCTCTTCTCCGGTCAGTGTTGCGTTTAGTAGACCTACATGACTTAGCACGCCATCCGGGCGTAGGCACCTACCGTGTTACGGAGGACCGGCCAGGCTGGGGTGAAGGTATTTGGTTGGACGTTGGTGCCCGTCTTCTCGGCTATCTCCACTCCCAGGAAACCATATTTAGCCATGACTACGTGGCGCTCGGACCCTGCTTCGAAGAAATCCAAGGGCACTACCCGGAGCTTTCGAACGAGGATCTCGAGCACGTCGTCATCCTCCTCGCTACGCCGAGCCAGTCATGGATGCGGGTGCCCGAAGCGCCCGAGCAGATCGACGCGACGAGAGAAGCCGCTGCGCTGCTGGAACGCCCGGCCTATGAAAGTGCAGATCGGGCTCGCTTGACCCGAACCGGCCGCCAGGCCATCCGTTTGGCCTCATCGGCCAGCAGCTTCCTGTTGACTCGCTTTCGGGCGTTGGAAATTGCCGGCGCGCTGCGGGACGGGCTTTTCGTCGAGGCCCAGGATGCGCTCAAGACGGTATTGCAGAAAATCGCTGAGCTCGCAGAGGACATCCGTAACACACGTGAGCAGCCTGGCCGGGGCGATCGCGTCGAGATGTTCCGTAGCCAGTCCGAGGCCTACAACAACGCGCTGAGCGAGACCAACGCGGCAGTTGTCGATGCCCAAGAGCTGCTGGGAACGTCAGAGATCACCGAAGCGATGGATCGTCATGCCGGGCAGCACGGCGGCGCCGATGCCGAGCAATTCAGCCTCGAACTCTACAACGCGCTGCGGCTGCTGGAGCGGCTCGGCCGCATGTATGCCGACTTTATCCATCACATCACCAGCGCTGGGGAAAAGCCGGTCGGAGTGCGTGACCTGCCGGGGCTTGCGGCGTACCTGGCGCTGTGTCCTCCCGACGAAGCCTTGGTTGCCGCTTGCCATGCACAGTCCGGCCCTCTGGCGGTCTGTTGGCCCCATGCGGCGCTCGCCGACTTTGACGGCATCCTGCCGGCGATTTCCACCGAAACCGAGGTAGCGGTCGCGCCGGTGGCGCGACCCGAGGAAGGCGATGACCGGATAACGCCGATGGACCTGTTTCTGGAGGCTCATCGAGAACACATTCGCCAGCTCCTGTTCGAGCGGCCGATTCGGCTGTCCGAGGCGCGCACACAGGGGTGGCTGTCCGCACACGGTCAATCGATGGTGGACCAGCTCGTGGGCGTTTTCACCGCACCGCGGCGGCTGGTCGAGGACGAGGCCATTGAAATGCGCCTGGTGGCTGATGCGATGCGAATCCCGATCGATGGCCACCGTGCGCTAACCGGGGATGACTTGGAGTTACGGCTACGCGGTGAGGATCACGCCGCCGCTGGCCCACCGCCTGACGGAGACAACTATGCAGTGGTCTGAGGTTGGAGAGGTGCACGCTTATTTGCTGCGCCACCGCTATGTGGAGACCAAGCCCCGTCGGCGCCGCCACACCGGTGAGGATCACATCGCTAGCCTGCTGGCCGCAGCCGAGGACACCGATGTGATGCAGCAGTTTCGGGAGCTGCTCGCCGGTCAGGGGTTGGAGTTGCTGCGCTACGAAGGCGGCGAGATGCCGGGCATCGAGGTGGATAGTCAGCTGTGGATGCTGGCCCGCCAGGCCGACGCCCAACCACCCCAGTATT
>DJIE01000046.1 GCA_002433465.1 Salinisphaera sp. UBA6602
AGGCTGTGACGAATCGCGGCTTGACGAGCCGCTCATTGCGCGCCTGGCCGGCGCCGAGGCCTCGCTTGCGTGCAACGGGCACGCCACGCCTGTCTTTTCGGGCCCGCCATGCGTGACGCACGTCGGAACGACCACGGCGTCTTGTACAGAGGTTGCCCTCGCTGTCATCTGTAAACGCTTGTACACGAACACGCCAGCGCTTACGCTTGGCCGCCGTTTATTTGTTCATACAGGTAGAGTCTCGTGGCGCTTAGCTGGCTTGAAGTCACCACCGATGAAGTACAGTCCAAACTCGGCGCGAACGAGCGTCTGGCCGAACGTCGGGCCACGATCGAAAAGCAGGTGCGCGAGACGCTCGAGTCGCTGGTCGCGCCCGCGTTTCGAAAGGCCGCCGAGGCCGACGGCTGGGAATACTTCGAACAGGCGCATACCGAATGGTCGGTCGTGCGTTGCGGTATTCATGGCCCCGGCGATGTCGAGCGCGACCCGACGGTGGCGTTTCGTATCGCCGAGTTCGATGCCTATCAGCCGCTGGTGATTCTGCGCCGCAAGCCCGAAGGCGCGGCTGCCCAGGCCAGCTCCGAAATCGTCAAACTCGACAAGCTCGACGCCGAGACGCTGCAGCGCTTTCTTGCCGACAGCTGATCTGCGCGCGGGCCGCACATCGGCGGCCCGCATCTCGCTATAGCTCGTAGGCCAGCCCGGTATAGAAGGTGCGGTCCGGCGCGGGCTCGTAGTAACGCCCGCCGAAGGCATTGATACGAATGTTGTCGAAATAGACTTCGTCGAACAGGTTGTCGATGCCGAAATAGACGGTGAGCGTGTCTTCGCCGGCCTCGATGGTCTTGCCGACGCGGCCGTTGAAGATCCATGCGTGGTCGATCTTGGCGGTATTGGCGTTGTCGGCATAGAACGAGCCGGCATAGCGCATGTCCAGCGTGGCATAGCCCACATCCGCGTCGCGCCAGGCCAGCTCCGCGAACAGGCGTTCCTCGGGCAGGCCGGGAATGGCATTGCCTGCATAGTCGTTGCCGCTGTCATCGACGAATTCGCGATATTCGTAGTCGGCGAGGGTGTAGGCCGCCATCGCCGATAGTTCGTCGTTGAAGGCGTACTCGAGCTTGGCTTCCAGTCCCTTGCGGCGCGACTTGCCGGAGTTTTCGTAGAAATCGCGCCGGCCGTCGTCGTTGAACACCACCAGCTCGTCGCGTACGTCGATCCAGAAGGCGCTGATCTGATAACGGGCGCGGCTGCCGAACTCGCCCTTGGCGCCGATTTCGTACTGGGTGGCTTTCTGCGGATCCAGGTCGCTGTTGAAGCCGCCGTTGCCGGCCGGATCGGCGAATTCGGTAAAGGTGGGGGATTCGAAGGCATTGGCCACGTTGGCGTATACCCGCTGGCGCTCGGCCCAGGCATAGCTCAGGCCGGCGTTGGCGGAGACTTCGTGATAGGTGCGCGAGCCGGAGTCGTCGGGGTCGGTTGCGGTGATGAAGGCGTCGTCGATATCGAAATCGAGATAGTCGTAGCGCAGGCCGGTGGTCAGCTCCAGATCCCGGGTCAGCGAGAACACGTTCTGGGCAAACACGCCGATGCTGGTGGCCTGCTGATCTTCTTCCAGGCCGAGCGCGCCCTTGTTGCCGGCGATGTTGTCGTAGCGGGTACGCGCATCCTGCTGAATCTGGGCATCGATGCCGGCCACGAGCTGGTTGTCGTGGCCGAATAGCGTGTCGAAGCGCGTGCTCTGGAGGCCGCCGCCGAAGAAGTCGCGGTCGTAGGCCACCACGCCTGCATCCTCGAAGGGCAGATACTGGATGAAGTCGCGGTTGCTGTAGAACAGGTTTGCAGAATAGCTCTGGTTCTCGGCGAGCTGGTCTTCGTACACCAGGCCCACGGTCTGCTGCGAGGCCGACTGGCGGGCATCGAATGCGAGGTTGGCGTCGCGTGCCGCGCGCCGGTCGGCTCGGGCCTGTTCCAGGGTTACGCCGCCGGGGTCGAGCGTGTCCGGCGCATCGAGCACGCGCGTGACCAGCCGCAGCGTGCCGGTGGCGCCCACGCGGCGTTCGAGCTTGCCGGTGAGCTGCTGTTTCTTGACCTCGCTATGGGCGCGATAGCCGTCGATATCGAGCTGGGAGGCGGTCAGCGCATAGCCCCAGTCGCCGCGCTCGTGGGCGGTGGCGGCTTCGATCCGCCGGTAGCCGTGGCCACCCACGGTCAGTTCGCCGCGATCGATTGGCCCGCTGGCCGGCGTGGTGGTGGTGATATCGACCACGCCGCCGGTGGCGTTGCCGTAAAGCGCGGAAAACGGGCCGCGGATCACTTCAAGACGCTCCACCGCGCCGAGGTCGATGGTGTCGGTCTGGGCCTGGCCGTCGGCCAGCGTCTCCGGGATACCGTCCACGAGCACCTTGACCCCGCGCACGCCAAACGCCGAGCGCGCGCCAAAGCCGCGAATGGAAATCCGCAGGTTCTGGGCGAAGTTGCTGCCGTTGTTGGCGTAAACGCCCGGCGTACGGTTGAGTGCGGAATCCAGCTGCGCCTTGGCCCGACCCTGCTGGATATCGCGGGCTTCGGTGACGTCGACCGCGGCCGGCGAGGTGAGCACCTCGGTGTTCAGCCGCAGACTTTGTACTTCGATCGGCGCGAGCGATTCGAGGCGGTCGATGCCATCGTCGCCGGCCGGGGCGCCGACCCTGTCCTGGGCATGGGCCGGCAGCCCGAAAGTCAGGGCGACGGCAATCGCCACCGTGCGGTGCCGGTACGGGCGATGGATCATGTTGTGTCCCCTCAAACGCGCTGGCGTTCGTTCTTGTTTTATGTCGAGCGGGCGAGTCGTTCAGCCAGCGCGGCGCGCCGGTTATTCCTCCGGCGCCAGCGCGCGAATCGATACCGCGTGTATATCGGTTTGCATCAACGTGCCGAGCGCTTCGTAGACGAGCTTGTGGCGCTCGATGGGCGACGTGCCGGTGAAGCGGGGCGAGCGGACGGTGACATGGAAATGGCCCAGGCCCGTCTTCGCCCCGGCATGGCCGGCGTGCAGGTGGCTGTCGTCACGGATTGCGACTTCCTGCGTGTTCAGGCCCTGTTCGAGCGCTTCGCGAATACGCGGAATACGATCACTCATACGCTCAGTAAACCTTCTTGTACGGATAGACCGTGCTTTCCATGTACACGCCCTCGGCGTTGTACGGATCGACCTTGGCCCAGGCACGGGCATCGTCAAGGCTGTCGAACGCGGCGATGATGATGCTGCCCTGAAAGCCGTCGGTGACCTTGCCATAGGCATCCTCGCGCGGCAGCGGGCCGGCGGTGAGCAGGCGCCCGGCCTGGTCGAGTTCCTCGAGCCGTGCACGGTGTTCGTCGACGGCCTTCTTGCGGCCATCGCTGCTGTCCGCCACATCGAAAGACACGATCGCAAAGTAATCCATGGGATTGTCCTGACCAGAGTTTGTAATACCGATAAGGCGCAGTGTGCCGCATCTCGGGCGCGATCGGCCAAGAACGACGAAAAAACCTGCCGCGCCATCGACGTAGCCGATATAATGCCCGCATGGCCGAAATCGTTCACGTACACGCCGAAACCCCGCAGCCGCGCCGTATCAGCCAGGTGGCCGATGCCTTGCGCGCAGGCCGGGTGATTGCCTATCCGACGGACTCGTCCTACGGCCTTGCGTGCGCGATGGGCGACAAGAACGCGATCGATCGTATCCGGCAGATGCGTGGCTTCGGGCGCGATCATTTCTTCACGCTGGTGTGTCGGGATCTGTCCGAAATCTCGACCTATGCCAAGGTAGAGAACACCAGCTTTCGTCTGCTCAAGGCGGCGACGCCCGGCGCCTATACCTTCGTGCTGCCCGCATCGAAGGTGGTGCCGAACTGGCTGGGC
>DJIE01000237.1 GCA_002433465.1 Salinisphaera sp. UBA6602
TCGCCTGTGGGTCCACGCCCGGCACCTCGGCTTCGATGTGATAGGCATCGCCTGTTTCGCGGATATCCACGTTCGGCGTCCACGCCCCGCCGGAAAGCGCGGGGAAGGCATTGTTGTCCTGTACGAACATGCGATTGATCTCGTCGTTGAACTGGGCGAGCAGGCTGCTCGGCTCGAAACGGTTCTGATAACGCTGAATGGCCATGATCATTCCTCCTTAATTTTTCGCCCTCAATCAACGGGCTGCGTTGCTACGTCAGGAAAGATAGGGCCGCCGATAAACGTTTCAATAGTTGCTTGATCGTTTTTATGGGGTTTTGCGTGGGATCTTCGGTAACTGCTATAACCGACGCACGGATTTGTCACCATCAATGGATCATCGATGCGAACGTTGACGTTCTCCACGCTCTGCGCCGCCACCCTGGCTGCAACGGGTCTTTTTGCGGCCGGCAGTGCAAGCGCGGCCGAGGGCTGCGACAGCGCCGGGCTCGCTCTGCCCGACGGTTTCTGTGCAACGCAGTTCTCCAAGGATGCCGGCACGCCCCGACATCTGGCGGTGGCCGACAACGGTGTCGTCTATATAAATCTGGCCAACGATGTGGACGGCCACGGCCTGATGGCGCTTCGCGACAGCGACGACGACGGCGTGGCCGACGAGCGCAAGACCTTCGGCGAAGGCGGCGGGACCGGTCTTGCGATTCACGACGGCTGGCTCTATGCCGCCACCGTCACCGATATCTACCGCTACAAGCTCGACGGTAACCTGGTGCCGCAGGGCGAGCCCGAACATATTGTCACCGGCCTGCCACAGCAGTCGTCGCACGCCGCGCGCGGACTGGCGATCAGCGAAGACGGCCAGCTGTTCGTAAATAACGGCGCGCCGTCCAATGCCTGCCAGGAAAGCGATCGTCAGCCCGGCTCGAAAGGCCAGGACCCCTGCCCGCTGCTCGATAACCACGGCGGCATCTGGGCCTTCTCGGCCACCGAAACCGGCCAGACCTTCAAGCCAGAAACCGAATACGCCACCGGCCTGCGCAACATGTTCGCGCTCGACTGGTACGACGGCCAGCTCTACGGCGTCCAGCACGGTCGCGATCAGCTGCACTCCAACTGGCCGGACAAGTTCACCCAGGAACAAAGCGCGCATCTGCCCGCCGAGGAACTGTTCGCCATCGACGAAGGCGATCATTTCGGCTGGCCGTTCTGCTACTACGACCCGAAAGCCGACAAGAAAGTGCTCGGCCCGGAATACGGCGGCGACGGCGACAAGGTCGGCCGCTGTGCGGATTACGAAAAACCGCTGGCCGCCTATCCCGCCCATTGGGCACCGATGGACATCCTGTTCTACGACGGCAACGGCTTCGGCTCCCGATACGACGGCGGCGCCTTCATCGCCTTTCACGGCTCCTGGAACCGCGCGCCGAGCCCGCAGGCCGGTTATCGGGTGATCTACCAGCCGTTCAAAAACGGCAAGGCCAGCGGCGACTATGAAGACTTCGCCGGGGCGGCCGGCTTTACCGGCAGCGGCGAAACCGTCGCCTCGCCCGGCAGCGCCGAACATCGCCCCGCCGGCCTCGCCCAGGGCCCCGAGGGCGCGCTCTATATCAGCGACGATGCGGGCGGCACCGTATTCAAGGTGACACGCGCCAGCGACTGATCGCGGCTACATCAACGGGTGTGTCAGACCCGTATCAGCCCCGCGTGCCCTGGGTACGCGGGGCTTTTTTATGGCGTGCGCGAATACGTGCCGTAACGCTCGGGGATTTGGCGGACGCCGGTGCGCTTAGCGCCATAAAAAGCGACGCCTCGCTGGTTTATTGCAACTTTATAACGTAATATTCGCGCCGACCGGCTTTTCCGGCCGGCGAACATGAGTTCGATTGGGGATGGGGAACAGGCATTTACGTCGTGCGCTCGTGGTGCTCGCATTGCTGTGCGTGCAGGCGCTCGTGTTCGCCCATGCCTTCGATCATCCGATCGACGTTGCCCATATCGATCATGCCTGTACGAGCTGCGTACACGGACATTCGCCCGGCGCACCCCCGGCCCAGGCCGCAGCGCTGACGCTCCTCCTTTCCCGGCCCCGCATGGCGGCGCAGCCGATCCATGCCGGCCATGCCCGTATCCAGCTCGGCCACCATGCCGCACGGGCCCCACCCCGACGTTTCGTCTGACCGTAACAACCCAGGCGCCGCCGTAGCGGCATTTCTTCGAACCCCTGTCGCGGGTTCGTATATCAGACGGAACTCTTCTCATGGCTTACTCGAAATATGCACGCCTGCTCGTGCCCGCGGCCGGCATGTGCCTGCTTGGGGCCGGGCAACCTCTATTCGCCCAACCGCAACGCGCGAATGACAACGACCGCGATAGCGCCGCCCAAAGCACGCTGCTGGCGCCGATCTCGGTCGAAGCCCTGGCCTTTGACGATCAAGACCCCAGCCAGGCCATCGAAGCCGCCACCGTGGTTACCGGCCCCGAACTGGTACGCAAGCGCGGCCAGAGCCTGGGCGCCACGCTGGCCGACACGCCCGGCATCAGTTCGGCCGATTTCGGCCAGGGCGTGGGCCGCCCGGTCATTCGTGGCCAGTCTGGCGCGCGCGTGCGCGTACAGGAAAACGGCCTGGCCTCGGCCGACGTCTCCACGCTCAGCCAGGATCATGCGGTCAGTATCGACCCCTATTCGGCACGCCAGGTCGAAGTGCTCAAGGGCCCGTCCACGCTGCTCTACGGCTCCGGCGCCATCGGCGGCGTGGTCAACGTGGTCACCGACCGTATCCCCATGACCGCACCCGACGGCATCACCGGCGAGGCCACACTCGAACGCGGCGACAGCACGCTGGGCCAGCGACTGCAGCGACTGGATGTCACCGGCGGCATCGGCGACTTCGCCCTCAACGTGCAGGGCCTGAAGCGCCTGACCGACGACTACGAGGCCGACAACAGCCGCCTGATCGACAACAGCGCCACCGATACCGACACCTACAGCGCCGGCTCGTCTTATTCCGGCGACTGGGGCTATGTCGGCGGCGCGGTGAGCCATTTCGGGCGCGAATACGGCATCCCCGGCGAAGAAGCGCAGATCCGTCTGACCCAGGACCGCTACGACCTCAAGGGCGAGGTCTACGACGTGGCTCCCGGCATCAAGCGGCTCGAATTCTCCGGCGCCTATACCGACTACCTGCATACCGAAGGCGAGGAAACCCCGGAAGCGTTCTTCGACAACAAGGAAACCGAATTCCGTATCGCCGCAGAGCACGCGCCGGTCGCCGGCTTTACCGGCATTTTCGGCGTGCAGGGTTTCGACCGCGACTTCAAGGCCTATGGCGAAGAAGAGTCGTTCGTCCCTGCCACCGATACGCAATCGCTGGCGGCCTTCTGGGTCGAACAACGCCCGCTCGACGACAACTGGACCGTGCAGGGCGGCCTGCGCGTCGAATACCAGGAGCAGGACACCAGCGAAGACCGTTCGGACACCGACCACACCCCGATCAGCGTATCGCTGGGCGCCAAGCGCACCATCGGCGATCACTACGTGTTTACCGCCACCGCCGGGCGCTACGAGCGTGCCCCGGCCACCGAAGAGCTCTACAGCTTTGGTCCGCACGAAGCCACGCTCACCTACGAACGCGGCAACGGCAATTTCGGCGAAGAAGCGGCGAACAGCTTCGACCTGGGCCTGCGGCGTATCAATGGCCGCCTGCGCTTCGATACCAGCCTGTTCTATACCAAGTACGACGACTACATCTACCAGCGCTCGGTCGATGCCGGCGTCGACGCCGACGGCACCGGCACACCCGCTTCCGACGGCATTGCCGACCGTGTGAACGAAGAAGGCGAGTTCGCGCCGGATGGCGAATTCCTGCTCATCGACTACGCCGCGGCCGATGCCACCTTCTACGGCGGCGAAGCCGAGGTGGGCTACGACCTGATCGAAGGCGCCCATCGTCTGACCGCACGCGTGCTGGGCGACTACGTACGGGCCGAGCTGGACAACGACACCAACCTGCCGCGTATCACCCCCGGGCGCTACGGCGTGGGCCTGGACTACGACAGCAAGACCTGGCTGGGCAGCGTGGAAGCCCTGCGCGCCAGCCGCCAGGACAACGAGGGCCCGCTGGAAGACGAAACCGCCGGCTATACCGACCTCACCGCCTTCGTGGGCTATCGCCTGGCCGGCTACGACGATACCGAAACCATGGTCTATCTGCGCGGCGACAACCTGCTCGACGACGAGATCGTGCGTAGCACCTCGTTCCTGCGCGTCGCCCAGCCGGGACGCAGCGTGATTGCCGGGGTGAACGTGAAGTTCTAGTTCCGCGTCGCTGGAACTGGGAGAGAAAACGCCTCGGCTTTGCCGGGGCGTTTTTTGTTGGGGCTCGCCCAGCGGCCATAAGTAGAGCGCAGGCCGGACGTCAGCTTGCTAACTTAAGACGCGCGGGTTGCGCGTCGGCGCGAAGCGCGCCGAACCTCTGCGATGCGCGTGCCGAAGGGATGCGCGCAGAACTCAAATCGCTTTGGCGCTCCTCAAACATGCTACGCGCACCGGCACCGTGCGCCGGACACCTTCGGCCCTGTGCTCCTCGTTCGCTCCACACGGGGCCCAAATACAGTCGGCTAACGCCTAGCACGGCGTCTATACGACTATGCACTTAAAACTGGCACTTTGGCTGCGTTCTTGTCGGCTTACGCTTCGCTAAGCCGACTACAAAAGCCGTGACGTTGAGCGAGCGCCAGCGAGCTTGTCTGTATTCGGCCCCCTTGGGCGTAGCGCCGAGCAGTGGAGGC